>CAYOLE010000291.1:0-3696 GCA_964404705.1 uncultured Rhodohalobacter sp. | reverse complement strand
GTAATTTGCTCCGGAGCGGAAATATCCGCTGCACCTGGCTACGTGAAGATCATATAATTATCTAAATTCTTTATTCTGCTTGACACATTGAATTCGATAAAGTATTATCGTACTAAATACTCTTAAATATAGAAATGCACCAGACCCTCTTCAGAAATTCATTAACAGGTATTCGTTCTGTTCCTAAACAAACCTGGTTTGGAATTGGGATTACACTTTTTCTTTGGTGGATTTTCATGAATTACACCCGCTGGCCTTCTGTTCAGCAAAAATCAGATATACTGACGGTACTTGCAACCGGGGCTCCTAATACCTTTACAGAAATCATCTCACGCGATGGCTGGCACTATTGGCTCTCCTGGATCCCAACCGGATTAAATATGGCCGACAACAATGCGATCGGCATGGCTTTCGCTTTTTTAATCGGCGGGGCTATTACCAGCCTGGTATTGCCCCAGGGACTGATCCGCAGGTTGCTAAACTCGAGCGGCACCAAAGGCTCCACATACGGCGGACTTCTCGGTGCACCCCTGATGATGTGCAGTGCCTGCTCTGTGCCCGTTGCTCTTGGCTGGAAACAACGGGGAGCGAATACCGAAACCACTCTTGGGGTTGTTATGGGTGCATCTCTGTTAAATATTATGGGGTTAGCCACCATCTTAGTTCTTTTTCCGGGCCCGGCTGCATGGGGGCGAATCGCAGCTTCAGTATTAATGGTAGTTATTTTTACTCCGCTGATTGTAAAACTTGCAGTTCAAATTAATAACAGGTGGGGAGATTTATTCTTTACTGCCGGTTATCTCGTGCAAAATGACATTTCTGCCGAAACTCAAAGCTGCACTGTACCTCATAATGTACAGGATGATCCGGGTTGGACAGAAGCGGGAATATCAGCCGTGAAAAACTGGTGGGGCAGCAGCGTTGAGATCGCCTATCGTCTCTTTATTCCAATGACAGGCGCTATGTTTCTTGCTGCATTTATCCGGCTGTTGCTGCCGGAAGGTGCAGTTGAAACATACCTTGGAAGCGGGTTTCTTGCCATCGTAACAATATCTGCTTTTGGCACCCTGATCGCGATTCCTACGCTTTTCGAAATCCCACTGGTACTTGGCTTCCTGTTTATCGGAATGGGACTTGGGCCCGCAGCGGCACTTCTTGTTACGGCTCCGTCAGTAAGTATCGTCACATATTTTATGCTTAAAAAAGATGTAGGACACACCGCACCGCTTTTGTTGATGGGAGCCACGTTCCTGATGGGAATCGCCACAGGTTTAACCGTAGAATACCTGATGATTTATTATGGATGATCCTGTAAATAACAAGCGAAAACTATCTGCCCGGGTTAAAATTATTGGAACTCTGTTCCTGTTCGCCCAGCTTTTACTTGCGGTCAATAATTATGGCCCGCATCAGATCCCCGGTTTGAACCTGGTTTTTAATGAACCCTGGATTCCTGCCGAAGTTTCTGTACTGCAGGCTGCACTGATTCCAGATGATCAGTCATTTAACTTCGAAGATATCACGGAACAGTCCGGACTGCTTACATTTAAACGGGCAAATGTTAACAGTTCCAATCCCTCCTATCTTGAAGTGATGGGAGGAGGCGTAGCCGTAGCAGATGTGGACGGTGACGAGTACGAAGATATCTTTTTTGTCAGCATGGACTCTTTTGATGATCAATCTTCTGAAAAAGCATCCCCGCCATCGCTGTTTAGAAATATGGGAGATGGCACCTTTCAGGACATTACAAGGGAAGCCGGTTTAATGGAAATTCAGGGTTATTCACAGGGAGCACTTTTTTTTGATTATAACAACAATGGGCGACAGGACCTCTATATTGCTTCTTATGATGGGGGGCAGCTATTCCAAAACGACGGAGGAACCTTTACTGATATTACCGAAAAAGCCGGTTTGAACCTTGAAGGATTATGCGGAGATTATCCTTGCTTTAGTTCCGCTGCTTCTGCTGCCGATTATGATGGCAACGGGTATCCCGATCTGTTTATCGTTAACAATGTTGATTGGGATATAAATAATCCCGCTCATTTTGGTGAACGTCAGCTTTTTCCCGCTTTCTTCAAAGCACAGGAATCTTTTCTGTTTAAGAACAATGGTGATGGCACCTTTACAAATGCGACGGCTGAATCGGGAGTCAATAACATAGACGGAAAAGGGTTGTCGGCCGTATGGTTTGATTACAACAACAACGGGTGGCCTGATCTCTACATCGCTAACGACCTGACCCGTAACCGGCTTTACATGAATAATAAAGATGGCACGTTTACAGATCTCGCAGCGGCTGCCAGAGTAAATGAAGTGAAAAGCAGCATGGGGGTAAACGTTGCTGATTTTAACAGCAGTGGTCATCTGGACCTGGTTACTACTAACCTGGAAGGCTCCATGCTTTCACTGTTCAGAAATTTTGGTGATCTGCGATTTGATTATGCCACTACCTATGCCGGTTTAAATCCCAGCCGACGGTCTTCGGGTTGGGGAATAGAGTTTGGGGATTTCAATCAAAACGGTCATCTCGATCTTGTAATGGCATCGGGACCCGTGTGGGATATTAATCCAACAGATGCTGAAAACCTTTTTTTCAAAAATAATGGAAACAGACGTTATGAAGATGTAACACTCTCGGCCGGCAGTTTTCAAAATAATAGTGTATCCAGAGGCTTGGCAGTAATCGATATCCTCAACAATGGTAAACCAGACCTTGTGGTATCAAATATTGATGGCGACCATCCTCAATTGTTATTAAATACCACAAATAATGAAAATCACTGGCTGAAATTAACGCTCGAAGGTACTGATACAAACCGGGATGCCATCGGAGCGAGGGTAATCCTTGAAAGGACTGACGGCCATCTCATCATCCGGGAAGTGAAAGCCGGGGGATCCTATCAAAGCACAAGCACCAAATCACTTTTCTTCGGTCTTGCAGACTCCGGAATCAAACATTTGTCTATCCGCTGGCCATCGGGCCATACCCAGGTATTAGAGGACGTTTCGGCTGATACAACACTGCATATAAAAGAAGAACGGAAAAACATTGCAGAGGAGATGTAGACTGGATTTTCCATTTTCCTAAGTATCAGAATTTGGAACTATATTAGGATAAAATACTCTTTTTTATTAATAATATCTTCACATATATTCCATTTCTTATGAATAAACTTCCATCATCTGGTAAGAACCTATGTATGCCTGCTCTGGAAGAAATAATTTTAATTTCACTTATTAAAAAATATGACACGATCAGAAAAACAAAACCAGATACTATCAGAATCCAGAATCGGCGATATTGTGGCCGATAACTATCATGCAGCCGGTATATTTAAAGAGTTCGGCATTGACTTTTGCTGTGGTGGAGGGATTTCACTTTCCAAAGCATGCGAAAAGAAAGGCCTTCAGCTTAAAGAGGTCCTGTCGAAGTTATCTCTTTTACAGTCCGCTAATCAAAATCCTGATCTTAATTACAATGCCTGGGAACCCGGTTTTTTGATCATGCATATTGAACGGACTCACCACAATTTTGTACGGACAAAAACATCAGAAATTAGTGCCTATGCAGCAAAAGTAGCAAGAGTACATGGTGAGCGTCATCCTGAAAATGTGGCGATTTATGAAAAGTTTTTCTCCCTTTCCCGTGACCTACTGTCTCATTTAGAATCGGAAGAAAAACGCGTATTCCCA
>CAYOLE010000290.1:0-3701 GCA_964404705.1 uncultured Rhodohalobacter sp. | reverse complement strand
GGCTCATAATAAATCCTTATTTGTAACTTCGTTGTTTCAATTCCACGAATTCGAACTCCAGCGGTTCTTTGTGAAGGGTGGTTTCCAGTTTTCCGTTTACACCCTGATATTCCCAGGCGGAGACGTACGAAAATTCCTCGTCATTTCTCAGAGCTTCACCTTCCTCAGTCTGATACTCCTCGCGCAGGTGGCATCCGCAGGATTCTTCCCTGTCGAGCGCATCCAGAGCCATGAGTTCCGCAAGCTCAAAAAAATCAGCCACACGATGTGCGAACTCAAGATATTTGTTGTAATAGGCTGTTTCGCCGGGCACGCGAACGTTTTGATAAAATTCTCCGCGCAGAGCCTGGATTTGTTTTATGGCTTCAGTCAATCCCTCTTTGCTGCGATTGATTCCTACCTTATCCCACATAATTTTACCCAGCTCGCGATGAAATTCAATCACGGTTTTATCGCCGTTTACCGACAACAGATTATCGAGCTGTTTAGATGAAGAATCGGCTGCCTCTCTGAAAGCTTCGTGTTCTGTATCCAGCTTTTGCAGACCAGCATCCGCCAGGTAATTTCCGATGGTGTAGGGGATGATAAAATAGCCATCTGAAAGACCCTGCATTAACGCACTTGCTCCAAGACGGTTCGCGCCGTGATCACTAAAGTTTGCCTCGCCGGCAACAAATAATCCCGGGATGTTACTCATCAGGTTATAGTCTACCCACAGACCTCCCATGGTGTAGTGCACCGCGGGAAAAATTCGCATAGGCATGGTATAAGGATCTTCATCGGTAATATTTTCATACATGGCGAAGAGGTTACCGTATTTAGCCTCGACTGCATCCCTTCCTTCCCGTTTGATGGCATCGCGGAAATCGAGGTATACTGCAAGACCGGTATCCCCCACTCCCAAACCGTCATCGGTCACCAGTTTGGCATTTCTTGATGCAACATCCCGGGGCACAAGATTTCCAAAACTCGGGTATTTTTCCTCGAGATAATAGTAGCGGTCTTCCTCAGGAATATCATTAGGTTTTCGATCGTCTTTAGGGTCGCGCGGAACCCACACGCGACCGTCATTCCGCAGACTTTCACTCATCAAAGTAAGTTTTGATTGATAATCACCACTAACAGGAATACAAGTCGGATGAATCTGAACATAGCATGGGTTGGCAAAAGCCGCCCCCCGTTTGTGGCATCTCCAGGCCGCCGTTACATTCGAATTTTTTGCGTTGGTTGAAAGGTAAAAAACATTGCCATATCCACCGGTGCACAGAACTACCGCGTCTGCCTGAAATTTATTTATGGTTCCGTCCACCAAATTCCGGGTGATGATTCCCCTGGCTTTGCCATCGACAACTACAAGATCCAGCATTTCGTGGCGCGGATAGTTTTTGATTTTACCTGCGTGAACTTCCTTCATCATAGATTGATAAGCTCCCAATAGCAACTGCTGACCTGTCTGCCCGCGGGCGTAAAATGTCCGTGACACCTGTGCGCCGCCAAACGACCGGTTATCAAGCAGTCCGCCATACTCCCGTGCAAAAGGCACGCCCTGGGCCACGGCCTGATCTATAATGTTGTTCGAATTCTCAGCCAATCGGTACACGTTGGCCTCGCGGCTTCTGTAATCACCACCCTTAATCGTATCGTAAAACAGGCGCCAGACACTGTCTCCATCATTTTGATAATTCTTCGCCGCATTTATTCCACCCTGAGCGGCAATACTGTGCGCACGCCGGGCCGAATCCTGAATGCAGAATGTGGAAACATTGTATCCCAGTTCCGCAAGACTTGATGCGGCCGATGCCCCCGCAAGCCCGGTTCCGACAACAATTACATTAAATTTTCGCTTGTTGTTCGGTGAAACAAGTTTGATATCTTTCAAATGCCGGGACCATTTTTCCTCAAGGGGACCGGACGGAATATTTGAGTCTAATTTCATAATACCTGAGTCTTTGTCGATTTAAAATAATTTACCGGCAGTGAATAAGTGCGGCTTCGCATCCGCCGCCAAAATATACATATAGCGGAATAAACAGAAAGCCGGTGGCAAGTACAATCGCAAACACGACTCCCAGTGTGTAGAGTACGGCTGAAACATCCTTTCTCTGGATGGTGAGGGACGTAAATGCGCTCCAGATACCATGGCCAAGATGAGCTCCGAGTAACAGCATGACAAAGGCATACCCGAAGGCATATAATGGATTTTGAAATGTTTCAAGAACAAGAGATTTGATGTCGTGCGTTTCACGGCCATCAACTATCACCGTACCGGTATCGCCCATCGCGAAAGTATTGATGTGAATAACCAGGAAAACAAGTAACACAACCCCGGTAAATGCCATGCTTCTGGAGCTGAGACTTTGCCTGCTGGGGCCGCCCTTGCTGCTGTACACCTCGTAATTCTGAGGCCTCGCTTTTCGTTTTCGCCACCATATTGAAAAACCGATCCAGGCATGCATGGCAAATGTTATAACTAACCCGATTCTTGCAATCCACAGAAGCGGGCCAAAATCATGCAAAAGCAGGGAGTAGCGATTCATGGCTTCGGGCTCTCCAAAAATTGCAAGGTTGCCACCGAGGTGAAATATGATAAAAATGACAAGAAATAAACCAGTAGCGGCGGTTAGAACTTTCCGGCCAACCTGAGATCTGGCGGCTTGTAATAATGTGGGCATAGTTTATCTTAATCTTTAGATACACGCAGCTTAGCTGGAATAACTCAGATAATAACGAGTTGCTACGTAGTTTGGTTCCATTTAACAGATCCCTAAATTCAACTTATTTATGTTAAAAGGCAAGGCAGCAGCGCTTTCTTTACAGTACATCTAATACTCGCCTGGAATCGATTTCAGTACTTCGAATCCGGGCTGCTCAAAGCATGTATATAATTATTTCAACAGGAAATTTCCCATCTTATGATTACTGTTGAAAAGAAAGGCAGATCATTCCATATTGAGTCGTGAGCATCCAAATAACAATAGAGATTTAAAAAACAAATTCGCCAGCATTTTTCCTGATAAATTCCGACAGTTCATTATTTTGAAAGGAAATGCCAATATATAAATTCTAATCAACCTTTATGAAGATCTACACCAAAAAAGGAGATACCGGTGAAACTGCACTCTATGGAGGTTCTAAAACCAGGAAGAGCGATATCCGCATTCATGCATATGGAACAGTTGATGAACTGAATTCCACCGTTGGAATGGTGCTCTCATACTCGTTATCCGACATCGGAAATAAAATACTTAAACAGGTGCAGAATGATCTTTTTGTTGTGGGAGCTACACTGGCAACTCCCGATCCTGAAAAATCCCGTATTGAGAAAGTAAGCAAAAAGGAAGTAAACAAGCTTGAGCAATGGATAGATCAGCTCGAAACAGATCTCGATCCATTAAAATCATTTATCCTGCCCGGCGGCACAGGCGCCGGATCTACTCTTCATTTCGCGAGAACCGTATGCAGGCGAGCAGAACGGGAAACAGTTGAACTTGCACAACGCGAATCTATTCCACCAGCCGCAATTGTCTATCTCAACAGACTCTCAGATCTGCTTTTTGTTCTTGCCCGATATGAAAATAAAAAGCAAAACTCAAAAGAAACTCCCTGGATACCGGATCACGGTAAGAGTACTCAATAAACTAATGATGTGTCAATGATGAAATGGCGGGTTTGAGTCATCGGATGAGTCAATTCATAGTCAT
>CAYOLE010000289.1:0-3706 GCA_964404705.1 uncultured Rhodohalobacter sp. | reverse complement strand
TTTTGAAGCGCAAGTGCAGACCTATTCTCTTTTAAAGGATATCCGCTTTTTTATTTCCTGTCATTTCCCTGTACTTTTTTAGATAACTTTGATAACTCGTTTTCATACATAAGATGCTAATCCCCGAAACCGATAACGAATGTATCAGAAGCTAAAAGAAAGTATTCAGGAGCATGTTTCACTATCTGATGAAGAGTGGGAACTTTGTAAAAACAAGTTCCGCCCCAAACGTATGCTCAAGCGTCAGTTTTTACTGCAAGAAGGAGATGTATGTCGTGAATTAGCCTTTGTAGAGAAAGGAGGTCTATACTCTTATTCAGTGGATTCAAAAGGCAGCCAGCACGTTCTGCGTTTTGCCTTTGAGGGGTGGTGGATTGCCGATTTACAAAGTTTTTTTACAGATAGTCCATCTACGCTAAACATTGAGTTACTGGAAAACAGCGAGCTTCTTATCCTTGACAGGAAAAATCACGAAGATCTTTTAAAAGAAGTCCATCCATATGAGCGATATCATCGTATTATTGTACAGAATGCCTATGTAGCACTTCAGCAACGAGTTGAAAATGCATTGGGGCTTACTGCAGAGGAAAAATATGCCCGCCTGATTAAATACAATCCTGAATTTATGAATCGTGTCCCCCTGAATTTGGTGGCTTCCTACCTTGGCATGAGCCCCGAAACACTGAGTCGGGTACGCGGAAACTTCAACCGTTAAAACAAAGCTTCTCTTAGAGGGCTTTGCATAACCAGGGATTTTGTAGTAGTTCAAGGCCATCCGCCGGCTGGCGGAGAAACCGGAGCGTATTTACCATACGTGAGGATTTCAATTTCACGATAACGCCGAAATTTGACAAAAGCTCGGTTATGCAAAGCCCTCTCTTATCTAACGGTTCGGAATCATTACTCTTGATATATATCAAGGGTTTTTCCTATCACATATCAATGACTTGAAAGTTCAGGCAGGGTAAGTTTACAGTGAAATATATATAACCTGTAAACTGAATAACCATTATGTCTATTACCAAACAAACCATTGCCATCATCGGAGCCGGTGGGAATATGGGCTCCGCTATTGCCAAAAGTATTGCGGGTAGTAACTGTCGACTGTTGCTGTTTGACAGGGCGCCGGAAAAATCAGGTTCCTTAGCAGAAAACATCCGACAGATTCATCCGGCTGCCGATATAGAACCCATGAGCTGTCCGCATACATCCAGCTGGGAAGCAGACATTATAATTCTGGCCGTTCCCCATGGAGCTGAAAAAGAATTGGCAGATAAGATCCGCGATGTGGCTACCCAAAAAATTGTGATCAGCATAGCTAATCCCGTGGATGAAGATTTAGACAAACTTACAACGGAACCCGATACCAGTGCGGCGGAAGAGCTGCAGCAGTGGCTCCCCCATTCGAAGGTCATTAAAGCCTTCAACACCACCTTTGCCGCCGACTTTGAACAGCCGGTCATCGACGGCAAGCAGGCAGATGCTTTTATTGCCGGGGATGACGAGGATGCATTACAGTCCGTCACCGAACTTGTAAAAACAGCGGGATTCAACCCCGTTATTGCCGGTGACCTGTCGGTCAGCGGTACGCTTGAACGCATGCAGCTGCTCCTAATGCAACTCACGAAAAAAAATAATTACGATTGGCATGCAGGCTGGAAAATTCTGCACAAATAAATCAAGGTCCATCTTAAGACATTGCAATAATTTTTTTAAACCAAACCTTAACACTCCATAGCATTATGAAAAAACTAACTCTCATACTTTCCTTATTAATCTTGCCAATCAGCTCATTTGCCCAGGATACCTGGGTGGAAGATCCCGCTCATTCAAAGCTTGGCTTTACGGTCACCCATTTGGGTATTGCTGATGTCCCCGGCTACTTCGGTGATTATGACGTCACGATTAAAGCTTCCGAGGAGGATTTCAGTGACGCACAAGTAGAGCTTACCGTTCAAACGGCTTCTATCGATACCCGGGTTCAACAACGTAACGATCACCTGAAAAGCGCCGACTTTTTTAACGTGGAAACGTATCCAACGATGACGTTCAAAAGTAATGGCATTAAAGAGGTTTCCGATAACACTTACGAATTAACCGGTGATCTGTCACTTCACGGTATCACCAAACCCGTAACCGTAACCATGTTGTATCGCGGGAATATTCAAAATGAAATGACCAGCGGCGCTCTTAAATCGGGTATTCAAATCACCGGTACCATCGATCGCTCGGAGTTTGACCTTGGCAACGGTTTTCCGCCGCCAATGATCAGCAATGAAGTTCAAATCAAAGCCGACGGTGAGTTTGTAATTGAGTAAGCAACCTACCGTATTTCACTCAGTCGCACCGAACAAAAATAGTTTCGGTATTGGCTGATTTTTAAAACAGAATATAATTATGAAGCAACCCATTACTACACCACAGAAAGCCGCTTATTTTATCTTACGGATTACACTTGGAGTTACATTTGTAACATTCGGGATAAGTAAAATATTCATTCAGGGAACCGGTAATTTTGCAGATTTTATGATGGACCGGTTTGCAGGCCAGCTGCCTGAAATTTTATTAATTCCCTTTGTATGGACGCTGCCGTTTGCGGAGCTGATTCTCGGATTCTTATTACTCCTGGGCCTATTCAGTATGTTTACTCTGTCAATCACGGGGCTTTTAATAGCCGCGTTGACATTTGGCGCTGTACTATCCGGCGACCCGGCTACTACAGCTAACAACCTGATTTACGCTATCATCACCTTTTTCCTGCTCTGGAATGTAAATGCTAATACCTTGAGCGTTGATAATAAAATAGGACGTACATATGAGTAAACTGAAAAATCTGAATCCCGATCAATACACAGAAACGATACAAATAGATATCTGGTCAGATATTGTCTGCCCGTTCTGCTACATCGGAAAGAGAAATCTGGAAAACGCCCTTGAGCAAACCGGGTTGAAAGAATTTTCAAAAGTGATCTGGCATAGTTTTGAACTGGCCCCGGATGCTCAAACTACCTCTGACGTCTCAATTTATGAAGTACTTGGAGAGAGAAAAGGCTGGAGACTTGAACGATCGAAGCAGATTCATAATCAAATGGAACAGAGGGCAAAACAGTCCGGACTGGAATACAATTTTGATAAAACCGTTCCGGCCAATAGCTTCAAAGCTCACCGGCTGCTGCATCTTGCCAAAAATCACAATGTTCAAAACGAGGTGAAAGAGAAGCTTTTCAAAGGATATTTTACGGACGGAGAAAATATTGATGATGAAGAGTATCTCGTTAAAACGGGATTAAGATCCGGATTAAACGAAAAAGAGATTCGGGAAATACTTGTGAGCAGGGACATTGAGCAGGAGATCCGGAAAGATATTGAAGACGCGCGGAAATTGGGTATTCAGGGAGTACCGTTTTTCATCTTCAATCAAAAATACTCTGTGTCCGGTGCTCAGCCGGTTGAAGTGTTTGTTGAGGCACTTGAGAAGGTGAAAGAAGAGCTGAATTTTGACGACCAAACGGGTGAAAACAACGCATTTTGCGGCCCTGATGGAAATTGCTAACTCAATGAACTACCTCGGGGCAGAGCCCACGAGGTATCAATTTAGAACCCATAACTTTTTGTTCAACATTGAGCTTATTCTGGAGTGTCCCCCTTTAAATAAGGGGGCAATGGGGGATGACCAATTGTGGACAAAATTAAGTAATGGATATTT
>CAYOLE010000288.1:0-3713 GCA_964404705.1 uncultured Rhodohalobacter sp. | reverse complement strand
AGACTGGCACCAGATTTTTCGTCGATCCGAAAACTGTCCGCCTTTAATAAACTCTTAATAATCCCTCAGGCGACCGATTGTACTGCTTAGCGAGGCCTTAAGTTTTTCAATAGCCTCCGAAGCCGCTTGCTCGGGATTATCTGCATGGGCGGTAACTACGCTGGGCTCCAGGCCTTCCAGTCGCGCTTCAAGCATGCATCGTATACTATCCTCCCCTGCAGTATTACTGCCGTCTTCATCCGAGAGATGAACCTCAATACGGGTGATCTGTTCTTCAAATCTGTCGAGTCCGCCGGCAATCATATTTTTATAAAAATCGCTCAGTTCCTGTGTAATATTTAAATTATTATCTGTGTTAATCAGGATTTTCATCTCTTATAATAAATTTTATTCGGTTATAATTAGAGCAGGTTTTTCATGACGAGTATCAAAGACGATAAAAATGGATCTTTCTCACCAGAAGAACTACTATTCAGTTGGTAAATATATATTAAACGTAGCGCCTGCGTTCGGTTCTCCTGTAGCGGTAATAATACCGTTATGGTTATCCACAATTTTTTTTACGATTGCAAGACCAATACCTGTACCGGGGTAATCATCTTTCCCATATAGTCTTTTAAATACTTCAAAAATTCTTTCGCTAAACTGGGGTTCGAAGCCGATCCCGTTATCAGATACCACTATATGACAGTACTTCTGCTCGTCTTCCAGTTCTTTAGGTTCTAATTCACTTCCTCTGGCAGCTTTACCACTGATAATTATATGGGGCGGAACCCCGGGTTTTGAAAATTTAAGTGCGTTACTGATCAGATTTTTCATCAGTTGCCTGAACTGAAATCGAATAACCCTTATTTCACAAAACGCAGATGCTTCAATAATTGCGTTTTTCCTCTCAATGATATCTGCAAGTTCTTCCTTTACATCATCTATAATCGAGTTCAAGTCAACAATTTTAAATATTTTCCCGGTATTATTAACGCGGGAAAAAGAGAGTAAATCTTCGATCAGGATCTGCATTCTATGAGCAGAAACTTCCATGCGCTCAAAATAATTTTTTCCTTTTTCAGAAAGGTTCTGGGTTTCATTTTCCAGAATGCGGTCAGAAAAAATCTGGATTTTTCGCAACGGTTCCTGCAAATCATGGCTTGAAATATAAGCGAAGGATTCCAGGTTCTTGTTTGCTTTCAGTAACTCTACTTTTTGCTCTTCTATCTCCTCATTTCGCATGAGAAGTTCCCTGTTGGCTCTCTCTAATTCTTTTGTTCTTTCTTTTACTGCATTTTCTAAGATTTCTTTTTGTTTTTTTTGTTCGTGAATATCTGTATTACTTGCCACCCACATTATCACTTCACCGTTTTTATCATTAATTGGAACAGAACGGGTTAAATTCCATCTGTAACCTAAATCCTTGTGTTTAATACGGCATTCAACTTCGAGTGCAGAACCTGATTGAACTGCGTTCACCCAGTTTTCTTTTACAAGAGGAAAATCATCGGGATGTATGGTTTCTATCCATCCGTTATTTTGTAATTCTTCCATCGTATATCCTGTTTCATCAATCCATTGATGATTGAAGAAAACTACGTTACCCTCAGAATCAGTATTAGATATTTTTTGGGGCATTGAGTCTAACAGCTGCCGTAAGGTCCTTTCGTTTTCTTGCAGCTTTCTTCTTGCGAGTACCTGCTTTGTTACATCAATTGCCACACAATGAATGCCATAAATTCCACCATCTTTATCATGCAGTGCTTTGTATGTAAAGTCAAAATAAAAAGTTTGCAGCTTACCATCACTCATCAGTTCAGCTTTCTCTTCTTTACCACTCCAGGTTTCCCCTGTTGTATAAACATGGTTTAAGTAATCTAAAAAAGGTTGGTTTTTAAGTTCAGGCTGTACATCTATCAATGGCTTTCCAAATGTGGATTTATCTTTATCCCATATTTCAAGCATTTTATCATTTACATATTCAACTATCATATCCGGGCCTTTAAACACAACTGTAGGAACAGGCAATTGTTCAATCAGCGAGCGATATTTATATTCACTTTTTTCTACTTTTTTACGTGCCAACACCTGTTCTGTCACATCTATCACTACATTCTGAACGCCATAGATCTTTCCATCCCTGTCGCGCAGCGCCTTGTAAGTATAATTGAAATAGAAGATTTGCTTTTGACCATCAATAATAAGAACGGTTTTTTCCTCGACACCGGTATGAGTTTCACCCGTATCATACACACCATCTATATTTTTTAGAAAGAGTTGCTCTTTAAGTTCAGGAACAGCATCATAAAGGGGCATTCCCATGATGCTTTCATCTTTGTCCCAATAATTCAGCATTTTATCGTTGGCATACCTGACAATGTTGTTAGGTTCAACATAAACAGCTGTAGCTACGGGGGATTCTTCTATGAGTTTTCGGATTTTAAATTCATTTTCCTCCGCCTTTTTTCGGGCAATCACTTGTTTTGTGACGTCTGTCCCCAGAACAAAAATTCCATCCTTATTCCCTTTTGTATCGTATAATATCTGGAATACAAAGTCTATATATACATCTACCTTTTTGCTTGTACTCAGGCTGAAAGTAGCGGGAACTTCACTGGCGCTATAAGATTTTTCGGTTTCATATACTTCATCTAAAATGTCAAAAAAACCCTGCCCCTCTAATTCAGGCATGGCCTTGCGTGCAGGTTTCCCAAAAACATTTTTGTTAGCAACAATCCGTAAAAATTCCCTGTTAGCTATTTGAAAAACGTGCATCGGACCGCGAAGCACACATACGGGAGCAGGTGCCTGCCGAAATGCCTTGTCTATATATTGTTCAGCCGTTTTGTATGCATCAAGGTTTTCTTTCTCCCGTTGAAGCTGAGAAGTTAATTCATCGCTGTGCGTAACATCTATAAAGATCTGTTTTATGTATTTAACAGTATTATTGTTATCCAGTATGGGTGTGTTTATTGCTTTCCAGTATCGTACATCAAAACCCCCATCCGTGGAATCTGTTAATGGAATATCATATCTGACTACCCGGGTGGTATCTTTCTTCTTGTTTTCAAGTACCCTGGTGAGTGAACTATGCAAAGTATATTTAAAAATTTCTTCGATATTATTCCCTATTTTGGGGAACACATTTAGAATGGGCTGGCCGAAGATATTCTCCCTTTCATTTTTGGTAACTTCTAAAAATCCGTCTGATATAGATAAAATCTCGAAATCCGGATTTACAACCGCTATCACTGCAGTAGACTGTTCGAGAATCTCTCTGTAATTAATAGTATCCATAGGTAAACATAGTTTATACTTACTTCTGTTAATTAAAAATTACGTAGTGAGCACAAAATTCTCTCTGGTCGGTTGTGAATTTGTAGTCATGGCAATGTGTGTGAGTGCCTGATGAAGCACATTTTTGAGTTCGGAGAAATCAGAGGGTTTTCGCATATAATAATACGCCCCGTGATTATACAGCCGGTCGGCTATTTCTTTATCGTAAATTGTGGAGAATATAATTACCGGAAGACCTTTCAGATTGTCGCTGACATTTATTTCTGATATACATTCAAATCCATCTTTTCGTGGCATATTAAGATCCAGGAAAAGAACGTCAGGAATTTCAATGGTGGCATTTTCAAGTCGCTGCATCAATTCTTCGCCATCATGTACGACTGTCAGATCTGTAGACAGGGGTAATTCATCAACCACTTCTTTAAAAAGGA
>CAYOLE010000287.1:0-3726 GCA_964404705.1 uncultured Rhodohalobacter sp. | reverse complement strand
GCTGCGCCGGTTTACAATCCAAACCAGTACGAAAACTTGACCAAAAACGTGTGGCTGGCCGGGCTCCGGATAAGTTCACCGAAATCGTTTCCGGCATCAAATACGCCATTTTCTTCACGGCTTGAACGCATCTGCTGCCACACCAGGAACAGTGTTGAACCGGGACGAAACTCCCATCTCACTACAGCATTTCCGCGGAGTGATCGTATATTAAAATCAGGATTTTCGATTGAAAATTCGCCCGAACCTTCACCGTCCGGATCAACCTGGTACTCATCACTTTCTTCTACGTAATTCACGGATCCGGTATCTTCACCATAAACATTATAGTTGAGGGATCTGGCACGGGACAACTCTTTAAACCGGTCAAACTCTCCGGCGGAGACAAACGGCTGGGCATATACCTGGAGGCTCAAATTCGGGGTAAAGGTCCAGTCAACCCGAATCGATGCAGACACTGTGGTCTGCTCCAGATCAGCAAAAACATACCGGTTTCCATATGTTTCGGACATCTGTGGTTCAGCTACGGTTCTTATGTATTGAGTAGCATTAAAATTTCTTGACAGATTTGGCTGAATTGTAATCGTAGCAGCCTGATGCGGGCGATAGCGAACCGAGAGCCAGATATTGGTTAAATATTCATCCAGCTCGGTTCTCCGGTGAAAAAATCCGGGAGAAACTCTCAGATCTTTTCGGGGATCACTATTTATATTCATGTTAAAAGAAATTTCGGCGGGGCGTCCGGCAAGTGGTCCTCCCCTGGTATGTCGGTCATTCAGGGTACGAACACCGCCGAGTACATTATAATTTAAAGTCCAGAAATTTTTAAAATTAAAGAAAGCGCCCGTTCCGCTCAGATTGCTCAACGGATCACCCGCCGTATTCCATATTCCCGCAGATGCGATCCAAAAATTAAAATTCCGAAAGATCCCTACCGGACTCTGTTGCAGTCTTACAACCATTCCGGATAAATGCCGGCGATCTGCGGCTGACTGAAAGCCCATGTCATTCACTTCAAAACCCGGGCTAATCTGATAACCGCGAAACTGAGTTACCCAATTACGGGTTTCTGATGTAAACATCAGATCTGAATACGTACCTTGCAGTTCTGTTCTGTTGGGATTAAGATCCAGGTGACCGGCATCGGGGCGCTGAAAATAACGTGCGCTGGAACGCTGAATTCGCTCAATTACATCCGGTTCACCGGAAATATAACTTCCTGTAAAATGTCCGTTTATTTGATACTTCCGGTCGGACCAGCTCTGTTCAAAATCCACGCCGCCACTGTAGGCCTGATCGGTCAGGCGCTCCCGCAGCGAAGGGGTATTTATATCGCGGTGCAAGCTGTTGAGCATAATTCCCGTTACCGTTTGTCCACCGCGAAAATCACGCTGCATACGCCCAACCGTATAATTTGATAAGGGTTCTATAGGAATAGATTCAATGGTTTCGCCACCTTGAGTAAATTGTGCATTCTGTTCGAGGGTGAGGGCATTCAGCAAGCCCACAGACCATCCGCCCGAAGTTTTACCACTCAATTTTACTGCTCCCGCAATCGGAGTTTGTGAGGGAATATCGGTAAAATCTGCATTGCCGGGGACACGGCCTTGTGGTGTTCTGCCAATTCGCCTTGTATGAAGCATACGCGGCACTTCTCCTAAGTCGATATTGCTTGAAAAGCCAAAATTAAAAATCTCTGAGCCTTCAAGAAAAAATGGACGCCGTTCCGGGAAAAAAGATTCAAAAGCAGTCAGGTTTACTACGGCCGGGTCTACTTCAACCTGGCCAAAATCGGGGTTAATGGTAGCTGTTAGCGTTAAATTCGATCCGATTCCATATTTAACATCTGCCCCTATATTCGAGCCAAATTCATACTCCTGGTAGAATGGATTTGAAGGATTTCCAGGCGCCCGATCGAGCTGACCGGAAGCATAGGGCAGAAATTCCAATCTGCGGGATTCAGGAAGATTCCTGATATTTTCAAGACGGCCTGACCTGGAGACATATCCGGATGATTCCGGTGGAATAGGCGACCAAAAAGATTCTTCACCTTTCCTGGCAATTTCTCTCAGGAAATTTATTCCCCAGCTTCGTTCTCCGGTTGTTTCTTCACCATTATACCGGAGCTGTGAAAGCGGAATCCTCATTTCAGCGATCCATCCCTCATCAACGATGTTTGCAGCAGCTTCCCAAACGGCATCCCAGCTTTGGTCAAACTGGTCGTCGTTAAATATCATCATATCACTGCGCACCCCCCTGGGGCTTACGGAAAATACAAAAGCTGTACGGCGGTCATTATAACTGTCGACACCAACGCCGATCCAGTCGCTATACCCGCTGCCGTCTTTTCTGAACAGTGTGGCTGCTATGGAATCGGGAGAACTATCATACATCTTTGCACCAATGTAGATTGCGGAATCATCATACAGTACCCAAACTTCAGTTTTCTCAGTAGCTGCTTCTCCCGGATTGGGAGACGTTTGCGTAAACCCCGTTGCTACATCAGCCATATTCCATGCCTCCTCATCAAGCCGGCCATCAATCGTTATAATTCCGGTTTCTATTCTGTGAGCGTTTATTTGATAGCGTCTGTCTTCATTCGTGACAGTCTCTCCAAATTGATTTTGCGCTTCAGCCTTAATTGTCAGTAACAGAAGAAGAGCGAAGATACCGCCAATTAATAATATTACATGTATTAAATCACGAACATAAAATTTAGGATAGTACATCATTATGAAGCGTATGATCCATTTATTTAGGATTATTTTTTTATCCCTACGTCTTAATGTTTCATAGGTTTCATTGGAAGAAGCCAGGGAAGAGCTTAAACAAACCAGGAACAGGTACTCTGGCACCCCCTGGCGTTTTTCGGGGTTTTCCCATAGTTACCTGTTTAGCCAAAACAATACTTAACGGGTCATCCCCCTCGGCCATTCGGGCCTCTTCCCCCTTCCAAGGAGGACTGTTTCACTCATTTCTTATTTCGAATTCACGTTAAGGAGATTGATAGACACCGAATCACCCGCTTCTATCTCAGTTCCTTCAAGTAATAACATATTTTGTCCAAACATCACCTTGCCATCCACATTGCGATAGGTTGATAGCGTGGTCAAAGGCTCTTTTCCCTTTTGGCCGGATTGCTGATCAACCGTCGTAACTACGCACCGGGCGCAAGGTTTTGTAATCTTAAAAAGCGCGTTTCCTATTTGTACCTGTTCCCACTCATCTTCCTGGAATGGGGATCCACCGGCAATCACCAGGTTGGGCCTGAAACGGTTCATCGGCACAGGTGTGGGAAGGCGTGAATTAAGGTCGTCGAGAGAAGCCTGTCCGATCAGAAGGTAGGGCATGCCATCGGCAAAACTCACCGACTCTCCGCTGACCGCGTATTTCGGCTTTAGCTTCCGATGAGTAGATTGCGGCATAAATACCAGCTCGCAGTTGATCTCCAGGAAATCCGAAAACCAGCGGCTGACTGACCGGTCCACCAGCCGGGCCTCAACACTATCATCCCAGATGGTTACCTGACGCCAACTGGACGATTGAGGTTCGTATGGAATAACAATTTTTTTATCAGGATCATTTTTCTGAAATACCGAAATACCTTCATCAGAAAGCCGGGTTTGCAGCAGAGCCATGCCCGGATGTTGTCGCTGGGATAAAAACTGTCCTTTTTGATCCACCAGCATCCACCGCCTGTCGTGTTGTAATCCCTTTTCTTCAAGC
>CAYOLE010000286.1:0-3785 GCA_964404705.1 uncultured Rhodohalobacter sp. | reverse complement strand
TGGAAGTTAAAACCTTAGATGAATCTTGCGATCATATTAAAACTAATCTGCCGATGGTTAATAAGGAAACTGAAACTGCTGCTTCTGTATTCACTTCAGAGTCGGAGAAATCCTGGAAACAGAAAGTTTCGGCGAAAACATTTGATGTCCTGATTAAAGAACTCTCAAGTCCGAAAAAAAAGTGGCCGGTAAATAATGAAAGAAACAGTGATGAAATCGACGATCCCAATATTATTTTAGTCGGCAAATCATCAAATCTGCCGGAATTTTCCGATCCTGACAATCTAACACAAAAAGACAGGGAAACAGTTGCAAGAGGTTATCTCTATGTGTATGATTGGATGACGGATCATCAGCCCGACAAAGCCAAATACTGTTCCTGGGCAGTTGGGTCATATTCAAAAGAACAGCTTCAGAGAGTTTCTGCAAGAGTAAATGAAACTGACCTGGCCTTTGCTTTTCAGCAATAGTTAACCAAAACTAAATCGAGGAAATTACTATGATACGCCATATTGTAATGTGGAAATTGAAAGAAAAAGCGCAGGGCGCGAACAAGGAAAAAAATGCCCAGAAATTAAAGTTGATACTCGAGGGATTACGAACTAATATTGAGGAGATAAAAGCAGTTGAAGTTGGTATCCAAACAAAGCCTGATGATAGCGAAGCGCTCGATGTGGTATTGATATGCGATTTTGAAACAGAACTGGATTTCCAGATGTACACACGAAATTCACATCATCAAAAAGCGGTAAATTTTATCGAATCAGTTGCTGAAAAACGCTATTATGTAGATTACAAGATGGACATGTAATCTTGCCGACTGGCATACAAGGAGTAATGAATAAAGCCGTGGTCAGATGCGCGGCTTTATTTTTTGATGGCTATCCCGAATTTCTCTCACCAATAATTTTTTCATCAGCAATTCAAAGCTAAATCGCACAGCTGAGTAATTTAAGCACGCTACATTAGCTTTTCTCAAGGGGATACCTTCTGTAAAAGTAGCTGTCCGTATCAGCAAGATAGTTATGTTAAATACGTGCTAAATTCACTCAGTTTCCCCCCTGCTGACTTACACAATCACCTGCACAGAGAGACACACCCGGCAACGCTAAAACATCAACTTTAGGAATAGAAGCGTTGAATTCGGATTCAATTATGCGAATAAACTCATTGGCAAGTATAGCATTTCCCCGCGCATTCGGGTGAACGCCATCGGCTGAAAAGACACCATTCGGGCTAAAATCCGGTTGCAGACGAACACCATCTATATTGATACCCGGAGTGCTGCCATCCATGCCAAATATTTCAGCAAGTGCACCTTCTGGGGCATCTGTATCATACAATGCTAATCTGTTGTTCTGAGTATTGGCAGCTGTCACTGCCCCGTCAATAATCGCATTGAACGTTTGTCTTGCTGTTTCAATCTCAACAATATTCTCTGATGTGAGCGTATATTCCGGTTCGAGCGGAATCACAACCCCAATGGGTGTATTTGGATTATCGGGATCTGCCAGAGTGCCCAATACAGTAGCGGCCGTTAAAAGTACGAGTTCTCCCGGTTCAATTGGGCGGGATTGTACATAAGGCTGAAGTGCCTGCCGCTGCTCGGCTGTAATACCTCCAAACTGGCGCAGAATATCAAATTTTGGTCCCAGATTTTCAAGATTTCGATCCACTATCAGAATAGGATTATTTCCTGCCTGGTAGCTTACCCTCCTTCGGTCTGCATCCGCCGGGCTGTGACCGAGATTATCAACAATAGCATCCAGAGCCAGGCCGAAACCGGCAAAGCCCTCGTTTAGCTGATCTGCTGTTTCCTGATCAAGTGGAATGGCATTAAAAGGCACTGCACGAAAAAAAGGGACTGCAAGAAATTGTGGAATATTTGCCACTACACCACTGGCTTGAGTTTCTGCCATTAGTTCGTTTATTACAGATCCGAACTGCTGCTGAAAATTTTCCTGTGAGGTTAATAAATTTCTATTGGTTGCACCATTCAGTGCATATTGCAGCACATCCTGATTGCCGGCCCAAAGTGTAAAAAAAGTGGGATCTGCGCTAATTGCATCATCCAGAATTGTAGAGGATCCGGGGGAAGATGCAAATCGGGCATAAAACGGATTAAATAAGGGTGAAGATGGATCACCCGTTTCGGGTGTAATTAACTGTCCCACCCTCACTCCGGGTACGCCAAAGTTATTGAGGTCAGATGCATGGCCATCAAAGTCAGAAATCTCATCACCATTTACCGTGGGAGATGGCCCCGGAATATTCGGATCCAGCTTAAACCTTCCGAGAATAGGCGCTTCTCCTGTGTTCACAATTGTATTGAATCCATTAACAGAATTAATATCAGGCTGGTTAAATGTTGATGGTGCTCCTGTATACTCAAACTGAGCAGATAATAAAGCAGGTATTGAAAATCGCTGCCCGTTGTTGTAAAGAGCGCCATCCATATAACCGGATGTTAAAGAATTTCCGATAGCAACAAAGCTGGTGAAATCGGCATCTCCCTGCGAAGCTTCAACTTCTGTATCCGGTACGGGATTACGATCTGCATTAGCATCAACCAAAGAATCATACGAACCGTCACAGCTGACCAAAAACATTCCTGCAAAAATAATAGAGAGGAAAATTTTAGAGATAAATTTCATAGATATGCTCATAATTTAATTGAGTAACTGGTCAAAGGTCAGCGATACATAGTAGATTGCCCCCATAGTGGGGTTACCAATGGAAGTTTCATATCTGTTATTGAAGATATTACTGCCACCAAATTTCAGAATTGAGTTGTAGTCAGGCAATCGTAAGCTAACCTGTGCATCCATTGTTCCAAAAGCCGGTATTACTCCTTCTCCGAATGTAGATTCCCACTGAAATGCATCCTGCCAGCGATACGTAACATTAAATCCAAAATTCCGGGTAATTCTTCGGTTTGATAAGGAGAGATTGTAACGGTATTTAGGAGTGTTAAAACTAGCCCGAAATCCCTGATCGAGAAGATCCTGCTGCGATATAAGCTCGTTATAAGACATATTGCCACCCACGTTATATCCCTGCGGTAAACTGTATTCCGATCCAACAGCAACGCCATGCGACCGAACGGTACCATCTGCGTTAATATTCAATCCATACCGCTGTGTGGCAACGGTACGGTTGATGATTGCGTCCTGTCCTTCAGCTGATGAAGCGTTAAATGTTCCTGGATCCTGCCGTAAACCGTTGGGAATACCTTGTATAAATTCAATTTCAGCAATAAAATCATCATAGATATTGTAGTAGTAATAAGCATCGAGAAATAATCTGTTTCTGATCAGTGATTTGTAACCCAGTTCAAAGGTTGTCACTTTTTCGGTGCGAAACGGTTCAAAATCAACACCCTGCAGCATATTTCGTGCCTGTTCAGGTGTAGTTTCTCCGGTCGCCAACGCCTCTCTGGCCGCCTCCACACTTTCTGATCGATACACTTCATTTTCTTCCAACAGGTATCGATCAATTAATATCCTGTTGTTGCCCAAAAGCCGGCGGGACACCACATCCAAATCAATTAGCTGATTCTGCGTTGAGGGAATACGAAACCCGCGCTGAAAGGAAGCCCTGATATTTTGATTATTTGCAATGGAGTAAACTGCAGATACTCTGGGCGAAAATTGACCTTCAAAATCCTGATGTTTATCAAACCGGAGTGAACCCTGAAGATCCAGCCTGTCATCAAGAACAGATTTTGAAAGCTGAACAAAAGCGCCGAATTCATCCAGGTTAAATTCGTTTCCGTCTTCGTCAAG
>CAYOLE010000285.1:0-3794 GCA_964404705.1 uncultured Rhodohalobacter sp. | reverse complement strand
AATTCTACATTTTTCAGGGAATTTAAAAGATCTTTAGCGGTAAGATCGTATTGTATCGGCGTAATAGATGCGTACCCTTCTTCAAGAACATCTATATCACTGCCTCCATTATTTTCAAGAAGCTCGAATTTGCCGGTCATCCAGTAATAGTCTCTGTTATGCGGATCGACCCGCCCCTCAAATTCTTCAACATAGCGGCTTTTAGCCTGGCGTGCCCAATGAATTCCTTTTAAAGGACCTGAGGGTGCGTTTACATTTAGGGTAACTCCCTTTTTAAGATGTTTATCAAGCACATATTTAATGACCCTGCGAGCCGCTTCCTGGCAGCCTGAAAGGTCTGCATCTTCATCAAAATCTGTGCAGGAAAATGCAATGGAGGGATATCCTAAAATTGTGCCTTCTGTTGCGGCGCTAACAGTACCCGAATAAATGATATTAATCCCCGCATTACTTCCATGATTGATTCCGCTGACAACAAGATCCGGTTTTCTTTTCAGTAATTGATTATGGGCAAGTTTAATGCAATCAGCGGGTGTTCCATTTACTGCATGGCCATTAAACCGGTTATCCAGTTTAAACGATCGGGCCCTAAGCGGAGTAGAAACAGTAATAGCATGTCCTACGGCGCTTTGTTGCCGGTCTGGTGCTACAACCTCTACATCACCAAATTCCGATGCAACTTCTGTTAATGCCTTTATACCGTTAGAAAAAATACCATCATCGTTACAAACAAGAATCAGAGATCGTTTTTTTGACGTCATTCAACAAATAGTTAATTATATCTTTCACTTTCATTTGGAAAATCCCCGTCTTTCACATCGTTAATATAGTGGGTAACAGCCTTACTCATTTCTGTGTAAAGATCTGCATAACGACGCAGAAAACGCGGACTAAAATCTTTATTTAGTCCCAGCATATCGTGCGTTACCAAAACTTGTCCGTCGCAATGCGGACCGGCACCAATACCAATAGTTGGTATGGATAACTGGGAAGTTACCCGTTCGGCCAATGAGGACGGGATTTTCTCTAATACAATAGAGAAAACACCAGCTTTTTCAAGTTTTTTTGCATCTTCCACAAGTTGTTCAGCCTCTTCTTCATCTTTTGCTCTAACTTTATAAGTACCAAATTTGTAAATACTCTGGGGTGTTAATCCCAGATGTCCCATAACTGGAATTCCTGCATCTATAATTTTTTTAACCGTCTTTGCTATAGGTTTACCGCCTTCGAGCTTAACAGCATGTGCTCCTGCCTCTTTCATCATGCGTCCTGCACTAATCAACGCTTCTTTAGCTGTAACCTGATAGCTCATAAATGGCAAATCTGCGATAACAAGGGCGCGGTTTACACCACGCACTACACATGATGTGTGATAGATCATATGATCGAGAGTCATCGGAACTGTCGTCTCATATCCGGCCATAACGTTACTTGCAGAATCTCCGACAAGGATCACATCAATTCCGGCGGAATCTACAATCCCCGCCATTGTGTAATCATAGGCTGTAAGCATACTTATTTTTTCGCCATTTTTTTTCATTTCAACGACCGTCTGTGTAGTTACTTTATCGGTACGTTCAGATCGTTTTTGAGTGCTCATGCTTTCTCCCGCGGAACAATAGCAGCCGATGCTTCCAGTTCACAGGCAACCTTGCCATCTACCGTAGCTTTTCCCGCCATAGTAATAAAATTTCTTCGATGATTTGTTAAGTTTATTTCCATCTTCAGCTGATCTCCCGGCCCAACCGATTTCCTGAATTTAGCACTATTAATTCCAGTAAAAACCATGATTACATCATCAGGATTTTCGACAATTTTACTATTCATCAGCATGATACAGCCACTTTGCGCCATTGCCTCAACCTGCAATACTCCAGGCATAATAGGCTGGCCCGGAAAATGTCCATTGAAAAACTCTTCATTCACCGATACATTTTTCAAAGTTAGTATTCGATCTTCTTCAATCTCCAGAACACGGTCAACAAGTAAAAAGGGATATCTGTGAGGTATAAATTTTTTAATTTCCTCAATTTTCATATGATCTCCATTCATATTAAAAAGTCATTAACATTTGATAGCTGACATCTCTACGTAAATTATCAGAACAACTAATCTGAGGCCGTATAAATCCAAGGGAGGCAATATACTAATTTTATTTCACGGTGCCCACATACACATAAGCTATACCGCCAGTCAGGCTTGCTGATTTTTTTTCCCGAAATTTATCAGTCTTGTCCATAAGGTCTAAGAATTCACGTCCGGCTGGAAATGATGCGCTTGTTTCAGGTAAATAGGTGTACGCGTCTTTGTTGCCACTGATCCAGCCACCTACTGTTGGCATCACATATCTGCTATAAAACTGATATGGGTATTTTATCAAACCATCAGGCTGGCCAAATTCAAGAATCGCTACCCGCCCACCTTTTTTTACAACCCGAGCCATCTCTTTTAGGCACAGAATCGGATCATCCACATTGCGGATACCAAACGCAATACTTGCCACATCGAATGAATTATTTTCATATGGAAGGTTCATTGCATCAGCTACTTCGAATTTTACAACTAACTGTTTTTTTTCTGCTTTTTCGGGTGCATGCTCTATCATTTCTTTACAAAAATCTGTTCCGGTAACTGTGCCTGTATGCCCCACCTTCTTTTTAAATTCAAATGCAAGATCTCCGGTTCCTGTGGCACAATCTAATATTCGATCGCCGGGTTTGGCGCCGCTCATTTCAACAGTTTTTTTCCTCCATGCACTGTGAACGCCTAACGAAAGTATGCTATTGATTTTATCGTAATCATCAGCAATATCCGCAAACATATTCCGTACTTTTTCACTCATATATCAAATTATTTCATGAATTTATGCTTTTGATGATAGAACCCTCTCAAGATAAAGATCATTCACGTTTTACGTTTCCTGCATTGCGTAAGCATCAAATTGACTAAAATGTCTGAAGAAAAAAAACTAAACAATAAGGTGATCTATTTTATTAAGATAAACTTCCTCGTAAGATGCGCCATTTTTTCTTACATGATAAATAGACCCGTTGTGGTGATCTATTTTATGCATGTTTTTTAAGCCATATCCTAACCACTCCGATAGTAATATACGGATTAACCGCCCATGTAGCACTATAAACAAAGTTTTGGATCGGGGTCCCACAAGCAAATCCTGTAGTTTACCATTAGCTCTTTCAAAAACTTCGAGAGGTGATTCTCCTCCGGGCATTGGCAGAGATACATTGCCGGCTGCCCATTCATTATGAATCCTGTTAAGTTCATCTCCAATAACAGCGGATTTCTTTCCTTCAAGTTTTCCAAAGTTCATCTCATCCAATTCCTCATATGACTGAATGGGCAGGGACTGAGATATTGCCAGAGTTTGAGCAGTTTGAATGCTTCGCAACATACTACTGGCAATCACCTGATCAGCTGATTCATTTTTAAGTGCCGTAGTAAGCTGTTGTGATTGTTTTTTTCCCCTCTCATTAAGGGGGGCGTTAATGCCTCTTCCCTGCATCATATCTTTTCTGTTAAAATCTGTTTCTCCGTGACGAATAATAAATAAACGTTGGTTACTCATTTTCTCTTTTTGGTGTTGAATTTAATAACGGCATCCTGTACGTGTTTTTCCAAGCGCTGTACTTCCTCAGGAGCAATATTCTCTTTCATAGAATAACGTACGAGTATCATTTTCAGAACCCGGTCGTTTAACGGAAGTTTATATTTATATTTTATACTTTTTTTATAAAATATGTACCAAAAACAACAAAGTAAAACAATTTTAAACA
>CAYOLE010000284.1:0-3815 GCA_964404705.1 uncultured Rhodohalobacter sp. | reverse complement strand
TGCCTCACTCTCCGCAGACACGTGATAGCGGCGCAGTTCGGCCTGGGGAACGGATTTCTCTTTTTTCAAATCTTACAGGTTGTTGTACATCTCATACTTCAGAAAGATGATCGCTAAAGACATCGGTAGGTTTTGGGCCATTTCAGTGGACTGTTGATTATTTCATCCAGTGTTAATTAAAAGCCTTGTGAGCAAGTATCAGACTTATTTTTTCAGCTCTTATCAAGTAAAATAATTTTGATTTAGCTGATCAATTAGATAACTATCAGTGATCAGGCATAAACAGGAGTGTGGGATGGGGGCACTGGAAATTACCTTATTTGGAAAATTTGGCTTGACTTACAGCGAGGAAAGGAGTTGTGTGATATCAAAAAAACGCTCAAGAGAACTGCTTGCCTGGCTTTTGCTAAAACGAAATTCGCCGCAAAGCAGACAACTCATAGCATTTACATTTTGGCCTGATTGCACGGAGCAACAGGCATTGACCAACCTTCGAAATGCACTCTATTACCTGAAAAAATATCTCCCCGATGCGAATGAATATCTACTTGTCAATCAACAAACTCTGCAATGGAATAACAAAAGTGAATTTCACTTAGATGTAGCTGAGTTTGAAACTGCCGTTTCATCCGCATCAGATCATCAAATCCGGGAAAATGATACTAAAAGGATAATTTTTTTAAAGCAGGCAGAAGAGTTGTATAAAGGCCCGCTGCTGGAGTCTGTTTATTCTGATTGGATCGAGCCGATGAGAGAACGGTATAAAATGGAATATCTGAACGTCCTGAAATCACTTGTAGAAGTCTGCGAAAATCAGAGAGAATTCGGGGATGCCATTTTCTACGCAAACAGATGGGCCGGGTTGGACCCCTTCTCAGAAAGTGCCAGGCAACACCTGATGCGGCTTTATATGATTGCAGGTGAAAGGGCAAATGCCGTTCAGGTGTATCAAGAGTATGAAGAGTTTCTGGAATCAGAGATGAACATAGCCCCGGCAAAAAAAACTCAGGAGCTTTTTCATCAGGTCAAAGAAGGAAGTGTATCCGGTAAAGAATCGGCTCAAATGAAACATTTGGCAGAATCAGATGAAGATTGGGATCTGGTTGGCCGCAAGGTTGAATGGAAAGCTCTCATCCATAGCTGGAAACGTGTATTAGATGAGAAATCACCCCAAATGGTTTTGTTAAAGGGAACGCCCGGTATAGGAAAAACAAGATTGATGCGTGAATTTGAAGGTTATCTGAAAAGACAGGGATATACCGTTATCTCGACAAGATCGTATTCTTCAGCCGGATCCGTTAATTATGGAATGGTCATCGACTGTTTGAGGCATACCCTCATCAAGCCAATAATACGAAATCTGGACCCGGTCTGGATGGAGGAACTGGCCAGGATTCTGCCCGAATTAAAGATTGAAAACCCGCAACTGAATCAATCCGAAAAAAATACTGCGATTCTGAACCAGAGAAATCTTTTACAGGCGGCTGGCAGCGTTTTTATATCTGATTCAGGGCCAATCGCAATCCTGTTGGATGACCTTCAATGGGCTGACCCGGAATCGATCGCCTGGCTCGATTATATGCTTCATTATGGGGAATCAGCCAAAATATTGATTGTGGGTTCGGCTCGGACGGTAGAGTTGGAGCAAAATCGTGAATTGAAGAAGGTTCTTTCCGGATTACGGCAACACAGTAAACTTGCTGTGGTTGATCTGGATCCGCTTCAAAGGGGCGAGTCGGATCAGTTAATGGAGGCTGTAACCGGCCAAAAACCGACAGAAAAGCAGAAACAGGCAATCTATAATGAAACGGAGGGGAATCCGCTTTTTATCGTTGAGTTTTTGAGGCAGGATGTCATGCCTGTGGATTGTGAGGGAAGGGCCCGTCCAGGAGATATCAGTGCAGGCACGGATGAAAGAAAGTTACCTGACAGGATTTCGGCAGTGATCCAGAACCGGTTTCAGTATTTGACTCATGAGGCCAGAAACGTAATGGAGATTGCGGCGGCTGTAGGGCGGGAATTTGCACTCAATATTTTGATGGATACAGCCGGGGCAGGAGAAAATGAACTGACGAACCTGCTGGATGAGCTTTTGGACCACCGGATTATTCGGGAAAACCGTACGCAGGTTTTTGATTTTACCCACGACAAGATCCGGGAGGTTGCATACAACGGCATCAGCCGGCACAGGAGGAGGTTTTTTCATAAAAGAATAGCGGATACGTACAACCGGATCTACCGGGATTCACCTGAAGAGTACAGCGGCCGGATGGCATTTCATTACGAAAAAGCCGTCCAAATATCTGAAGCAATTTATTGGTATGAGAAAGCCGCAAATAATGCCAGGAATGTTCTCTCCAAACAGGATGTCTATTTTTACCGGAAAGCGATGGAACTTACCTCATCACTGGCTGAAGGCGGAGAAAGAGACAGAATGGAACGGGATCTACAGGCAGACCTGGCTGTTTCGCTGCTTCATCAGAGAGAGCACACAGCGGTTGAGGTGGTTGATGTTTGTGAGCGCGTAAAAAAGCTGTGTGACCGGCTGGGTGAGCAACCTGCACCTCCTATTCTGTTTGCTTTTGCCATGGCAAAATTGCTTACAGGAAACCTGTCGGAAGCTTTTGAAACAGGCAAACAGATGTTGGAAGAGGCCAGGAAACGGGATGACAGTGTAGCAATAGCAAAAGCCTGTTACATTGTGGGCGGTTCTCTTTTATATCTGAAGGGAGATGCCATTCAGTCAAAATCATACCTGGAGGAAGGTCTTAAACATTATGATCCCGGGCAGCATCAAACCTACATGAAATTGTACGATCTTGACGCTGGAGTTGTACTGCGGGCGGCAAGAGCTTCAGTTGAATTAATGAGTGGCAACATTGAAAGGGGAGAAACACTGGCTGATCAGGCATTCAGAAATGCCGGGCGATCAGAAAGGCCGTTTAATATAGTTTACATGCACTATATGATGGCATGGTGGCAGGTTTTGTTGCGTAAACCAGAACGATCCGTGGACTATCTGAAGAAATTTGATGAACTGAAGACCACGGATTATGAACTCTTTCACTGGTCACATCACAGTAAAGTGTTGAGGGGCTGGGCTAAAGCGCAAACCGGATATCCTGAAACGGGAATCAACCTGATGAAAGAAGGAATTTCAGAATTGAAAGAGTACCGGTTTATACCCGATTTACCATACTACTACGGCCTGTTGGCAGAGGTACTGGGCAGGCGCGGAGAATTTGAGGAGGCATTTTCATTGATTGATGAAGCCAGAGAGTTTATGGAAATGTATGATGTTCGATTTCCCGAGGCTGAAATTTACAGGGCGGAGGGAGAGTTAATTTTGGCCGGGAATCCCGATAAAAGTGAAATCGCAAAAAGATCCATTCTGAAAGCAATTCAAATTGCCCGGGCCCAGGGAACTAAACTGTTCGAAATGAGAGCTGATCATTCTCTGAAGGAGACGAAGCCTGTTTAGTCCACGATCCTGAGTTGGGAAGGTGAGCATTAAACTGTTAAAAAAGTCATTTTGCTTCGCGGTTCTTCGAACCGGGCCTGGCCCGCTCATTTTTTGACCGCGCCAGCGAAATCTCCCAATCCCGCAAAATAGAGAAGACTGCGGCATAATGTCTGGAATGATGGCGATGGATTTGAAATTAATCCGGGTGTATTCACCTGTTGCCCCTTCTGAATTTGATTGCTTCATTTTTCAATGGAAAAACGAAAGCTGATGGATATTCTTTAAAAAATTCAGAGTGGAAACGCTTTGGAAACGCCCTCAGATTATAATGCCTTCAGTAACCTGTTAAAAG
>CAYOLE010000283.1:0-3868 GCA_964404705.1 uncultured Rhodohalobacter sp. | reverse complement strand
CGGCGAAGTTTATAGATCAGATTGCCAGATTCGTCCGAGCCTGCTTTTCCGAACTATCCGGCCAGAATTGGAAGGCAATCTGGCGGCGGGGCTGCGGTGAATCACGGTTCAGCAGCAGCCAGGCGAGGAGCTCCTGTAAACGGGTCGAATCCAGCCCGTTTACAGGCTTTCCATTATACTCCATATGAAACGTACCCAGCAGTCTTATGTGCAGGATTTTGTTCATATTGCCAACTATTTTTATAGTTAGTGTTTTGTCAATAGATCAAATCTTACAGCTTTTGTAGGCTTGTTTTGTACATCTGACTTATAGCTTTAGAGTCCTCAATAGCATTTGACAGGTTATTCGTATCTGATTTGTAATTCGATGTTTATTCAACAATAATTTCCGGATAACTGCCACCGGCTGCGAAATCATGATTATCGGTAATCACAGCATAAGGATAATTTCCTTTTGGTGCATTATCGCTGATGGTAAACGTGGCTTCACTACCGTCCTCAACAATGATATTTCTGAAATCATCGTTTTCATCGCTGAAGAGTACCTCTCCATTGGGGAAGATATAATGTGCGTTAGTGTTTACCGCTTTGAACGTAATCGTTTCGTTATTTTTGACATGAAGATGCCCGGGCACGACAAACGATTTTTCCAGATGTTTGTCATTCACTTCAACTTTTATTAAAAAAAGGTGAGCATCGTGATTTTTATTAGTCATTGTTTCTGTTTCTTTCTCAATCATGTGACCTCCGTATTGGATTATAAGTTATGTAAAATTATTAGAAGTAAATCCCTGCCTCTTGATTCATCATTCATCTTCATATTTTGTCAGTAACTCTTGCATTTCAGGTTCTTCCAATAGGTCCTGTATTCCTTCAAGGTCTTTTAGAAGTTCTACCCGATATCCGTTATCAAGAGCTTTTTCAATCCATTCAAGAGCCATTTCCCGTTCCCCCAGCAGTTCGTACAGATTGCCAATCATTCCCTGAGAATCAGCGTCTAAGTTTGGCAAGGCTGTCAATTCCTCAACTAAATTTTTTCCTGTACCGGTATTACCAAGCAAGATGTGATAACTGGCCAAATGCCTGAGCAATGCCTGATCGTTCGGATTGATTTCAAGTTCCTGTTCCACAAGTTCAATGGCTCTTTCAAGCGATTGCTGCATTTTAGCGGAATCCTCACCAGCCCAGTAATATGCCGTTCCGAGGTATCCCCAAGTTCTATAATCATTTTCTGCTATTTTAGTCGCTTGTTCATAAACACGGCTGGCTTCAGTATAATTTTTTTGATAAAAATATAAAGATCCCAGATTTAAGTATGTGTGTTGAGAAGGCCGAATCTCAAGAGATCTTTCAAAAGCCTGAATGGCCTGTTCGTTGTTTTCCATCGCCATGTAAACACCACCCAGATTATTAAATCCTCGTACATTATCCGGCGTCAGTTCTGTCACTATTCGGAAGGCCTCTGCCGCTTCTTCCCAACGGCTGTTTTGGAAGTAAAAAACACCAAGAGTGTGATACCCGCCCCAATAGTTCTTTTTTTGTTCAATAGCGAGCTGGTAGGTTTTCTCAGCCTCTTCAAGCTGGCCAAGTCCCCGGTATGCCTCGGCTTTTTGGATAAGTGCATCATACCGACTACTCTCCTCTTCATCAAGACTGTTGAGTATTTCAAGCGTTTCATTGTATCTACCCATTCCGTTGTTTATCAAAGCCAGGGTAATGTAAACTTCCGGTAAATCGTTGCTGAGTTCCATCGCCTCACCAGCGTACCTTCTGGCAAATTCGGTCCATTTTGTTTCACGGGTGAGATCGAATTTTCGCCAATGGGCCTCGGCAAGTCCTGCATAGGCAAGCGCATAACCGGGATCATGCTCAACGGCCTCTTCGAACAGGTCAATTGCTTCATCAATTTTTTCAGGATCTTCAAACCGGCTCAGGGCTCCTTTACCTTCAATGTAGAGCTGATAGGCACGGGGATCCTCTGAACTTCCGGCCAGGATAGTTTCAAAGTCACTCGAACCAAGCTCCAATTCGAGCATTTCATCCAGAGTTTCTAAAACATCATCCTGGAATTGAGCAAAATCGGTGCCGCCCCAATCTCTCTCGATCACTTCAGAGCGTATTTGACGAAGGGTAGTGCCATCTACCAGGTTGATGGTCATGCTGAAACGGTCCCCAACCAAGTGAAGGCTACCGGTAACCGCCATATTAACTCCAAAAAGACGAACAGCGTCGGATGGACTGGAAACCTGTTCCCTCCGGATTTCTGAACTCGACACAACCCACAGAGCTCCCTGCTGGGTTTCCATTCGCGTGATTTTACTGGTAACAATCTCCGTCATACCATCGCTTATGCCAGCGGGAATTGTCTCCGGGCTAAAATTATTAAATGGCAGAACGGCGATATGCTTCTCAGCGGGAAGTTCGGTTCCGGAGTTTAACGTGTACAACCATCCTCCCAGGGCCAGTATAAGTATTCCGGCAGCAACCCATAGCCATGGATTTCGTTTGAGACGGAAAGGATATGAAATGAGTTTATGGCCGTTTTTTCTTTCCGCAGCAATTCCCAGTGGCCATGAAGATTCTCCTTCCAGTTCGGTGGTCAGGTCCCGTGCGGATTGATATCGTTTATCGCACTCTTTTTCCAGACACCGCAGTACAATTTCCTCGATGCCCGGTGGAATTCCGGGGCGGATGGCACTGGGAGGATCGGGATTTTCATTGACCAGCTTAAATCCTGTGGCTTGTTCATACTCTCCTTCAAAGGGGTGGATTCCCGTCAGCATCTCATATAAAACAATGCCAACGGAGAACAGGTCGCTGCGCTCATCGACTTCTCCGTACTGGAGCTGTTCGGGCGACATATACGCCATTGTTCCAATGATTCGCCCTTCTTTTGTTAGGTTATGCGTTCCGTTGACCCTGGCCAACCCGAAATCGGTGACTTTGATCCGGTCTTCGGTATCCACCATAATGTTCTCCGGTTTGATGTCGCGGTGTACAATGCCTTTCTCATGCGCCGCCGACAGCGCCGAGGTGATCCCCTTTGCATATGCGAGAACAGTGGAGAGAGACAAGTCGCCGGATTTCATTTTTTCCCGCAGTGTGGTGCCGTCGATATATTCCATCGAAATAAAATGCTGTCTGCCCGCCGAAGACTCGCTGTCTGAGTCATAGGTGGGTCCTTCATATTCGTCAATACTGTAGATCGTACAGATATTTGGATGATTGAGTGTGGCGGCTGTTTTAGCCTCACGAATAAACCTCTCTTTACTATCTTCCGAATCCGTAAAATGAGAGGGGAGAAACTTCAATGCCACCGTTCGGTCGAGCTTCGTATCATGGGCTTTGTACACTACACCCATTCCTCCTTCACCCAGCTTTTCGAGGATCCTATAATGCGATATGTTGGTTCCTTTTTTCATGTGTTTTAATCTCGTCTCGGTGCTCTGCTCCGAGATGACAGGCGTGGCTACTCTGCTGCTTGTATTTGCATCCTTTTTTCATGCCTCTATTTAATTAAGCTGAAAATGCCGGAAAATCATATTACAGTGGTTTGTACGGGTCCATTTTTATTTCGTTCATAAATTCTGACGCTTTTTGTGAATGATTCGAGATTCATATTTTTATTTAAACTGTTTTCCGGTTACAAGCGTGAATTTGCTGATGTCCATATCCCGGCTGGTTACGGCAGTTGCCGGCTCAGCGCGGTTATCCAGTGCCATTTTCCACTGGTACAGTTCATCAAGTGTATGCCGAACTTTGTTTACCAGTTTATTGAACACGCCTTCATTTTCGTAAAGAGCTACCGCTTCAAGACTGTCCCATATTGTAAATGAAAGCATTTCATTGTCGTTTTCCGAATTGTCGA
>CAYOLE010000282.1:2549-3897 GCA_964404705.1 uncultured Rhodohalobacter sp. | reverse complement strand
TTAAAGTACCAATGATTTTAAAGCGGATATCATTCCGATTTTAAATAATGAACCATAGTCGAAAACTTTTTTTGATCGCCCTTATATATATTGTGCTTCCGGCAGGGCTATCTGACGGGAATTCAAGAAAAATTGATTTTGCGAATACGTATCATGGTTCTTTGGTTTTAATTAAAGGATTACATTTGGATTAATACTTTCCTGCAGCATCGCAGCTATCGGTTATGCGATTCGAGTTTAAAAAATATCGATGGTTGTTTGTTTTAAGTCACTTATTCTACATTCACCGCCCCTGCTCTTCCTCAGATCCCGCCCTCACGTTTACTTTGTTACTCTGTCCACATTTCGATGCAAAATTCCAGGTAAATCTCAGGTTCACGCTTCGTGCATGAAGGTCAAAATTCAGTGAGAAAGCTTTATTTTCTTGGTTTTACTGATTTTCATGGGTGTTACTGCCATCCAGCTTCCACACATCGGTATAGAGACAATCGGGAGCAGATAGACGAAGAGTTCCCCGTCAGTATGATGATGGGCGTATTTAACCCGCACTTTCGTAATGTTTTTCAGACTTCATATCCATCCATTCCGGGCAGAATTATATCAGGCAGAATCAAATCAGGAGGCTTTTAATGCGGGGTAGGGTGCTCATTCACTACCCGGATTAAAATCCTGGGTTATGATGTCTGCCGTGCCTGTCGGTAACAGGGGCAAATAAAGGGTAGTTTGATGGCATTTTAACCGCTATTCAGTCAGATAATAAAATCCTAAATAAGCCAGCCGCCATCTTCTGTCAATCTTTTCCAGAATTTTGATCTCTTTTGAGGTACCGAGATGTTCACCTGTTTCGGGATCCATGCTGAGCTGATCATAAGTTACCCAGGCCACTTCGTCATAGATCCGGAACTTCAGATTTTCCCTGGTTTGTTCGGAGCCGCCCCACTGCGTAGCTCCCTGCTCAAACTGAAGCTTCTTTTCGGCGCGGAGTGTATCAAACCCTTCATGGTAACTTACTTTATTCGGGTAACCTTCCCAGTACCCGATTCGCATAAAGTATAGCTCATCCACAAACTGGTCTTTCCAGAGCTCATAGTCTTCTTTAAAATAGGCTTCGGTTTCAGTTGCAATGGTTTCCTGAATGGCAGCTATTTCTGCTTCTATATTGATTTCTGACCGTTCATTTTCTGCACAACCATGTAGTAACAGTATGATGGCAGATATCATTAGGAACAGATAATTTTTATTCATCATAAGCCGTGATTTTTTAATTGAATGATTAAATTATCCGGAGCGGCTATATAGGCTATATAATCGATGTGTTCCATCTACAAAATATCATCCATGCGTTTCC
>CAYOLE010000282.1:0-2449 GCA_964404705.1 uncultured Rhodohalobacter sp. | reverse complement strand
GCGTTTCCGGAGGTCGAAATCTGCCTTATCCTTCAGTTAACACCAAAGCTCCTGTACGTACTTCCTGTCCCTCAAGTTCGGAAATTACAAGCAGGGCTATATTTTTCTGTCTTTATTGAAGCTTCAATTGATCGAAATCAGGCTTATAAGTGAGTTACAGTACATAACACTTTGCCCGGCCCCTTCATAAGGCAATATCCCCTGGCCACCTTCTCATTCACCCAGAAGTAATGATAGGTAACACCCGTGCCCCTCGGTTATAAGTTGACGGGCGATGGCTTCACCGAACCCCTGCCGTCCACGTAAACGATAAAGCGTTAGCCGGTAAGTTTTAAAGACATATTAATAAAACTTTGAATCGTCAGCTTTTAATTTGAGACAATCTCCATATCAAATGCACTGTCGTATTCAGTATAGAGTATGCAGGGTACTTTTGAAACACAACTGTTTGCATGTACTACGCCACCCTTGCTGTAAAAATAAGATCCGACACCCATTGGGTTAGGCTTATCATTGGCTGAATGGGTGTGTGTTAGCTCTCCGGCAACGATTACAATGTGGGAAGATGCAGTATGTATGTGAAAAGGCAGCACCATTCCAGCAGCAATTCTGATAAATTTCCTGTGTGCATCTTTTGACCAATCTCCGTCAACCGCTGCAAGATCAACGCCTTCAACAATTTGTACCCATTCAAGATGGTCAGGAAGTATAATTTTACCTTTGTCATTTTGTGCGTGTACATTAGCTGCAAAAAACAGCACTCCTATAGTTATTAATATTGTTTTCATCAATTGTCCTAAGTTTATATTAAAGGTTAGTCCACAATTTGTCGTTGATCATCAACCGAACGCCAGTTCCGCTGGATGTGTGTTGCTCTTAGATTAGTGATTAGTTCTCATTCCAGCCCGGGTTTGTTACATCACGCGGATCAAAGAAGTTTTCCTGTTCGATTATTTTACCTTCATCTTTGATTGTTAAGCGATCCAGGATCCTCAAAATTCAGGAAGGATTTTTAATCTCACAGTGGAACTCAACTGTGACTTGTGTGCGGTCTCTGTTTATATGCGTATCAAATAGTTGCACATTTTTAACCAAATCAGGCAGGGATGCCCACCAGATAGTCCGAAGTTTTTCTCTCCCAACCAGTGGTATTGCTGAGCCGCCCGGACAGAGTGGTGCCCGCAGACTTACATTTTCCGCATAAGGGATCGCTTCAAAATTACCTTTCCCCAGCCCTTTCAGAACATAATCACGGCCGATATTGTGCAACAGCTCATCTCGTTTTACATCATATACTTTTTCTTCTACTTTCATCATTTTTTCCGTTTTTATTTTAATTCTTAATGTACATTTCACACTTTTTTTAAACCATATAGTATTCCCACGAAATGCGATCAGGATCTTTGAAGGCTACATATTTTTTATTGAGTGTCTCATCCAGTTTAACGCCTGTATTCCAGATGTTGGCATTTTCCAGTTTTCCTGCCACACGTTCCAATTCATTCTCATCCTCACAGGCCAGTGCCAGGTGGTCGAGGCCAACCCGGAAAGGATTAAAGGAATCTCCATTGGGCGATTCTTTTTCAGGCCCCCTGATAGCGATGGCTGTTTTTCCCGCCAGGAAAATAAACAGGTTCGGCTGTTCCAGAATGATATCGAAGCCGAGGGTTTCCGTGTAAAATTGTTTGGCCCGATTGAAATCACTTACGCGTAGTGCTGCATGATGCACACCCGGTGTTTGTATGCTAATGGGTACTTCTGTTTTAGATGCTTTAATTGCCATTGTCATATTATCCTCATTATTTAAGTATGATTTAATTTCAATTATTTACTTGTTGCCGGGTTGATTTGGATTGTACCTTCAAATCGTCCTGTCGCAGGGTCGGTGAGCTGGCCTTCTTCATGAACACGTGCACCCATAAGCCATCCTTCAATTACAGTACCATTCATTACAACTTTCCCGGTATTATTATTCAGAGTGCCATATAACTTTGCCGTAAAGCTTTTGTCCTCGTCATCAGCCGTTATGATCCAGTCGAATTCAACATGCAGGATTTTGCCTGTTTCTCTTGAAGTAATCAGTTCTGTACGCAGATCGCCCTCTACATCACCGGAGACGGTACCTTCCCATTCCCATTCCTCCACAAATACTTTATCAAAAGCAATTATTACAGGATTATTGGCTGTTGCAATGGAATTTCCATGACTATTATCAGTAATAGTAAATTCATTGAATGCATCGCTTTCCTGATTCTGAACCGGATTTTCACTACATCCAATCAGCATTGCTATTAGAATAAAACTGAACAGGTTTACTTTTTTGTGATTAATTCTCATCATATCCTCCACGGTTTTTCTTTTATGGTTTGTCTTCAATAACTCTGCGAATATTTACTTTTAACAGGTTACTGAAGGCATTATAATCTGAGGGCGTTTCCAAAGCGTTTCC
>CAYOLE010000281.1:0-3911 GCA_964404705.1 uncultured Rhodohalobacter sp. | reverse complement strand
CCGATACAATTTAATAACTCCCTACACAACAGTGATCTTACTCGAAAAACTCTATGAGATGCTGGGGCATGATGAAACTCTTTTACTTTTTCCTGTTGGGGGAATCAGCGGTACCATCAGCGGGTGGTACAAGGCACCAGAAGGGCAACCTCCATTTGTTTATGCAAAAACCGGTACGTTACGAAATAATACAAGCCTGAGCGGCTACCTTTTTACCGATTCCGGCCGAAGACTAACCTTCAGTTTTCATAACAATAACTATGTATTCAGCAATAATATCATGAGATCAGAAATGAATACTGTGTTGCAGTTCATCAGAGAAAACTATTGATGAAAAGCTCCAAAAATTTTTAAAAGTTTTTCCTTTTACTCCTTAATATCTGAATTTATTTGCATGAAACTTCAACCTCAATTTCCGGGCATAAAATTGCTAACTTTCATTCTGTTGATGCTTACTGTAACTATTCAGCATGGATCTGCGCAGGATACTCTCTCCATAGCGGACTATGAACAGGCTGAACAGATGCTTAGCTGGAATCTTTCTGATAAAATATATAACAGTAATGTTTCTCCCCGCTGGATTGATGAAACACATTTCTGGTACAGAACAAATACCCGTCGCGGCCTTGAATATCAGCTTGTAGATGCATCGGTTCCTACCAAGGACCATGCATTCGACCATGTGCGCCTGGCTGAAGAACTCAACAGGATGACGGAACTTGATCTGGATCCATGGAATCTCAGGCTCGGTGACCTTGAATTCAGCGATAGTTTTGATACAATCGAATTTCAATTCCAGGGTGACCACTGGAATTGTTCACTACAAACATATAGCTGTGAAGCAGAAGATGTACAGCAATATTCCGCTGAAATGTCTGTAACATCACCTGATGGTAAATGGGCAGCGTATCAGGATGATTATAATTTATGGGTTAGGAATCTCGAAACAGGCGACGATATTCAGCTTACCACAGAAGGTGTAAAGCATCACAGTTTTGGAACTAATAATCAGGGCTGGTCAAGATCCGATCGTCCGATTCTCACCTGGTCGCCCGATTCAAAAAAAATAGCCACCTTTCGCCTCGATGAACGCAATGTAGGTAAGATGGTTCTTTGGGAAACAAAAGTGGGTAGGCCGGAACCCGATATCTGGCCTTATGCGCTGCCGGGGGATACAGTGGTTCCCATGCTGGAACGCGTGGTTTTAGATATAGAAACCCAGGAAAAAGTATGGCTTGATGTTGATCCAGACCATCAGCGGGCTTCTAACTGCTGCGGATTAATACGCGAAGGAGAATGGACGGATACTGAATGGAGCGATGATGGTGAGACCCTGGCATTTGTTTCTACCTCCCGTGATTATAAAGAAGTAAAACTTCGCATCGCTGATCCGCAAACGGGAGAGGTAAATGAAATTTTTGAGGATCGTGACGAGATTTTTTTTGAATCAAATCTGACGTCACGCGGAATTCCCAACTGGCGTGTTCTGCATGATAGCAATGAGTTTATATGGTTTAACCGCAGTGACAACTGGGGACATCTGTATCTGTATAACCTGGAAAGTGGCGAGTTGAAAAACCGCATCACAGGAGGAGACTGGAATGTTGTAGATATTTTAAATGTGGACGAAGAAAACCGGGTCATCCATTTTACAGCCGTGGGAGTTGTGAAAGATCATGATCCATATCATGAATATCTCTATCGCATAAATTTTGACGGATCAGAAATGGAGCTTCTTACTTCTGATGAAGCTCATCACAGCGTATCCCTAAGTCCGGACCGATCTTATATCGTTGATACATTTAGCGATTTTGAAACTCCTCAAAAAACCGTTTTACGGGATTCAAACGGAAGCGAACTGATGGTAATAGAAGAGGCAGATATTGAGGATCTTTTAGAAACAGGCTGGCAAAAACCGGTTCCGTTCAGCACGAAAGCCCGCGATGGTGAAACTGATATTTATGGAATTATGCTTTTGCCATCTGATTTCGATGAAAGTAAATCCTACCCGATAATTAATGCTATTTATCCGGGTCCACAGTCGGGAAGTGTTGGCAGCCGGCACTTTTCGCCCACCCGAAGAGGACAGGCACAGGCACTGGCTGAGCTGGATTTTGTAGTGGTAGCGATCGATGCTCTTGGCAGCAGTCCGCTCAGGTCACGTGAATTTCACACTGCATATGCCGGCAATATGATTGATAACGGTTTGCCGGATCAGATTGCGGCAATGCGGGAACTCGCCGAACGACACTCCTTTATTGATATTGATCGTGCGGGAATTTATGGCCACTCAGGCGGCGGGTTTGCAACTGCCGCTGCACTTACCATGCATCCTGAGTTCTTTAAAGTAGGAGTTTCCGGCGCTGGAAATCATGATAATCGTGGCTATACATATTATTGGGGGGAGAAATATCAGGGATTGCTCGAAGAAGATAATGGCAGTGATAATTACGAGCAGTCAGCTATCCATTTACAGGCAGAAAATCTGCAGGGAAAATTGCTGCTTACATATGGTTCGACGGATCCAAATGTTCACCCCGGCATGACCTTATTATTTGTGGATGAATTGATACGCCACAATAAAGACTTTGATCTTATTGTGATGCCCAACAGGGGCCATGGATATGCTAATGAACCTTACAATATTCGTCGCACTTGGGACTATTTTGTGAAACATCTTGCTGGTAAAACACCACCGAAAGAATTTCAAATCAGTCGATAATCTTATCATCAATAGCAGCAATTATGGCTAATATAGACTATTTACATGATTTTTTTGAATAGGATAGAGTGAGAAGACTGGCTTAAAAAAAAATTAGCAGTTCTCCGGTCAAGAAGAACTGCTAAATATCATCTACAGACGGCTATTACCCCATTTGCATCTGTAACATACATGTTAAAACTACCTACGTCAATCAGTAAAGGTTCGTATTTTGAGTACGTAAAAATACTTAGTCACACAATTATAGGTTTTCTCCTTCTTCAAGAGCATACCGAACCAATCCTGCAGTGTTCTTTATGTCGAGCTTTTGCATCAGGTTAGAACGATGAGTTTCTACCGTACGCGGGCTGATGTAAAGACGCTGGGCAATTTCTGAACTTGTGAGTCCCTGTACGATATAGGACAAAATTTCCCGCTCACGCTTTGTTATAGACTGCCGGATAGTTTCGGCAGGAGCGTGGCGCTTCTTTGCGTAATGCCCGACGATGGTTTTCGTTACATTTCTGCTAAAAGCCTTTTCACCATTCCAGACTGCAACCACTGTTTTTTCCAGTTCTTTGGAAGTTGCCTGTCTGGTAAGATACCCTTTAACTCCATGATTAAGTGCCTGATTTACATGCGCAATATCTGATGAACTTGATAAAATTATTACTCTGCAATTCGAATTAATGTCGGAAAGTTTTTGCATAATATCGCGCAAACCATACTCTGTTAGAGTTGATGAAATTATGCAAACTGAATCGGGAATTTCACGATACATCTTGAAAAATTTTTTTACTGTAGAATGTGCATAAACCGATCCTATTTTTTGTGATCGATTTAGAAGATATACAATCCCGCTTCTTGAAATCTCTGATCCATCCGTAATATGAACAGTTATTTTTTTCATGATATATCTCACACATTTATCATGATTTAATATAATTTATTTTCAATAAATGTAAACCTCAATCTTTCGAAATACTTATTAGGATACGATATTTTTACGGCAGGAATTTTTTATGTGCCGGGAAATGAAATATAGGCCACTTACTATAGCAACAGAAATAAAACATAAGCTTCTAAGCAGTGAAGGAATACAGTTTGTTTCTAATTCGGGCATGATCTGCTGTTGAATAATACTGTTCTGTCACTAGTGGCGTGTCAATAATGAAATGGCGGGTATGAGTCATCGGATGAGTCAATTCAA
>CAYOLE010000280.1:0-3944 GCA_964404705.1 uncultured Rhodohalobacter sp. | reverse complement strand
CCGGACTGTCGCTGCCAGTCATTAACAGTGTTGGTGTGGTCATATTTTCGATGCGATCATGATCAATTCATAATCCCTGATCGCCTGAAGTTTGCGGGGCAAAACGAATTTTTCATTATATCCGTAAAATTGAACTGACACGACAAGGTCCGCGCCGGGCAGTGGTCCTGTCAGCGTCAATTTTTCAAATCGCTATAATTTAACTCCGTCTGTGAATAAGCGAGTTTTTACTCAGATTTTATTACTCCTCGGTGGCAAAAGATATGTTCATAGTTATGAACTTTTTAATCCACCCAAAACGGATAAACGGCAGCTGAACTCAAATAACAGATATAGCTCAAAAAACAAAAACTATTGCAGAATCACGTCCGGTAAACCTCATTCGAGGTTTTAAATCATAGTTATTTGACTCGTTAATTTGGCTCATTCCTGTAGGTATGAATCCAGCAATATCAATGGATTCATTTTTTAACATTGTAATAATTTGAGTCTCATCTAAGTCTATCTCTACTACACAGTATGCTTCTCCGGAATTCTGTCCCGTTGCTAAACCGTTATTCTCAACAGAGAACACTTCTGTATCGGTAGACCACCAATCACCCTCCCATTCGATATCAAGCTCTTCGATATTAATTTTCTTTCCCGAATCAGTTATCACAAATGCTGAAAATTCAAGCTGTTCTCCAGCCTCTAAAGTAGCCTCTTCGGGAGAAATCTCTATATCTACAATCTGTTCAGTTTGATTGCCTGTAGAATCGTCTCCGCTACAACTGCTAAATAGTAACATCCCAATTACAGCTAATAGAATAAAAAGTATATAAGTCGTTTGAAGTACACGGGTTTTAAAAATGATCATAATGAATACCTATTTGTCTTTTCAAGTTTTGGTTTAAGAAGCATTTGACTTTTTTATAATATGTTTAGATGAAAGGGAGCATGGTTACTCCTTTTTTATTAAATGCAATTTAGACACCGGGCGTTCTTTCTTTACTGATACAACTGTGCTGCCACTGAATATCAGGGCCGGGTTGAGTAAGTTCTCGGTTGGACCTGCGGGCGGCGGCTTTGATGTCACGTTCTGATAAAGCTCTTTGACAGAATGGGTTTTGCATAGTATGTTTTACAATAGGTATAGAAATTACTCCGGATATTTATTATACCCTCATTTAATAAAGCCGAAAATCTATGAGACTCTTATCATATGTTTGGATGTATTTATACCGATGAACGTATTCAATACCAATTGGGCAATGAGGATGGGATATGAACAAGTCACAAATCACAATTTTGCTCCAGGCACACGCCTCCGGTGATGAGCATGCACTGGATGAGCTGATACCGCTTGTGTATAACGAGATGCACAAGATGGCATATGGCCGCCTGATGGGGGAAAGGCCCGATCACACCTACAGCGCAACTGCCCTGGTTCATGAAGCCTACCTGAAGCTGGTTGATTTTAACCGGATCGACTGGCAGAACCGGAATCATTTTTTTGCGATTGCTTCGCAGGTGATGCGAAACATCCTGGTGGATTATGCTGTGAAACAGAAAGCGCAAAAACGAGGCGGAGACAACCACAAGATAACACTGGGTGAGCATCACATTAAACAAGATGTGAACCTTGACGAGATCATTTCAGTAGATCACGCATTAAAAAAACTTGCAGAGATCGACGAACGTCAGACTAAAGTGGTGGAATGCCGGTTTTTTGGCGGCCTTACTATAGTAGAAACGGCAAATACGCTGGGAATATCCGAACCCACGGTCAGCCGAGACTGGAAAGTGGCCAGGGCCTGGCTGAACAGAGAATTAAGTCTTGAAACGTGAGTTTCAGTAGAAGAGCAATCAAGACCGGATATTCGGACTCACAATTATCTGCACAAATAATTTAAGGCAACGAGTGAATCTGTTCATGGCCTAATTTATATGCTGGATTTGTACTGCAGAATGAAGATTTATTTGAGTGCAAGCCAATAATGCGCTTTATAACTAAACTGAGAAGCCCTGTCGTCGCTTGTAATCAATTCGTTTTGAAGCAAGTGCCGAAATTACCTGTCGAGACCTAACAGTTTTTACTGTATAATAAGCATGATCAAACTCAGCAGTATTTAAAACCGTCAGGTCTTACGGACAGGTTGAAATTGACTCACCCTGTTTAATTAGTGATCAGTCTGATGGGCCTCGCCAATACTTTCCGGATCAACTTCTCCGGCGTTATTTATTAGTTTCTCAAAATAATTTCGCGCCAGCATTGTTTCGCCGTTTAATCTTGCGGCAAGTGCGGCTCCCATCAGAGTGTTGAGACGGCCGGGCCAAATGCCATCTGAAGTCTCGTAGGCTGAGAGAGCTTCTTCCGGACGGTCAAGATCCATGTAAAGATCGCCAAGTGCTTCCCACGGGGGCTGCAGTGCGCCAGGAGTGACCGGATGTTTCTCCACGGTGGCTTCCATTTCTGCAGCCGATCGGGTTAGTTCAATTGCCTGATCATGATTGCCCTCTTCAAATGCGATTCGTCCGGCAAGAACGAGGCGTTCCGTTTCGATATAGGCGGCCATATTATCATCTCCTCTCTCTTCGGCAACATCCCGAAGTTCACGCATTCGCTCTTCGGCTTCACGTGCAGAGTCTAAATCACCGGTGTGAACAGCTCCCAAACCGCGGGCGTACCAGGTCAGCCCTTCTGCCCAGGGAGATGCATCCCAAGGCAAATAATCGGGCGTCCGGGGCTCAAGATTTGCAGCACGCTCCCAGTCTCTCTGCTCAACGGCCAGGCGTGCAGGAATGGCGGCAAAGTGAAATGCGCTAACGAAAGATTGTTGGTGATTGTCTTTCGTCTGCACCTCTCTGAAAGCATCTTCGGCTTTATCATCTTCACCGCGCTGCAGATAGGCGTAGACCAAGTAGTCGATCGCATGAATGTAGTGATGTGATTCAGCTCCGTTCACAGGGTGATCAAGAGCGGCTTCAGAAGACTGCTGGTTCCAGTCGATCACCTGCGGCCAGTCGCCCAGGCGTACATAGATATGAGATGGCATGTGAAGGGCATGAGGAACTTGCGGGGCAATACCAGAATAAGCTTCCACCACATCAAGTGCATTTTCTGCACGGCCATCAACATCGGTGGCATGGATCGTGTAATGGATCGCACCCGGGTGCTGCGGATTTTGTTCAAAAACCTCCCGGAGTATCCGCTCGGCCTCATCGTAAAGAGAGCTGCGGTCATCAGAAAACTGCGCCTCTGTCATTTTTGTAAGCGCGTAAAATGAGGCGATATCTGCATCTTCGGGGTAGGCCTCGTGGGCCTTTTCCACACCTGTAATCCATCGATCAATCCGGATCCGGAAATCTGCTGTTTCAGGGTCTCGGAAAAATTCGGCCGTGGATTCAATCAACGCCTTTTCACGTTCAGATTCCACAAGCTCCTGGGCTTTGCTGATATTCTCCCATCCATATTGCAGGTCTTCATCTGATGGGCGTGTGCCCCAGATTGGCTGAAACAGGGTTGTGGATACTCCCCAGTAGGCCATCGCGCAGTTCGGGGCTGTTTCCGCAATTTGTTCAAAGGAATCGCGCGCAATCTCATACATCATGTGATGAAGCATGCCCAGGGCCCTGTCAAAGTCATCTCTGACCTCTTCGCTACAGTTCGCGTTAAAATTAATCTCACCGATCGATTCATCTTCGGGTATCGGTGAATCGTCGTGCATATGATTGTGCTGGGCTAAAACATCGGAGCTAATTGCCAGAACGATTGATAGTGTGATACCAATGCTCCATGAAATGTACTCTTTTAATCTTATCATAGTTTACTCCGTAAATAGCTTAATTTTTAATTTGGGTCTTTATTCATATAAAGCTGAAAGAATGGAGAATTTCTATCATAGTAGAAAATTTTTATCAGATTAGATAATCAGAACAGCGTTCCCGATAAACATTTTTTGAGA
>CAYOLE010000279.1:1427-3958 GCA_964404705.1 uncultured Rhodohalobacter sp. | reverse complement strand
TTGCCGGAACTGATCGAACTCTCCAAAAAGTTTGGCATGAAACTGGTAACAATCAAAGACCTGATTGCTTACCGGATGGAGAATGAATCTCTCGTAAAACAAATCGTTTCGGTAGATATGCCAACTATATATGGTCATTTTCAGTTGCAGGTATTCGAGGAAAAACTAACCGGAGAATATCATCTCGCTTTCACAAAAGGTAACTGGAATGAGGACGACCCCGTCTTGGTGCGCGTTCACTCTGCCAACCCGCTGGCTGATATCTTTGGCAGTAAACGGAGTGATAAAACTGCCGTACTTCAGCAGTCGCTGAAAATGGTTGATAAATCAAACTGTGGGGTTGTTTTATATATGGACCAGATGAGCAACGAGTATAATATCGTTGATCAAATTGCGGCAATCCGCATGCAGGATGATGGCATGGGTAAAGATGAAATCCGCAAAAAACTGGGCAGTAAAATGGATGCACGCGACTATGGAATCGGCGCCCAGATTCTTCATCTGTTGGGAATCCGTAAACTGCGGCTGCTCACCAATAATCCCGTCAAACGTGTGGGCTTGAATAGCTTCGGTCTTGAAATGGTGGAAGAAGTAGAAATACCGCTTGAACATATTGATACGGATCACCACGAAGAAAAACTCGACAAACCGGAAACAGGCGAAGGATTTTTAAAGAATATAATGCTGGAGTAAAGCCAGATAGCAGACAAATTTTCCCGAAAGCTGGCTGTAAACTCACTTGACCTTCTTCATTCCACTATAAGCGAAACCCCGCCTCTTCTAACATCACCAGCCCCTGTAAGCCCATTAGGTCCGCTGCTAACACAATGAGCTCCGCCGAAAAATAAACTCTTCTCTTTCCAAATCTTGAAATCGGAATAATGATCGGTAAGTTTTTTTAGTTGATCGGGGTCGAACCCAATTTCCACATTCAGCTGGTCTTCTTCAAAATGGATTCTCGGCGAACTGACAGCCTGTTCAAGCGACATCTCAAAATCGATCAGGTTTAACAATACCTGTAGAATTGCCGTGCGTATGCGGTTCGAACCACCCGATCCAAATACAACAGAGGTGCCATTTGTCATCTTTAGTACTCCCGGTGCCATCATCGATGTTACTCGTTGATCCGGCTGCCACCTGTGAAACCCGCCAGGGTTCAGGTCTTTTTCACCGAGCATATTGTTAAGCATAATGCCGGTTCCTGGTATCATGACACCACTTCCTTCACCATTGCTTGAGGTCATACTGGCCATATTTCCGTCACTGTCTGCTATGCTGATTTGAGTGGTACCGCGGAATGAAGAGGTTCTGTCGATAATTACTTTTTCATAAATTTCCAGGTACTTTGGGTCGAGCAATTTTTGCACCATTTCTTCTTCGGGATTCTCTATAAAAGCATCAACCCTGGCTTTGTTGGTCATATTCTGTACCTGCACCAGCATGTGTAAATATTTTTCAGAACCAAACTGCTCAGATTTTGTACCAAGGGATTGCATCAGTTTCAGCGCAAATCCAATGAGGATGCCACCTGAGCCCGGCGGCGGATTTATTGCGATTTCGTGCCCCCGGTAATTGAAATTCAAGGGCTTTCGTTTAATCACCCGATACTTTCGAAGATCGTCTGCGGAAAGGTGCCCGCCATGATCCTGGAAAATCTGGTCGATCGACCCGGCAATATCACCGCTATAAAAAAATGATACACCCGTTTGTGTTAGCTGCTCAATCGTATCTGCCAGGTCAGGTCTTTTCAGAACTTCCCCTTCGCGGATCAGTTTATCCTCATTTTTTGCGCTTTGGAACATTCGTTTCGCCTCCGCAGATGAGTTGAAGATTGGCCCGATTATATCAAAAACTCCTGACTGAAATGAATTCATTACCACACCCCGGCGTGCAAGATCAATGGCCGGTTCAGATAATCTGCTCATGGGCAGGGTGCACAGATCCCGATGAATTTCAAAAAGGCCTTTTACCATTCCTGGAACCGCCACAGATCCCGGCCCAATATGATATTCCTGCTGAACCTCACCAAAATCTGCGGAGATTGGATAAAACTGAAGGGACGAATGTTCTCTTTTTTTTGATGGTGTTTGAACAAAGAAATCATAGACCAACTGATTCCCTTCAGCTGTTTCGGCCAGCAGAAATCCGCCCCCGCCCAGGGAAGTTAACACCGGTTCGGCAACGAAAGCTGTAAATTGGGCTGCTATAATTGCGTCAAATGCATTTCCACCATCACGAAGAATCAAATCAGCAGCTTTAGCGGTCTCCGTATGGCCCGCTGCGATGGCTCCTTTTAAACGTTGCATCTGAATAAATTCTGTTAATTGGGATTACGAAAATCGTTATTCACTAAACAGATCTTAAAAACCTCAATTCAAAATTGTAAATGGCAGAAGAAAAAAACTCCCATTCCTACAGGAACTTATTGCACTCCATTTTTTCACAAATAATAATTTACAGATACAAAATGTGTGATTCAGTCAGCGGCTGCCATCATTTTCTCGAACGGTTCAATCACCTCGTCCAGTGTT
>CAYOLE010000279.1:0-1327 GCA_964404705.1 uncultured Rhodohalobacter sp. | reverse complement strand
TCAGTCAGCGGCTGCCATCATTTTCTCGAACGGTTCAATCACCTCGTCCAGTGTTTTTGTATGATCGTAAAAGGAAAGGATTTTAAGCAAAACTTCATCAACCAGTACATCGGGACAGGAGGCGCCTGATGTAAGGGCGATTTTAAGACCTTCTTTTCCAACCGGAAGCCAGTTTTCTGTCTGTTTCATCTCATTCTTCCATTGGTCAAAATGAGTGATGTTGTCTGGAGAATCGAATTCACTGGCATCTCTGATGTGGAATGACGGGCAGTGATGCTCAAGGATCTCTACAAGGTGCATGGTATTGGAGGAGTTGTACCCACCCACTATAATTGCCAGGTCGGGGTTCGCATCAGCGAGGGCATAGGTGGCGGACTGATTTTCGTTGGTGGCGTAACAGAGCGTATCAGATGTATCCGCAAAATGATTCCGGACGTTTTCTTCGCCAAAGCGTTTTTTGGAAGCGTCTTTCAGGATGTCCATCACTTCCTGAGTTTCGGTGGCGAGCATCGTAGTTTGATTAATCACACCAAAAAATTCCAGATCTTTCAGCGGATTGAACCCATCCGTACTTTTATGGCCGAAATATTTTTCAAAATCCTCCAGCGGCCGGTCTTCGGTCATAATATCCGCCAAAATCTGTGCTTCTGCCGTGTTCAGCACCACGACGACCGGCGAATGATCGGCACTGTGCGAAAACGTGGCGCGTGTTTCTTCATGCCGGTGTTTCCCGTGAACTACAAGGCTGTATCCTTTTTTACCAAGCTGATTTCCCCGCTTCCACACTTTCTCCACAAACGGGCATGTGGTATTGTACTGATAGGGATCAATACCCTGTTTCTGCAGTTTCTCCTGTATCTCGAGCGTGGTGCCAAATGCAGGCACGATTACGATATCATCAGAACTCAGCGATTCAATCGGAATCCGTTCGGTGCCGTCGGTATCAAACAAAAATTTCACGCCTTTGGTGATCAAATCCTCGTTAACAGTCGGGTTGTGAATCATCTCACTAAGGAGGTAAATATTCCTGTCCGGATTCTCTTCAACCGTTCGGTAGGCGATATCGATGGCGTTTTCCACACCGTAGCAAAATCCGAAGTGTCGCGGTATCAAAATCGTAACCGGTCCGAAATTAAGCTCCGTGGGCTCAAGATTTTTCTTGCGCGGATCAGTTATTTTGTTCGCTTCCTTCACCCTTCGGATGATGGGAGAATGATACATTTTTGGGATGTCGAACGATTTACGAGCCATGAATAAACTGCTGAATCAAAATTAGTGACGTGTCAATGATGAAATGGCGGGTTTGAGTCATCGGATGAGTCAATTC
>CAYOLE010000278.1:0-3962 GCA_964404705.1 uncultured Rhodohalobacter sp. | reverse complement strand
TTCTCCTTACTGCCAATAAAAGAGCAGGAAAGCATCTGTTCCACAGCAAATTTTTGATGAATATCCCAGACCTGACTCATGTCATCTACGGGAGGCGGCATTGGTTTTCGGTCACCGGTTACAACGCCCATAAACATCTGCTTCATAGAAGTAGACAGGTATTCGGCTTGCTCGTCTGTATCCGCTGCAATCACATTGATGCCGGGCATTACATACGGTTTTTCAAGTTGACCCGAAGGTTTAAACCGTTCACGGTAAATTCGCAGGGCGGGCATCAGCTGCTGAGGTGCAAAATGACTGGCAAATGCATAAGGCAATCCCAATTCGGCGGCCAGGAATGCACTGTCTGTACTGGAGCCTAAAATCCAGATGGGAATATTTGTACCTTCTCCGGGAATAGCCCTCACCCTGTTGTTGTGATTATCGGATGAAAGATATTGTTGCAGCAATCTTACATTCTCCGGAAAATGCTGAACTTCCCGCATGCGGTCCGGGCGGATAGCATTTGCAGTAGTCTGATCGGTTCCCGGTGCGCGGCCCAATCCAAGATCAATCCGGCCGGGATAAATCGTTGCCAGTGTTCCAAACTGTTCTGCGATTACCAGCGGTGAATGATTGGGCAGCATAACTCCCCCGGCCCCCACACGAATAGTATTTGTGACTTCTGCAATATGGCCAAGCAGGACTGAAGTAGCAGAGCTGGCGATATTTTCCATGTTGTGATGTTCAGCCATCCAGAAACGTTTGTATCCGAATTTTTCAACATGAATGGCTAAATCCCGGCTGTTTTTTATAGTATCGGAAATCGTGTTTCCCTGTGTTACCACAGCCAGATCTAAAACAGACCATGGTATCGCAAAATGTTTTATGCTCATGTTTTAAAATAATTTGGCCTCTGATTGATTGTGATAGTAACAAGATAGTTTATCAAGCATACACTCAACTATCTTAAGATCACACTACCGAATAGTTTCTGTTTGTTGAGATTATTTGTTCTGATAATTTCCATAATTGAATTCCTGCAAATAAGTTACTTAATTAAATAGGGAGATTAACACAGCAAATCATTCCTCTCCGTATCAAATATAAGTGTTGAATTTACATATTCACTACGCAACCTTCTTCTCGCAATGCTGTCTTGATATTTAGTTGTGAGATCTAACTGAAAAATTATAAAAATTGCAGAATCAGGAGATCCGTCTAACTACAGAGGTAGTCATAGTAGGTGCAGGTCCTGCAGGGCTTATACTCGCCAGCTTGCTTGCCCGCTGGGAGGTACCTTTTTATCTAATTGAAAAAAAACCAACTCTTAGCAAGGAATCGAAAGCATTTAACCTGCATGCCCGTTCGCTCGAAATATTTGATCAGCTTGGTATCGTTAAAGAAGCTTTCAGTGAGGGTGCATTCGATTATAAAGTAAAAATTCTGAAAAAAGGAAAGATAGTGACAGAACTCGATCTGTCAACTATTCTCCCCGGAGAAACACCTCACCCTCATATGCTGATCCTGCCACAGGATAAAACCGAGCAACTCTTGTACGATTCGCTAAACGGACAACAAGAACGAGTTTTTTGGGAGCACGAATTAAAACAGTTGAATAATACTGAAGATGAAGTAATTGCCACAGTTGTCGGCCCAAACGGCGAACAAAAGCACATTCACACCAGGTATGTAGTGGGATGCGACGGTGCGGGCAGTACGGTACGACAACAGGCTGGGTTTACTTATCAGGGGAAAACCTACACACCAACTTTTTACCTTGCAGATGCTGAGGTTGATTGGAAATATCCTCATGGTAATATCTATTTCAGTTTGGATAAAGATCATTTAACCGCTTTTTTCCCATTCAGAGAAAAAAATAAGTACCGGATTTTTAATTTCATGAATTCGGCAGTTGAGAAAAAAGAAGATGAGAAACTCACACCGAAAGAAATCCAGGAGATTGTCGATTCTAATCCTTTTCATAATATAAAGGTGAAAAATCCTGAATGGTTATCTGTGTTTAAAATACATTCGCGTCTGCCAGACTCATTTCGTAAAGGAAGGGTTTTACTCGCCGGTGATGCGGCATCTGTCCACAGCCCGGTGGGCGGACAGGGAATGAATACAGCCCTTCAGGATTCATATAATCTTGCATGGAAACTGGCCCTTGTACTGAAATACCAGGCAGATCCCCAATTGCTTGATTCCTACGATGAAGAACGATACAAGATCGCAGAGAATCTTCATAAAACTACGGACAGGCTGTTCAGCATCATTACAAACAAAAATAAGGTTGCCGGTTTATTTCGAATTCATATATTCCCCTATATTTTTAAACTTATCACTGCTTTTAGTCCGCTAAGGAAAAAAGCATTGCGGAGATTTTCGCAAATAGCTGTCAAATACAGATTCAGTTCACTGAATTCTGAGCAGATCCGGGGTGGCTTAATGAAAAAAGCCCCCAAACCTGGTGACAGGATTCCTTACTGTACATTTTCTTTAAACAATCAGCAAACTGACACATTCAAACTATTACGTTGTGATCGGTTTACTGCTCTGATCGCTGTGTCTGATCCTGATAGATTTAGAATGGATAGTGTGCGGCAGACGCTTTTAAACATTTGCCCCTTTCCGATAGATGTGCATATTATAGAAGGCAAACATGGGAGTACTTCATTTTTTAAACTATTTGGTGTTAAAAAAGACGCGTTGTTCATCATACGCCCCGATGGCCATCTTGGCTTCAGATCAGACGATCCGACAGGCTCTGGCCCGAAAAAATATTTCAGTCATTTAATTGGACATTAGAATGTTTACCACCTTTAATGCTGATAATTCTTAAATGCATTAAATTATTTAAATTGCAAAGCCATTTATAAGTTATTGTGAAATGAAAAACAAAACTATCCTTTACACAAGTTTTATATATTTTCACTAAAAGAGAGAATATCATAACCAAAAAGAGGGAGCATGGAATTTTTAAAAAAAGCCAATTATCTACTTTTTTTTCTTATCGCCATTCTTTTATTGTTTTACCATCTAAGCTCACTTCTCATTCCTCTTACATTCGGCATATTTTTGGCCATGCTCATTGCTCCATTTTCCAATTTCCTGGAAACGTATAAAGTACATATTGTCTTCTCTTCACTGGCCAGCACACTCGTATTATTCATATTATCCGGAATGTTCTTCTACCTGTTTATTTACCAGACAATTCATTTTGCAGAAGAGCTCCCGTTAGTCGAGGAAGAACTCCAGGCAGCAATAGAGAGAATGCAATATGAAGTCAATTCATCTACAGGAGAATCACAACTGGATATGCCGGGTATAGATACATTATGGGAAGGGATTGAAGCCAGAATTGCAGAATTTATAGGACATATTGTTGAGTTTTCCTTTAAGTTCTTTTTGGTTTTTGTTTATGTATTTTTATTCCTTTTATACCGGCAAAAATGCATGGATTTTATTATCAGTTTTTATCCAACGGATGGAGAGGAAGAAAATGCAAGGGATGCATTACACAAGATCAGTAAGGTAGTGTATCATTATTTGTGGGGCAGAGTTCAGGTAATGTTTGCACTTGCGGTTATGTATTACACAACATTTCTGATTTTCGGCCTCCCCTATGCCCTGCTTATTACACTATTTGGAGCTTTAGTCACCATTATTCCTTATATCGGTCCGTTGCTGAGTGGCTTGGTGCCCATTACCTTTGCCCTGGTATTCTTTGATGATTTCACACACACTATGATTTTTGTCATCTGCGTGGTGATTATACAGCTGATAGAAAGCTATATTTTAGAACCTTTTATTATTGGTAAAGAAGTAGAGCTCAATGCATTGACAGTTATTTTCGCTGTTATTATGGGAGGTATAGTATGGGGAGTGGCAGGTATGATTTTGTTTGTACCAATTTTCGCAACTCTAAAAATAATATCAAACCATAGCAAGGGACTCAGTCCGCTTGGCAATCTTTTAGG
>CAYOLE010000277.1:0-4006 GCA_964404705.1 uncultured Rhodohalobacter sp. | reverse complement strand
GACGGTCGGCCATTTCAATAAGTTCCAATATTGCAGAAGGAGCCGGAAGAAGATCAAAGAAGGATTTCGCATATTTTCTCGGAATCTCTTATGGTTCTGCATGTGAATTGGAAACTCAACTAATTGTAGCCAGAAACCTTGTATATATTAAAAACGACGATTTCGAAGCTCTCTTCAATGAAATTGACGAAATCCAAAAAATGCTATTCGTCCTTGAAAAGAAACAAAGAGAATAATCACTATTCATAAATATCGGATAGCAGATAAGCTTACCGGCTGATATATTCTCTGTGATCAATCAACACTCACGACTCACGACTCACGACTCAAGACTCAAGACTCATGACTCACGACTCACGACTCGCTCTCATTTAACGAGATATAGCGTACTTTATTCACGCCATCAAGATTTCTAACCACGTTAATTTCCTCTTCAGTCAACCGCTTGTCAACCACAATTGCGGTAATTGCCTGTGCACCTTTATTACCGCGGCCCAGGGCGAGTGAACCAATATTTATACCTTTGTTTGCAAGCGCACCTGCAACAGATGCCAGCATACCGGGCTTATCCTTGTTTTGATACATGAGAATATCTCCTTCGAGGCGCAGTTCAATTCCGTAACCATTAATTTCGACAATACGATAATCATCAGGGCCAAAAACCGCGGCAGATATCTGCTTGTAGTCTGCTTTATCACCCAGGGTAATGGTAACGAGGTCTTTATACATTTTACCATTACTGCTGGTAGTTTCACTGATTTTAAACCCACGTTTTTCTGCATAATGGCGTGCGTTAATAAGATTTACAGATTCGCTTACAAACTGTACCAGCATTCCTTTCAAAATCCCATCGGTCAACAGATCAGAAAATTTAGAACACGAACCGTGATATTCAAAAGAGAATTTATTTTCATTATTTGGCATGACCTGCCCAACCATTTGACCAATTTTTTCGGCAAGTTCAAGGTATGGATGAACTTCTTTATTACTGAGTAATGCGATTGATTTGCCATTCAGACTGCCCTTAAAACTCTTATTTTCAAGAGCATCAGCCATCTGTTCTGCAATCTGGAGAGCTACTTTTTCCTGAGCTTCCTCCGTTGATGCTCCCAAATGTGGAGTTGAAATGATACGCGGATGTTTTAATGTTTCATAGAGCTCTTTGGTTGGGGGCTCCTGGCTGTACACATCCAGCGCAATTCCCGCCACGATTCCAGAATTGACCAGTTCAAGCAGATCATCTTCTTTATAGATACCACCTCTTGCACAATTCACAATCCGGATGCCTTTTTTAAGTTTGTCAGCATTTTTAACAGAAATCATATCTTTGGTTTTTTCGGTTAAGGGAGTATGAACCGACAGAAAATCGGAGTTGCCTAAAACCGTATCAAGATCTGTTAGCTCAACGCCAAGTTCAGATGCCTGCTCGTGGGTTGTAAACGGATCAAATGCAAGAATATCCATTCCAAATCTACTCATGCGTCGTGCCACTTCAGAGCCGATTTTGCCAAGACCAATAATCCCCAGGGTTTTCCCGTGGACTTCGGTACCCATAAATGTTTTACGATCCCAACCGCCGCTTTTTACCCGATGAACCGCCTCAGGTATATTTCTTGCCAGTGACAATATCATTCCACAAGTATGCTCAGCCGTGGAAATTGTGTTGCCGTCGGGTGTATTCATCACCAAAATACCCTTTGCAGTAGCCGCAGATATATCAATATTATCAACTCCAACACCGGCACGTCCTATTACCTCCAGATGATCTGCATGGGATAACAGCTCCGGTGTAATGGTTGTGGCGCTGCGAACCACCACGCCCTGATAATTGCCAATAATATCATAAAGTTCGCTGTCGCTTAGCTTATTGGGTTGATCAACAGAAAAACCTCTTTGTTTGAAAGTTTCTGCACATACGGGGTCGACATTATCTAAAATTAAAATTTTGCTGGACATAGGTATTTTTAAGTTGAGAATTGATTTTGTTTTGGGTTGATGAATTCAAGAATCAGGGACTGAAGCTCTTCAATCCCTTTACCTGAAATAGCAGAACAGGGAATAACCGGCACCTCGATATTCATTTCTGAAAGTACATTCGACACCTTTTTCTTCGATGACTGAAGCTTATTTCCGGATAATTTATCAGCTTTCGTGAGAATAACAGAAAAAGGCATTTGATTTGATGCCATCCAGTAAAAAAAGTCTTCATCGAGCTTAGTTGGGTTATGGCGCGCGTCAACAAGATGAAGAATCAGCTGGAGAGTATCTCTGTTCAACAGATAATTCTGGATATCTTTTCCCCATCGATCACGCTCTTTTTTGGGAACTTTCGCAAATCCAAAACCGGGAAGATCTACCAGGTAGAAGTTTTCATCAATTTTATAATAGTTCATTTGCTGTGTTTTTCCCGGGGTGTTACTGGTTCGGGCAAGTCTTCTTTTATTCGTTACTTTATTGATGAGAGAAGATTTACCAACATTCGACCGTCCTGCAAAGCAAAATTCAGGAACAGTGGGAGGTGGACAATCTGCAAGAGACGGGGCACCGGTTATAAATGTAGCCTGCTGAAATCCCATTACTTTTGGTTGGGGTTAAAACTCATAAATTGATGATATAATGGATTAGCCAAACCTGTTTTAAACAACTTCATTCTCTTCTTTTTCCACGCCGAAATCTACAGGTACTGGATAGCTGCCTGTAAAACATGCGGTGCAATATGAATGATCAGATTCATTGGATTCTTGAACGGCCTCGACAAGTCCCCTGGCAGAAAGGTATCGAACACTGTCTACCCCGATTTCGCGAGCGATAGCTTCTTCGTCCCGATCAAATTTATTTGCAATCAGTTCTTCCGGGCTGGGAAAATCCATTCCATAAAAACAGGGATGCGTGATTGGGGGGGAGCTCACCAGAAAATGAATCTCGAGCGGATTTGCGTTACGTATCATTTCTACCAAATATCTTGAGGTAGTCCCCCGAACGATAGAATCATCAACAATAATCACCGACCTTCCTTCAATAACACCTTTCACCGGATTGAATTTCGTTCTTACTTTTTGCTCGCGTGATTTTTGTCCGGGCGAAATGAAGGTCCGTCCAACATAATGGTTTCTTATCAGACCGATATCATATTTGCAATCGTATCCTAACTTTTGATTTTCGTGCGCATAGCCGATGGCTGCTGTATTGCTGGAATCGGGAACAGAAATAACGATTGGTTTTTTGTCGGATGTGCTATTTTTCAGTACTTCGTTAATCGGATGTTCCTTGGCAAGCTGTTTTCCAAGGTTACGTCGAATTTTATCAACCATCTCACCAAAAATTCTGCTATCTGGCCGGGAAAAATAGACGTATTCAAAGATGCACTGACTGCTGGTTGTGCCTTCTTTTGCATCTAAGAAATATGATTCGGGTGGATGGGTTGCAGAGGTGTTTCTGTCAATAATAACCACTTCACCGGGTTCTACATCGCGAATAAATTCAGCCCCGATAATATCAAAGGCACACGTTTCGCTGGCAACGGTGTATGATCCATCAATCATTCCGAGAGCCAGGGGCCGAAACCCATTCGGATCACGCACAGCAATTAATTTGTCATCGGTGAGAATAACAAGGCAATACGCCCCTTCAATTTGCCGCAACGCATCAAGAATCTGCTCCAGCTGATTCGATTTTTTACTGTGTGAGATTAGGTGTAAAATCAATTCAGTATCTGAAGTACTTTGGAAAAGAACACCTTCCTCGCGGAATCGATTTCTCAATAAACGGGCATTGGTCAGATTACCATTGTGGCCAATCGCAAGATTACCGTTCTTATGATGAACTCTAAATGGCTGAATATTCGCCGGATTTTTGGACGATCCCGAAGTTGAATACCTGTTATGGCCTATAGCATTAAGCCCCTTTAATTCTCTTTTAAAAATATTATCATCACTAAACACAGATAATACCAATCCGAAGTCCTTGTGCATCGGCATTACATATCTCTGCTTTTTTTCATCAAAAT
>CAYOLE010000276.1:0-4019 GCA_964404705.1 uncultured Rhodohalobacter sp. | reverse complement strand
TAATTTTAATCCCGAGATCGATCAATGGGGTATCAATTTTATGCGGGTTGTGAGAAGGAAAAGTGAAACTACCCTGTGGTCTGGCCATCTTCGCAGCCAGGGCATCGACCGTCCACAAAACGCGGGTAAACTTACTGGCCTTTCAGGTATGACTCAGGGCCTGGGACTTGAAGTTGTACCTTTTGGTGTAGTTAACGCTAATAAAGATATCTTATCAACCGGGACAAACAGTGATTTGAATGTCGACGGAGGCTTTGATGTGAACTACAGTATTACGCCACGCTTACGGGCATCGGTTACCTTTAATACAGATTTTGCTGAGGCAGAGGTAGACCAGCGACAGGTTAATCTGACCCGTTTTCCGCTACTGTTTCCCGAACAGCGCGATTTCTTTCTTGAGGGTTCAAGCATTTACGAATTTGCCCCGGGGAGCCGGGTATTTCCATTTTTCAGCCGCAGAATCGGTTTAGAGGGCGGTCAACCTGTTCCCATCACTGCAGGAGCCCGCTTGCTGGGCAACACCGGCCCATACAACCTGGCACTCTTGCATGTAAATACCGGAAGTATAGACAACATCGAATCCGAAAATTTCTCTGTCGCCAGAATTAAAAGAAATCTGGGTCGTGAAAGCACCATTGGGGTTTTATATACCCGCAGATCCGCCCTTACAACTAATGACCTGCCGACTGAGTTTCAGGACAGACACACATTTGGCGCTGATCTTGAATTGGGAACATCCGCTTTTATGGGAAATCAAAACTTACAATTCCAGTCTTATTTTGTGTTTCATAACTCTCCTGTTAAAGATCATTCAACAAATATCTGGGATCGTTCATCAAGGGGCGTACGGCTCAATTTTCCCAATCAACCCTGGTCAGGGCTGCTTTCATACAGGGAATTTGGTAATGACTATAATCCCGCAGTTGGTTTTACACCAAGGAATTCGTTTCGCCGGTTAAATCCCATGGTCAGCTATTCACCCCAGTTTACAGGAAGTGATCTGATCCGGCAGATTCAATGGAGTATATGGTTTGAACATCTTATGGATCTCGATTTTAACTTACTCACACAAGATCTGAGATTTACTCTGTTTGATATCGAATTTATGAGAGATGATCAATTATCCCTGGACATCACAAGAAATTTTGAACGGCTTACTCACCCTTTCGATATAAGGAGAGATGAAACCATCCTTGTACCGTCAGGTGAATATGTAAATTGGTATATCAATGCTCAGTTTGAAGCAGCTTCGTACCGAATGCTCGCTTTTGGATTGGATTTTGAAACGGGTGGTTTCTGGTCAGGTAAGCGAACGCGTTATGGTGCGGAAATTTCAATAAGGCCATTTACCGGAATTGAACTAAATCCAGAATATGTCCATACCCTGGTTAATCTGGAGGAAGGACGTTTTTCGACCGATCTTTTTAGGTTTACAGCAAACCTCGATTTTACTACATCCCTGTTTATCACATCAACCTTACAATACGACAATCTAAGTCAGTTATTGGCGACCAATAATCGGCTGCAATGGATTATAACTCCCGGCTCAGATATATTTTTAGTATATGACCATAACTGGATCGAAGATGAATCACGTTTCTATACACTACAGCGAAGCGGAACTTTTAAAATCTCTTACACGCATCGTTTTTAGAAACGAATGTGTCCACTTCCGTTCCGGTAAACGGATCAGCAATGCAATTAGATCTCTTTATCGGTTGCGCTATGAAGCAAGATTTATTAGTATATGTTGTCTTCAAAAAGGTGTATTTTCTGACTGATTTTGATTTTTTACTTATCAACATTTTATCCCGGGCTATGAAATTTAATGTATCCAGCAGTGATCTCAACGCAGGGTTATCAGCCGTTATAGGGGCTGTGCCTACAAAAGCAACGTTGCCGATTCTTGAGACAATTTTGTTCGAAAGCGAGGAGGGGCGTTTAAAACTAACTGCAACCGATCTTGAGATCTCGATTGTTGAATATATTGAAGCAGATATTGAGGAGGAAGGAGCCGTTGCCATTCCAGCAAGGCGATTGCAGGAAACATTGAGGCAGCTGCCGAATATTCCTGTTTTCTTTACAATTGATGAAAAACATAACGTAACATTCAGTACTGACAAGGGAAAATACAAACTTGTTGGAGAGGATTTTGATGACTTCCCCGAGATTCCAAATATGACGGAGGGAGTTCAGCTCAGTACGGATACCGATCTGATCATAAACGCTATACAACGAACCATGTTTGCCGTATCTACTGATGATCTGCGTCCTGCAATGATGGGTGTTTACTTCGACATAGGCACCTCGGGCAGCAAATTTGTGGCTACCGACGGACACAGGCTGGTTCGGTTCGTAAATTCCAATCTGAGTTCGGAAACCCCGATGAATTTTATCGTTCCGGAAAAAGCACTCAACCTGATTACTAAAGCGCTGGATGGTGCAGATTGTGATTTAACCATCTCAGAGGACCACGTGCAATTCAAGAGCGGAAATACGATTGTTATCACAAGGCTGATTAACGAGCAGTATCCCAACTATGAATCTGTAATACCAAGAGAAAATGACAAGGTCTTACGGATTGATAAAGACCAGATGCTCTCAACTGTTCGCAGGGTCTCCGTTTTTTCGAGCACAACCACACGTCAGATTCGTCTGCAGCTTAGCAGCGACAAAATTACCATCCGCGCAGAAGATATCGACATGAGCAGTGAAGCCAAGGAAACCATCAGCTGCGAATATGATTCCGGTGAAATGGAGATCGGGTTTAACGCAAAATATCTTGCTGATATTCTCAGCAATGTCGATGGCGACGAGGCCGTTTTTGAGTTTTCCACGCCCAACCGTGCGGGAATTGTGAAGCCGGCTGATGAAAGTGAAGGCGAAAAGATGCTGATGCTTGTTATGCCGGTGATGTTGAACAGCTATGCCTGATTGATGTCTTCATTAATCACACTTACAACCGATTTTGGAAGCCAGGATCACTATGTCGGTGTGTTAAAAGCTGTAATTCTATCCATTGCTCCTGACTCCCGGTTAATCGATATATCCCACGAAATTCCCCCTCAGGATATTATGGCCGGGGCTTGGGTTGTCCGGAATTCGGCTATGCTTTTCCCGCCAGACAGTGTTCATCTTGTCGTTGTTGATCCTGGGGTGGGAACCCAGCGCAAGCCGATAGCGATGCAGATTGAAAACCAGTATTTTGTAGGTCCCGATAATGGAATATTCTCACTCATTGCCGATCAATATGAACACCGGGCTGTGGAATTAACGGAACCATCGTTCTGGCGGCCAAACCCATCAAAAACATTCCATGGCCGTGATATCTTTGCGCCGGTAGCTGCACACCTTGCTAACGGAACTGAGCTGAGTAAAATCGGTAACCCTCTTGAAAGTTTGGAAACCTATCGATGGGCGGTACCCATATCAGATAAAGATGGGATACAGGGATGGATTGTACATATCGACCGGTACGGAAACCTGATTACCAATATACCTGAAGAGATGATAGCCGAAGCGGGTGAGCGTTCAAAACTTAAAATTTATGTTGGCAATACGATATTGAACAACCTGGTGGATACATTTGGTGAGGTTCCGGAAGGGGAGCCGGTTGCATATATTGGAAGTGCCGGCATGCTGGAAGTCGCTATCAACAAGGGCGACGCTCACGAAATGCTTGGAGTTGAAAAAGGAGCACAGATTTCTATTGTAATTCAGAAATAGTTCTTCAAATCTGGTTCTGATCAAGGCCATAAAACCACGTTGGATTTCTCAGGCAATTTAAATCAAAATCGGTATTTCCGTACTATAGAAGTTCTAAGTAAAGTCAGATCGATAAAAGAAAAGGTGCTTTTAAAGATCTCCCCTGCCAGTGCTTTTCTTGACTCGGGAGTGTATTTCCCCGGGGAGGGGAGATAATCGACTTCATCGGTTCTGAAGTCGATTTGAGGGGTGTTCCCAGGTCATGCAAAGGTATGAACACCTCCCTTCCGTAACCACAGGACAGACTCCCTCCT
>CAYOLE010000275.1:0-4025 GCA_964404705.1 uncultured Rhodohalobacter sp. | reverse complement strand
TATTCGTTCATAAACCCGTCAAAGGAGATGAGCAAGATTTTCCCGGCCGGTCTGTTCTCTTCCGAGACATGAGAACAGCTGTTAAAAAAAAATAATCCGCCTAAAAGAAACAGTAGAACACTAATAAAAACTTTTGGCCTATACATTGTTAATGCGTTGTGTTTTTATTTATAAAAAAAAGACAGCCCTAAAGAAGGACTGTCTTTCATCAATATCAAGCTATATGACATTTTGTTTTAAAAAGAGTATCTCAGGCCAAGCTGCGCTCTCCATCGCGAATTTGTATTTGATAGGGTAAACTGGTCAATATTGGAAGGAACCCGCTCCGGATCAAAACTAACGATTGGCTGCAATTCAACTGTACCATCCGCTTGTTCTGTTGCTTCAAAACCTTCAAACGTCAACTCGGTTGTTACTGCATTTGAGGCAAATCGCTCCACACCCCAGGTATCCTGGCCGATGGCCGTACCGATCATATTTCCGAAATTCAGGATATCAAGGGACACTTCGAGTACTTGTCCACCAAAGGTTTGAATATTTTGAGTAATTCTGAAATCTATCAAATTTACCCATGGCTGGTTTCCTTCTCCTCTGGGCACAATTTGTCCGCGGTTTTCTCTGAGTGCATCATTATCCTCAATATACCTGTTAAGGTCTTCCCAGTTTGTATCTCTCAAAATTACATCGTTTTCGTTAGCCGGTACATAAACCAGGTCATTCGAACCGCGATAATCCCCGTTTATACTTGGATTGAGCTGAGTGAAATATGCAAAGGTGAGTGGATTACCCTGCCGCCCTTCATAGATCATGGAGAAGGTTGTCGAGAATCGACCGCCGTAATTCAGTCTGTATGATGCTGATGCAAGAAAACGATGAGGGGTGATATGAATAGATCTTGCTGCCGGAGCATCATTCGGATTTCCGGGAACTTCATTAAACTGCCAGTTTGAAATCGCACGGCTTGATGTTCCGTCATTTACTGATTCTCCATCCGCATAGGTGTAGGATAGATCAGCAAACCAGCCGCTTGTAAATTCTTTGCGCAATTGTGTTGTAAAACTCCACTGATACCCTTTGTTTGTATTTGTCAGGAGCAGTACATCAGTAAAATTATCGCTTACACGGCGCTGTGAATATACGGGATCACCGGCATCATCGAAGGTTACTTCCCCAAAAAAGGGTCTGCCGTCCGATATTTGAACATTTTGGTTTGCCTCCGGAAGATTCAGGTTTCTATAGTCGATATCATGCAGATTTTTGCTGTAAAGAATCTCTACAGTTCCTACCAGATTCCAGGGCAGCCGCTGTTCAACAGCAAAATTTGTTCTAAAGATCTGGTTAATCTTAAAATCAGAATCCGTAATATTTACTTCCGTGGTTTCAATCGGGTCAAGACCACTTCCATCACCGGGAGTCGGCTGGCTATTTACATCTGGTGAAAAGAAATCATCATTGAAATCCCGGCGTACATCAATGCGTGCCAGATCAACACCTGTATTACTGTACTGATTTGAGAGCCATACACCTGGTTCACCACCCGAAAAGAGGCCAATACCACCCCGCAGTTGTGTTTCGCCGTTATTCCAGTTAATTCCAAAACGGGGATTTAATTGCAGTGTTGGATCCGGCACATTTCCGGTATCGTATCCCGGAAAATCCTGGGCAAAGGTTGGATTACTGGGTGGATCTTCAGGGAAAACTGTAAGATCTGCCCGAAGCCCCAGAGTCATCGTCAAATTACTATTTGCACTCCACTCATCCTGAGCATACACTGCAAATGTATTGTACCCCCAATTTGCTTCCGGCCGGTTGCCAAACTCATCCACATCTGTTGAATAGCTGTACTGATAACGTGTAGGTGCTCCGCGGGCAAACCGGTCGATGCCACTTTCTATCAGGTTACCATCATTATCGAATTGATTCTGAAATGTATAGGTACCCAGCGCATCCTGAATAAAGAGATTTCTAAACTGGTTCAGATAATTATTTGTACCTATTGTGATGGTGTGCGCATCTACGAAATACGTAAGATTTGCCGTTAATTCGAGATAATCCTGGTCCAGTTCATTGGCGTGTCGAAAACGTTCTACTCCAAAATCTACTGTTCCGCCGGTTGGAGTTTGGATACTGACACTCGGAAATGGTGTATCCCCAAAATCAGCTTCCTGTCGCAGACGTGTATACGCAATTTTTGCTTCTGAGCTGATGTTATCTGCCCAGGAGCTGTTTAGCTGAACGGAAAAGTTACTCTGATTTCCACGTTGTCTGTACTGACGATTTGCAAGCGAATAAGAGAAGCTGCCACGGCTTATTCCACGGTCATCATAACCATTTACGAGATTTTGTTGATAAGTTAAACGATGATTGTTGCTGATATTCCAATCCAGTTTGGAAAATATCTTCCAGTCGTCTGTCCGCTGGCTCAGGTCACCGAAGCCGCCGGGATTGTAATTGTATTGATTCTGACTGATATCAATAATATTCTGAAGCTCATTTGCTGTACCATTAAAATTTGCTTCATTTAGAGTGAGGAGCGGAGAATTTTCTCGTTTTACTTCAGCATTTACAAAGAAAAACAGATTATTTTCAATAATCGGGCCACCTAACCGACCTCCGATTTGATATTCGGAAAATTCGTCAATCGGGTTCGTTTCCCCGGCAAGTTGATCACTTATAAAATTTTGATTTCTTCCATAACCATATACAGATCCTGAAAAATCGTTGGTTCCTGAACGGGTTACCGCATTCACTGCACCCCCTGTAAAGTTCCCCTGAGTAACATCAAATGGTGAAATTTCAACCTGAAATTCCTGAATGGCGTCTATTGAGATAGGATTACCGATTGTCGGGATCGCATCAGATCCAAGCCCGAATCTATCATCAAATGTAACCCCGTCAATTTGAATTGCATTTCGGCGTCCGCTTCGTCCGGCAATATTGCTTCCACTTACTTGCGGACTCAACCGGGTATAATCCTGTATACTTCGATTAATGGATGGGAGTACATCAAGCTGATCTCGGCTCACTCTTGATCTTGCACCACTTCTGTCGCCGCTGATTACAGCATCACGCTGAGCAGTTACAGATACCTCTCCCAAATCCTGGGTTTCATCAACAAGGGATATATTAATGGTATAGTCCTGAGATAATTCAAGAAAAATATCGCCCCGCTCTGCTGATCGAAATCCTATAAAGGAAACCCGAACAGTGTACGGACCGCCAATTCGTGCATTTCGGATATTAAACCGGCCATCTGCCCTGGTAGTTGTTCCATACTCAGTGCCAGAGGGTTCGTGAACCGCAACAACTGTTGCTCCTGGTAAAGGTTCACCGTCTGAATCGGTTACGGTACCATTGAAGTTTGCACCGGTAACACTTTGTGCTGCCGTCCAAGCCGGTAAAAGAAGCATAGAAACCAAAATGAATAAATATTGTTTAAACATGATTTATTTTATTTGATGGGATTGATGATTGAATAGGTTTAAAAATACTACTCTAATGTTAACTCAGTTTTACCCTTTACATCATTAATCTTGATGCGGGTATTGTAACATATTTCTCCGCAGTTTTAAACTGCAGGCTGTAGGAGGTTTCTATAAAAAATTCTCTCCAAATCACATGTCTTATCTGTAACTAATGTTAAAAATAGCTCTCTCGCTAAAATCCTTATTCACATCTTATCCACATTTCAATTAAATTCCAAAAAAACATAAAGAAGGATAGCTGATTCTTCACAATTTACTTCTGACACAAACCTATCTTAGGAGGCTGTTCTTGCATCCCAAACCCCTTGGGTCAGGCGACCTGAGCTTCGTAGCGCGGTGTCGCCGACCCGCGAGTGATCTTTTATCCATCACCCATTCAAAAGTAAGGATACCTGTTCTTACCATTTACAACTGCTATAAATCTTGGTTTCGAGGCTGTTCTTGCATCCTAATCTTCTCGGATCAGGCGATCCGAGCTACGTGAGGTCAAGAAAGTTCCAGCATTCGGTTAAGCGCGAGTACAGCATTCTCCCTGATTTC
>CAYOLE010000274.1:0-4040 GCA_964404705.1 uncultured Rhodohalobacter sp. | reverse complement strand
AGCAACTCGGTGGCGCTCAACCAGTCGGTTCTGCTCATCCAGGCATATAAACTGACGATGGATGAATCGTACCTGGACGCTGCACAGTCAAACCTGGATTATGTTCTTGGCCGAAACGCCACCGGCTATTCGTTCGTCACAGGATTTGGTGACCGGCCGCCAATGGATCCTCATCACCGGCAGTCAGCCGCGGATAATGTACCCGATCCGGTTCCGGGAATGCTGGTCGGCGGCCCGCATGACGGCCAGCAGGATAACTGCAACTATTCCTCCGATCTGCCGGCAAAATCGTATGTGGATGACTGGTGCAGCTACGCAACCAATGAAGTGACCATCAACTGGAATGCGCCGCTGGCGTATGTTTCGGGCGGGCTTGACTACTATCGTTCAGGTATCGTTGAAACATCGCAGGAAATCAACAGAGAACAGCCTGAAGAAGTGAAACTGAATCAAAACTATCCCAATCCGTTTAATCCGGTTACGGTTATTGGTTATCAGCTGCCGGCGAGCAGTGATGTAAGACTTGAAGTTTTTGACATGCTGGGAAGGCGGGTGTCGGTGCTGGTGAATGAAACCAAATCCACCGGTATGTACCAGGTTGAATTTGATGCTTCGAATTTGCCCAGCGGTGTGTACCTCTACCGCTTGCAGGCGGGTGAAGTTGTTCAGTCAATGCAAATGATACTTGTAAAATAAGTTTTGCCCAACACTCCTGGGGTTTGTCCCAAAGTTATCGCATTGCGAGAATCCCCTGGAGGGTTATATGGAAATAATCATTCCAGGCTTCCGTTTTAAATGCGTATATATTACATTGGGTACACGCATTAACTAAGCGCAGAATATTATGGCGAAAAAGACATTAAATCTTACGATCGAAGAAAGTATTAAAGAACGGGCAAAACGAATTGCCAGGAGCCGGGGAATCAGCATTTCCCGACTGTTCGAAGAGGCAGTTTCCCGCGAAGAAGAACCGAAAGAGTTTACTCCCAAGCCCGGAAGTGCTGTAGAACAGATCATGAATGCCATTCCGGAATCACAGAAATTAGATGATTATGATTACGATGAGCTAAAAATGGAAGCCCTGAAAGAAAAGTATGGCCTCCCGTAATTATCTGATTGATACCAATATATGTATTGATGCAATTCAAAACAGAAACCCGTTTGACTTTCATGCACTGAAAATCCTGGAATATTCTGAAAATGGAGTCATAAATGGCTACGTATCCGCGCACAGTTTCGATACTCTCTTTTATATTCTCATTCAAAACTCACCCCGGGCAAATGTTTACAATGCTATTGGCGGTCTACGGAGTGTGGTGGAAATCGCACCCGTAACTCAGCGTATAATTGATGAAGCACTTGAGCTTAAATGGACAGATTTTGAAGATGCCATTCACTACCGGGCTGCCGTTTCTGTACGCTGTGAGGCAATTGTAACCCGTAATCCGGTCGATTTTAAAGAGAGTGAACTTGAGGTGCTGACCCCGGGGCAACTATTGGAGGATGTTTGAGGCATGGTATTTTTCTTAGTTACACAGACATACTAAGATTTGATTGAGCGACGGATTCAGTTCCCATACATTGTATGTCTGTCTCACTCCAAACCATACCCTGTATCGAAATTAACCACGGGATAGATCCCTGCTCATCAGTTGAACAAACATACCATGTACGGATTTGCAGAGCCAGTTTGTTTTTTTACCGCAATAGAGAGATTTTTCGGAACTGAAAAAATTGACACGTAAATATGGTAAGACACATATGATATCCATTCCAAAGGGTGCATCAGAAAAAGAAGTTTTTGAAACGGTTGAGCAGTTTGTAGAGAGCGGGAGTTTTTCTATTGTGGATAAAGATGATCAGCGGCCATGGGGAGGTTTTCTTGTGATTGATGAGGATCAATCCGAACGGTTCATCACTACCTTCTTTCCAACCTTAAGTGTGCATGATTTCAAAGGGTTTGATAAGCTGAGCCCGAAAATTTTACTGGTTGCGCCGGGCAAGCGGCTTTCGTGGCAGTATCACCATCGCCGTGCGGAGATCTGGCGTGTAATTGGTGGAAAAGCCGGTGTGATTGTAAGTGAGACTAATGAGCAGAAGCCTATTCAGGAGCTATCACTTGGCGAATCTGTAAGCCTGGAGCAGGGCAAAAGGCACCGGCTTGTTGGGCTGGATCAATGGGGAGTGATTGCCGAAATCTGGAAACATATTGATCCTGAAAATCCATCAGATGAAGAGGATATTGTACGGGTAGAGGATGATTATGGGCGGTAACACTTTCGGACGGTTGCAGTTTTAGTCCGACGAATCACCAACGCTTAGAGGTACTTTTATGGTATTCGGACTACCTGAAGCTAAAAATTATCCCGTAAAAATTCGACCATCGAAAAATGCAATCGACGGTCGATGGGCGGGTCTCGTCCGACGAATTACCTGCGCTCGAAATACAAATCCGGCAGATCTTCCTCAAACAGAATCAGCTCATGCTCGCGAAACTCGCGGAAATTCTCTGCGCTGGGGTGACCGGGATAAGGCGCATAGTAGTGATCAGGGCGATCGTGCCCGTAGTTGGCGTTTCTCCAGACCAGTACATATGCGATCCGCCGGGTGGTTTCGCTCGAGTTGATGCCGGCCAGCAAGACGTCGGTCCACCAGTTTTCATCGGGAATGGTTTCGAAACCCGTTTCGGTCATCGCCGGAATTTTGCCGCGTTCTTCGGCCATCTCCACCAGCGTCTCCAGGCGGTTAACGAACGTATCCTGAGTGTCTGTTGATGTGACGCTGTGGTAGTCGTCATAGCCCAGAATATCCACGTAAGCGTCGCCGGGGTAGCGTTCCAGATAAGCTTCTTTGGAATCGAATTGGTCCGGCGAATAGCTGTAGAGTAGATTGTTTAACTTTTTTTCATCCCGAAGATAATCTACCGTAAAACGCCAGAGTTCAATATACTCTTTTGGCGTGCACGAGTCGCCTCCCCACCAGAACCAGTTTCCTGTCATTTCGTGGTAGGGGCGAAACAGGATGGGGATATCAACAGATTCGCCGTTTGTTATAACCGTCAGATCCTCCACGAAACCTGCAAAGATATCCAGCCACTCTTTAAATTTTTCGTGGTTTTCACCGCCGGGCAGAATAGTTGCCACGGCATTCCCTTCAGTATCCCACGCGTTGCCACCTGTGGCGGGATTGTTCATGTGCCAGCCAATTGTAATAACACCACCCCGCCGATATCCCTCCTTAATCCACTCCTTCATGTTTTTAAAGTTGACTCCGTCCAGATTTTCCTCGTTGCCCAGCTCAAGATCACCCAGTTCCCAGCCGTACACGGCAGGATAGGATCCGGCGGTTTCCAGCACGTCGGAACGACCCGGTTCATTTATCCAGTTGTAACCGTATGCCAGATCATCCTGGTGGCCGAAGAGTACGTGATCATGACGGATGGTATCGAGGTTATCAAAAAGAATCTGAGTTTTTTCCGTCAGTTGTGAACTGGTTGTGTCGCTTTCAGGAGAGCTATCAGTGGCAGCACAGGATGACATCAACATTAGAGAAAAAAGGAGCGCAATTGATTTCATTGGGTTGATTATTGTTGGCTTTGAATTCGGTTTAACTCCCCTCGCATCATCATCTGAACGATGATGATGAGCTCCCCTCGAGCCACAATTGGTGCCGATACTTCGGTGGGGAGATTTTTCCTTCACACGTTTCACTTCACCAACACCATTCGTTGAACTTTCGAAAACTGGTCTGCTTTAATTCGGTAGAAATAGATACCGCTGGAGATACCCGACGCATCAAACTGAATATTATGAGAGCCGGCAGACATCGGTTCGCTGACAAGCGTGGCGATCCGCCGGCCAGTTACATCAAACACATCAAGGCTGACGTCAGATCGTTTTGCAAGTGTAAATGGAATAACCGTTGACGGGTTGAACGGATTGGGGTAGTTCTGACCGAGGTTATACTCAGCAACCTGCTCATCATTCTGATTGCTGGTGAGAAGATTTTGGCCACGCAGCTCGATGTAGTCGAAATCCATA
>CAYOLE010000273.1:0-4090 GCA_964404705.1 uncultured Rhodohalobacter sp. | reverse complement strand
CGCATCAAGTGCGGGATGACAAAATAAAGGGTTTTTGCCTTATCTCGAACTCACGGTAATTATTCAAACTCAAGCGGATCATCTCCCTCGATCACATCCAGTTTCTCTCTGTCAATTTCTGCAAGGTAGTGCAGGCCGCTCAGCGAATCATACCGCAGATGAAAGAGCCGGTTTTCACTTACCAGGTCGATATTTCCTGTCATCCGGTCCTCTTCAAGCGCAAGCGTGACAACACCTTCATAAGGATCCATAATTGAAGCAGACAAATTACGAATCCTCTCACCCATCGCCTGGTTTCGGTTTATTTGTGCTGTTATCTGGAGATCTTCATCCAGTGAAATTCTGAATAACCTTCCCTGTTGATACTCTCTCATCACACTGATGCTGTCAGTGGGTTGCACAAATATAAACGAACGAACAGTTTCGCGGTCAAGATGTTCAGGGGTATTGTATTCTTCCGTAATATGGCCGACGGGTGTCAGCAGAAATTCATTTCCATGCTGCATCATTAAACGGGGAATCTCCGGCACTTCCCGGGAAGTCGTATCTGCCGTTTCAACTTCTGAATCTCCGTTGCAAGAAACAGCTGAAAATACGAAACAACAGGAAATAAGAAGTATAAATAAATGTTTCATGGCCAAATTATTTAATCAAAATCATCTGACGGATCAGGGATTCTTCAGAAGTTTGTAAGCGGTAGATATACAAACCGCTCGAAAGACCGCTGGCATCAAATATGCGTTCGTGACGGCCGGCATTCAGTGTTTCTTCAACAAGAGTTGCTACTTTTTGCCCGGTTAAATTAAACACTTCAAGCTTCACATTCGCTGTTTGAATCAAATTAAAATGTATGCGGGTAGATGGATTGAAAGGATTCGGGTAGTTTTGACTGAGTGATACTCTGTCAGGCAGTTCCACGGTTGATTGCGCGGTTGTAGCCATTTCAATATCAGCAGATACCGGAACTTCAATCAACGAATTATCAGGATCGTTGCTTCTTACCTGTAATATGGTTTCATATGTTCCGGTTTCAACATCCACAGCATTTAGAGTAAGATCAAATGTTTGGCTTGATGAAGGAGAAACAACACCTCCTGTTTTTGACACATTCAGCCAGTTAAAGGGGGTATGGATTCGCCTCACTTCCACATTATCTACATCCATATACGCCCCTGAAACTTTATTTCTCTGTCCGAAATAAATATAATCCGGCTTACGCCCCCGGGGATATGGATTTGATGCAAATCTCGATCCGTTCATGTAATAATCGATGGTATGATTATTGGGATTAAATCTGATCTCCATAGAACGATAGGAACTGTTTTGAGGAAAAGTGGTTTGGGTGCTGCCAAAAACTTCGTCTCCACTCTCATTCACAGTTCGCGCGAAAATAATACCTTCCGAAATAATTATTCCCGCTGAGATGGATCCTGTACTTGCGTCGTAAATGTATACATCGAACACCTCACTGTCGCCACCTACGGAAAGACTTCGCGTTGCAAGGTCGAAACGTACAGAAAACTCACCCATTGGCTGAGGTCCGAAAAACGGAGAACGGGTAAAGACAGAATTAGAGCTGCCGGAACGTCGGGGAAGTCGTAAATGTCCGATATCGGAAGATGGATTTTCATTTGATAACTCAAAAGGTGCATCAGTCACAAAAGCACGCCATCCTGCAATGGCTGCATGATCACCCGTGCTAAATCCTTCCGCATCTTCGAAGTTTGTTGAAAACACAATACCATCTTCCCCGGAGGCCGCAAATTTATTACCAGCTGAAAACTGTTTAAAATCAGGATCAGCATTTATCATATCCGTAACAGGCTGCCTTTTTTGTCGGGTCACTACTCCACCCGCAATATCAAAATCAATGTCCCACATCAGATCCGAATCACCATGGTTGCGAATGGTTATAGGCACAGTAACTGTACTATTTTCCTGGTTTAGCGATGCCGATACAGAGCTCTCCTCAACATCAACAATCGGTGATTCAGTCATTGAGGACCGGTAAGATGCAATTACCCGTTTAATTTCATTCAGGCTTCGTGCATTGTCTGAAGGCCCTGCCTCACCTGTGTAAGTGATTATATTGCCAGTTCTGGTGCCTGAAAATTGAATATCAGGATTAGAAAAATGGGGTATTGTTTGAAAACCATCATCTGCATATGCCATCACTGTAGCGTAGTCGTTTTCAGATGCTGTAAAACGGTTGCCTGTGGAATAAGCAAATAACCCTCCAAAAACACCGGCTGCCGATTCATTTTGATTTCGTGCATGTGAACTCCCCATATTGTGGCTCATTTCATGGATCAAGGTATACCCTACCCCTACTTGCTGAACTCTATTGATCGAGAAGGCGCGCCCTGAGTTTCCTGTAACAGATGTGTTTAACCATGCTAACCCACCTGTACCTGGTTCGCTCATTATTACTGCTACAAGATCAGCACCAAAGTCATCCCGAAGCTGATGGACCTCTTCCATAAAACCATCATAATCTGATTCTTCGCAGTCGTTTTGCCCGTCACATAATGAAAAATCATTTTCGGGATTACGGGTCAGTCTCCGTAAGTGATCACTTGCAGAAACGTAGTCAGGATCGCTTTCATCCAGTTCCTCAAGAGAATCATCGCTGTATTGATTCTCATAATTATGAACTAACCGAAGATTTATATAAACCTCACTGTTATCCAGTGCGGTTTGGGAGAGAGCCATCGCATTCGCGATCACCGCATCAATAGAGTTAAAGGAAGAACTCTCAGCCCAGAGTCGCGCATTCTCGGTGTACGCAATCAAAATATCAATTGTTATTTCATCTTCCATGGATGATGCCATCGCTGACAGATTAGGAATATGAGAATTTCCTGAAGATCCATCTGCTGTTTTTGCGCGATGTACATCTTCCCAGAAAGGCTGATTCACAATCCCGGCTTCATGCAGATCACAAAACTGTTCATCATCATAGTAGGATGAACGTTTAGCCACATAGTTTTGATTGGAATCTGGATCATATTCGAAAAAATAAACATCATCATGCGACCGATGATACAGCCCATGCAGCCTGCCGTTAAAATAGGTGAATGTAAATGTATTTTCGGGGTTGTTTTCATCCATCGCCAGGTAGGAGATCGTATTCTCTGTATAATTTTCAACACGCGTAACAATTAAAGTGGAATAATCCGACGACGATGTTTGGACCTCAATTCTATCCCCTTCTTGGATCCTGGATTTGCGAATAGGTTCATCATTAATCGAAAAGTACTGACGCTGTTGCTGCTCGCCCGTTATTGTAGATGCATTAATTTGTTTAGCCTGGCTGTCTATGGAATTAAGAGTAAATGTCTGCTGACTAAAAGCCTCAGTATGGATAACTATCATTAAAAAAAGAATAGTACAAGATGTATATATATGTCTCATAAAAAATCCCTGAAGTTTACGCCGCTTAATTAACGCAAAAGTTATAATTGTCAAATAAATTAACACCAAAACTCAATGATTATTTGAAGATTTTGGTTATTTGTCCTTATCGGTTCAAATCATAATATCTATATAAAATGAGAGCCAAATCCCGATCTACGTTAGTAAAAATATATATGCTAATCTTATTTATTTTAAACTGTCTGGGAGTAGGCTGGGCAGGATCTCAGGTATCCCCCGGCAATGGTTCCTCTCAATGGTACGAACAATTGAACAAACCGGATTGGAATCCGCCCGGATGGTTATTTGGTCCTGTTTGGACGACGCTCTATATTATAATGGCAATAGCTGCATGGAGAATCTGGAAAAAATCGGGGTTTTCAGACGGTGTAACTGAGCTCTCTGTATTCACCCTTCAGTTGATTTTAAATGGTCTGTGGTCGTTTCTTTTCTTTGGCTTACAAAATCCGGGACTTGCATTCATTGAAATTATCATGCTATTAGGAACCATAATTTTCACTACATGGCTATTTTTTCAAAAAGACCGGATTGCCGGCTGGCTGATGGTGCCTTATATTCTATGGGTTTCCTTCGCCGCAGTTTTGAACAGGACAATTTGGTTGATGAATTAGAATTTAGCAGAATTAATTGTGTTTAGTTGTGCATGTAATGTTGA
>CAYOLE010000272.1:0-4127 GCA_964404705.1 uncultured Rhodohalobacter sp. | reverse complement strand
TCCGCCAGTGTCAGTATAACGCTTTAAATAATATCCTGTAGTTGATCATCTTTTAGATCGTTCATAAGATCTCCTTTGTTTAGGTTTCAGGTTATTGATCAAACCAAAAGATCGGACATGGAGACATTTTTTTGTAGCCACTTACCGGTGGATGGCTACAACTCTCTCAGCCACACGAATAGGGACATTACTCTGATAAATCAATACCATCTTATATGAAGGGTAGATCCGCAATGTCTCAAAAAAGTCATTGCGGATCTTATACAATATGGCCCGTATTTACAATCTGCACATACCGCTCACACGCATGAGGCTACATTTATTCTTACTTTTCGGGCTCGGCATTTACAATCTTGTCGCACCCTTTCCTTCCGCGTCTGATAGCCATCACAGCCGGGAGTTTTTGCTTTCTTTTGGCGATACCACAGGTAGCGGTTAAAAGCTATTGCCGGGCATCATTCAACGGCAGAGATGTTTGATCAAATCATCTTCTCCAGAAGTTTTGCGATCTTTTCCACGGCTCCGTCAACATCTGTTTTATCTGTATTCACTGTCAATTCGCTGTCTTCTGAAGTTTCGTAGTCAGCATCATATCCCGTCAGACCTGTAATCTCACCTTCTTTTGCTTTTTTGTACAACCCTTTGGGATCTCTTTCCTGTGCCGTTTTTGGATCGCAGGTGATATGGACTTCCGCGAACCCGCCTTCAGGGAAAAGTGATCTTACTGTCTGCCTGTCCTTTTCATAGGGTGATACAAACGTGCAGAGCACAATATTTCCATGTTCGTGAAACAGCCTCGCCACTTCTCCAACTCGTCTGATATTCTCAGTTCGGTCAGCAGCACTGAAACCGAGATCTCCGCACAGGCCGTGACGGATTTGATCCCCGTCAAGCAACACGGTTTGTTTACCCTCATCCCAAAGCTTTTTCTCAACGGCTTTGGCTATCGTGCTTTTACCTGCACCTGATATTCCTGTTAGCCAGATCACAGCCGCTTTATGGCCGTTTCGCCGTTCCCGCTCCTCGCGGGGAATATTCCATGGTTCCCAGACTACGTCGGGGGAGACCTGGGATGGAGGACCGGTGACTGATTTTTCTGTGGTCGTCCCCTGTATGTCATCTGCTGCTACACTTCCGTCATCCGTGATAAGTCCTCCGTCCGTCGACACCGTCGAACTCGCACGAATCATCCCCGCAGCAAGGGTAACATTGGTGGACGGGTCGATAATGATAAAACTTCCGGTTTTCTGGTTTACCTGGTAAGCATCAATAAATAATGGCTGAGCCGTTGTAAACTTCGCGCGGCCAATTTCGTTGAGTTCAAGCCGATCCGCATCTTCACGGCTCAGGCTGTCCACATTCATCTTATACACCAGTTCATCAATAAAAACTGGCGTCGTTTTCGTGGTGTGCATGATCAGGTATTGCTTCCCTGTTTCCAGCGCCTCTTCATTCATCCAGCAGAGGTACGCTTCAAAACTTGTTGCAATCTTGGGGATATTATTTTTCCTGACGATCATATCCCCGCGCGAGATATCAATCTCATCTTCAATAGTTAATACTACAGAATCACCCGCTAACGCTTCCTCCAGGTTCTTTTCCATCGAAACAATCTCCTTCACCCTGCTTGAAAGTTTGGAAGGAAGTGCCATAATTTCGTCGCCGGGTTTGATGCGGCCGGATGCAATCTTTCCCGAAAATCCCCGGAAATTCTGGTTGGGCCGGATCACATACTGCACCGGAAACCGGAAATCGACCACATTATGAGAGGCGTCCACTTTTACCGTTTCAAGATGATGAAGCAATGTGGGGCCGTTATACCACGGCATATGGTTGATTTCTTCAGAGCTGTTATTCGTTGTTCCATTTGAAGAGGCAAGACGGGTCTTGGAAACTACATTGTCTCCTTTCAGTGCTGAAATGGGAATATAAGTTATGTCATCAATCTCGAGTTTCCTGGCGAAGTTTCGAAAATCGCTCACAATTTCATTAAAGCGATCCTCATCATAATCCACCAGGTCCATTTTATTCACCGCAACGATCAGGTGGGGAATTTGCAGCAGTGAGGATATAAATGCGTGACGCCTGGACTGTGTCAATACTCCTTTGGAGGCGTCAATCAATACAACAGCAAGCTCCGCGGTGGAGGCGCCGGTCACCATGTTTCTTGTATACTGCGTGTGGCCGGGAGTGTCGGCTATGATAAATTTTCGTTTTGGAGTGGCAAAATATCGATATGCTACATCAATCGTAATCTTCTGCTCTCTTTCCGCTTTTAACCCGTCGGTCAGCAGTGCCAGGTTTACCTCTTCTTCCCCGCTTCCCCTGCTCGACTTTTCGATCGCCTCCATCTGGTCTTCAAAAATAGACTTCGAATCATAAAGAAGCCGCCCGATCAGCGTACTTTTCCCGTCATCCACACTTCCCGCCGTGGTAAACCGCAGCAGATCCATGTCGAGATATTTGGTGTCGGTTCCGGAACCCGTATTATTGCTTTTATTGGTGCTCATGAGTAGTTGTATTGTAATAGATTGTAAGTTACTTTTTGACCGGGGACAGAGGACCGTGGGCACTTTGCCCAATGACCGGGATGCGATGATCAATTTTGCCGGTCGCTGGTCGTACAAACTCCCTGGTCGGGATCGTCGGTCTGTTCCTTTTTAATTCAGTGTGTTTCTAAATGCCAGCAATTTTATAAATAGCTTGTGGCATATTTCTTCAATATGAGTTTTTAACTTTTTGTCATTTAAATATTCTCGTCTTTCCATAATTTTTAAACATGCAATTACTTCAATAAGTGAGCGAATTGAATATCCTAAAAATCGCCTTTGTTCCAAATCTGTTTGGGCTGTGGACCCTTCGGCTATATTCAGCGAAATAGAAGTTACAGCACGAATACTCTGTGACTTCAGGTTAAACTTTTCTATCTCTGGCAGACTCTCAGCTATTTTATAGATATAATCACTCAATTCCAGCGACATCTGCCATACGTGTAACTTTTCAAATTTATATTCAATCACCGCCTCCATAGTTCATAATTAATTGAAAACAACCAAACCTACTATCTGCCGGTCCCCGGTCTTCCGTCAAAAGGTCAAAGACCTCCGGTCCGAAATCAAAAATACCCCTGTCTCTTCCGGTCTTCCATTGCCGTTTCGCTTCGTTTGTCATCATGGCGGTTTCCGCGTTCTGTTTCACGGGCCGATGCTACTTCCTGAATAATCTCCGCCAGGTTAGATGCAGTTGACAGAACCGCGCCGGTGCAGGTTGCATCCCCGATTGTTCTGAACCGCACCGTTTTCGTTTCCACCTCTTCATCCGGCTGTCGATTGACAAAATCCGTATCGGCCAGCCAGACACCCCGGCGGTTAAATACTTTGCGTTCATGGGCAAAATAGATCGAAGGTATTTCCATCCCCTCCTGGGCTATGTACTGCCATACATCCATCTCGGTCCAGTTGCTCAGCGGAAATACACGGAAATTCTCTCCCGGATTTTTCCGGCCGTTAAATAAGTTCCACAATTCCGGCCGCTGATTCTTCGGATCCCACTGTCCAAACACATCCCTGTGCGAGAAAAACCTCTCCTTAGCGCGCGCCTTCTCCTCATCCCGGCGTCCCCCGCCAAGCGCTGCATCCACCTGGTGTTTTTTAAGGGTGTCGAGCAGGGTTACCGTCTGCAAAGCATTCCTGCTTGCATCGGGCCCGGTTTCTTCCTTTACCCTTCCGCTATCAATCGACTCCTGCACACTACCGACGATCAGCTCAATTCCAAGCTCTTCCACGAGCTTATCCCGAAATTCAATCGTCTCCGGGAAATTATGGCCTGTATCCACATGCATAAGAGGAAAGGGGATTTTGCCGGGATAAAAAGCCTTTCGGGCCAGGTGCACCATGCAGATCGAATCTTTACCACCAGAAAACAGAAGGACCGGCCGCTCGAACTGGGCCGCCACTTCTCTCATGATATAAATTCCCTCATCTTCTAACTCTTTCAGGTGCGAATTTCTAAACTGTTTCATAAAATGTTGGTTCTGTAGCTGTGATCTTGTTTTGGTTCGTAAATTTAGCTGTATAAAATCCTAAAATCGAATACTATTTGACCGGCTTATGAAAGACCGGAGACCG
>CAYOLE010000271.1:0-4149 GCA_964404705.1 uncultured Rhodohalobacter sp. | reverse complement strand
TCATAAGTACCTTCCCGGATGAGATTACCCTCTGCATCCCACTCTTTGAATGAACCGTCCATCTGATCATCCGTAAAATGGTTTTCCGCTTTAAGCTGACCATTCTTGTGCCAGGCGAGAGCCTTACCATCTATTTTTCCATTTTTCAGTGGAGTCTGTAACTGGAGCTGGCCATTTTCATACCACATTCTGGTCATAAATCGGTTGTTCAGTAAAAGAAATGGCGTTCCATCTTCGTACCAGACATAGTATTCAGTATGTTTGTGATAATTGTCTTCATATACAGTTAACACTTTCGGCTCCCCGTTTTCCTGATAGATAGTATGATAGTATAGACCTTTATTGGATGAGTAATCCGAATGAAGAGATCCGTCCTCGTTACGAATATAACCATCGGTTATCATCCCTTTTGAAAATATCAGTTTAGCATGAACTGCTCCATTGTTATGGTATGATGAAAGCGTTCCATTCATTAAAGCTCCACTCCTGTCTGCATAGAGACCCTTATCTTCTGACACGTAGACTGCAGGAAATATATCGGATATATAATCTCTCTGAAGATGCTCCGGTTTATTGTGGCAGGATAACAGCACATATGAAATAAAGATGACCAGTAATTTTTTCATGGTAACTCCCTTCTTATAAATTATATAAAATAACTGGCAGCCAGCCAGGTACATACTTTCAGTATCGGATAAACTGAATGAGAACTTAAAAAACCGCGTTTCATTACTGATATTCATTATTCCACAGTCTCCAAAAAATGAATAAAAAGACAGCCGTAGTAACCGGCGCCAACTCAGGAATTGGAAAGTTTACTTCACAAGCTCTGTTGAAAGAAGGATACCGCGTGGTTATGATCTGTCGTAATCCTGAAAAAGCAGAGAATGCAAGGAAAGAAATTACGGAGGAGGCGGGCAACGACCGGGCCGATATTCTGATTTGTGACCTGAGTGAGATGAGTCAAATCCGGGAAACTGCCGCCAGAATTAGAGAAAATTACGACAGGCTGGACCGCCTGGTTAACAATGCGGGTTTTCTGGCAGATGGAAACCGAAAAGAAAATTCGGACGGCATTGAATTGACGTTTGCCGTGAATCATCTTGCATATTTTCTGCTGACTAACGAACTAATGCCGCTTGTTGAAATCACGCCACATTCACGAATCATTAATGTGGCTTCCAATGCTCACCGATACGGCGAGTTCGATCCGGATAACTTGCAGCTGGAAAGAAAATACACACCCAGACAAGCATATGGCAACTCAAAACTTTTCAATATTATGTTTACCCATCATCTGAATAAACAGCTGGCTGGAAAGGATGTCACCACATATAGCCTGCATCCCGGGGTAGTTAATACAAATTTCGCATCCGGTTCTGATTCCCTGTTTGCAAAACTCTTCAGTATAATTCGTCTTTTTATGAAATCACCTGAAAAGGGGGCGGAAACGATAATATTTCTCTGCACGGAACCAGGCATCGAAAAGTACTCTGGTAAATATTTTTATAAATCCCGGCCTGTAAAACCAAAGACAGAAGCTGCAATGGATGATGACGCTTGCAAAAAGTTGTGGGAAAAGAGTGAAGAGTTGGTTCAGGACGACCTTATGTAAAATTTGAATTTGAATGTAAATCACTACTTAAAGTAAGAAGCCTGCTGAGGGGCCGGCATTTCATAAGTTCCTCAACCTGCTCACACAATTAGTCTTCTCTCCCTGGGGAACTTTTAAATCTCTGAATCAAACCTCCAAAAATAACTCGTCAGGCCCGCAATTCCGTAAAACACCAAACCCAGCAGAATCACATTTGTGAATCCAAAAGACATCGACAAGATAATTGCCAGTGGTGCGGCGGCAACCGAGGCAAAACCATCTACTCCCCACGCCCAGGGAATCAGGCTGTCGGCCGATTTTTCAAGGATATGAACACCACTCGGAAACATCCATCCAAAAAAGAATGAGACCGGCATCAGTAGCAGAACTGTAATCAAAAAGCGCCAGCCGGTTCCCGTTCCGATGAATAGCTGAAGCAGCGGATCAACGGTCAGCAAATATATGAGTGTAATGCCGATAATAGACCCTGCCGCAATTCGCATTCTCCGCGCCGGGTTAATCCCCAGTTTTTTTTGCACACCGCTGCCAATTCCGGAGAACACCAGGATGGATGACAAAATCGCCGCTACGCTAAAAATGGGATCCCCCAGGAACCTGGTGAATGTCTGTATAAAGGTCATCTCGATAAACATAAAGCCCGTTCCAATGCTGAAAAAGTAGATCAGCGTTGGCAGTTTATTTTTTGTACCTCTGTAATATGCCCGCCGGAAAAGCAGCGGCAGAATAATCAGCAGAAAACCGATCAGCGATAACTGCAGAAATGTAATTACTAAGATAACGTAGCCAAGCTCAAGCCGTTGAAACCACTGGTCTCCATAGGTTTCCAGGAAACGGTCGAGCGAACCCCATTTGAAAAAATCCTGGAAATAGGGACTGTCATCTGTGGCAGATCGCACCTGGTAAGCCCAATCGTCATAAAATTCATTGGTATCCCCAAACAGCATCTGCTTGATGGCGTGATGAATGTAGGAATAGCTGGCTCCATCCGGACTATCTATTATGTTGATCTGATCAATCTCCTCCGAAACGATTCCCGGGTAGTACTCCTGGTCGAGCTGCAGCTGCCGCGATTCCGCAATAAATCTCTCTGTCATTTCCGGAGTTATCGGGCTCTTTGTCAGCAGCGTATTGACCGCAAGATAGTTTCGGCTCACGAACAGGTGATCTTCAGGTGTATCATCACTCTGTGCCGAAATCGCATCTTTAAAGGTGGAGAAAATTTTCAGATTATCGCGGGGCGGAGACTGAATTTCCCGTGTTATACTGATCAGCCCGTCCGGCGAGAGAAGATCTCGCGCTCGAGCAATTGCTTCTGTTGTAAGCAGGTAATCTTCGTTGAGCCCCTGGAGTCCGCCGCTTCCGGTGGTCAGCACTTCGCCCTGCACGAGCTGGATCAGGTCGAACTGTTGATCCGTTTGCTCCAGATACAGTCGCGGATTTTGACGTACTACCTCTACACGTTCATCGCGATAGATCGCTCCACCGGTCTCGGCGAGATCTTGTTCTATCAAGTCTACAATCTGTGGATTGGTTTGCACCACAGTGATCTTCTCAGCTCCCAGGCGTTTTGCCATCCAGGCGTTTACGCCGCCTGTTTCGCCAAGCAAAAGCACGTGCGGACTGTCCAGCAACCGATATGGCAGAGACTGAGGAGTAAAGTCCATAATTGCTGCTTCTTCGGGATCATCGATAGAAAAGATAGCGCCTGTAAGCACCCCGTCCACCATCAGTGCGAGTTGATCCGGCGGCGTGGTGGTGGCCATCGCACCGGCAAACAGTGTATGATGAAAAGTTGGCGATGAATACACATTGATCTGTCCCCGGGGCCCGAACCGTTCCCGGATGTGCTCGGCATCGCCCTGCCGCTCCAGTTGCTGAAAATGGGCCAGGGTCTTGTACTGATCCACTGAATGGGGCGGTTCAATCGACAGGGCACATAAGGTTGCAAGAAAAGCGATCGCTCCAAGAAATGCATCACACATGAAATTTCCCCCGGTTTTTGACCGAATGGAGAGCCAAAAGCAAATCATAGCGATAAAGGCAACCGGTGTAATCATGACCGGGAGTTTAAACGCGGGCACCAGAAACATCAGGCCGATGGCAAACACACCGCCCGCCCCGCTGCCGATGAGATTGGCAGCGTAGAGTTCCGGAACTTCCTCTTTGAAATAAGAGATCATAAACCCGACAATCGTACCACCGAAAAAGAAAGGAATAAACACCAGCACGTTGTATATAACCAGCAGCATGATCTGTTCGCCGCTGTGAAGCAGGTATTGGGTATCGAGCGGCAGTGACTGCGTAATCCAGTAGGTAACCGGAATAGAGATTGTAAACCCGAGAAAGAAGATCAGATTCCAGAGGGCAAACCTTGATTTCAGCTTATCATATAAAAGTGCCAGAAACGTACCGCTGGCTCCAAATCCCAGCAGCGCGGTGCTGATTACCAAATAGGAAAAGTGGTAGTAATGCGATACCGAAAGCGCCCGCATGATCATCAGCTGCAGTGCAATGATGGCAATCGACACAAAGAA
>CAYOLE010000270.1:0-4173 GCA_964404705.1 uncultured Rhodohalobacter sp. | reverse complement strand
CGCGTACGGGTCTATATTTTAAATCCAAATAACGAGGGCCGGCAGCGCTGGCAGGAAAATATGCGGCCCACCGTAGCGGGAAATGGAGAAAGACCGGGTGAATCATCTCTGCCCTTTCATCAGTTTGCATCGCGGCTTTATGCATATCACTTTAATCAGTCGGATCTGGATGATCTTGCCAGGGTGAGTGCTGAAGAGGTTGAAAAAGTGACCAGCCTGGCTAAAAACAGCTGGGGCGAATCATATCAATGGATCGAACCGGCCGGTTATGTTTATTGAGAATTCAGGATTCAGGATTCAGGATTCAGAATTCAGGAAACAGAATTCGAAAGCCTATAGAATTCAGGTTTCGGTGTTAGGTCAAAAATCATCAGATAAAGGCCGGGAGTGTGATTTACAGTTTCTGTATTCTGACTCCTGGTTTCAGATTTCTTTAAAAAAAATCCAAAAACACAACGGTAATCATGGTCCGGCACTCTTCAAGGATTGAACTTAGCCAGGCGGCACTGAAACAGAATATCAATTTTATCCGTCAAAAAATTGGTCCGGAGGTAACTCTGTCGTCTGTTGTGAAGGCTGATGCGTTTGGCCATGGAATAGACACATTTGTACCCATGGCTGAAAATGCGGGGGTAAGGCATTTTTCGGTGGCATCCAGCTATGAGGCGCGGGAGGTACTGGAGGCCCGAACAAAAGAGAGCACCATTATGATCATGGGCATTTTGTATGATGAAGATCTGGAATGGGTTATAAACAATAAGATTGAATTTTTTGTTTTTGATCTGCCCCGGCTTAAAAAGGCGAAACAGGTTGCTGAAAAGATGGGAAAAAAAGCAGTCATTCACCTTGAAGTTGAAACCGGCGGAAACCGGACCGGCCTGGATGAGTCGGATCTGGAAACAGCGCTGACTTTTCTCAAACAGAATAGGGATTTTCTACAGTTTGAGGGATTTTGCACGCATTTTGCCGGAATCGAGTCGTGGTCGAACCAGTTCCGTACTCAAAAACAACTGGAAAAGTTCAAAGATCTGTATCACAGGACAAGGCAGAGCGGTATCACTCCAAATATAAGGCATACAGCATGTTCGGCCGCAGCCCTGGCTTTTCCCGATACGGTAATGGATCTGGTTCGTATTGGAACCGCGCAATACGGAATGTGGCCCAGCCCCGATATCTATAATCTGCATCTGCAGCAGACAGGCAAGAAAAGAGATGCCCCGCTTAAGCGGGTTCTCACCTGGAAAACGGATGTGATGCACATCAAACTGCTAAAAAAAGACGAGTTTGTTGGGTATGGAACAAGCTACCAGGCACCACAGGATATGAAAATTGCCGTGCTTCCTCTCGGTTACAGCAACGGCTATCCCCGGGCACTTTCCAATCGCGGAGAAGTAATTATCCGGGGGAAAAAGGCTCCGGTTGTCGGGCTCATTAATATGAATGTGTTTATGGTAGACGTTACCCATATCAGGGATACCGAAGTGGGAGATGAAGTTATTCTTATCGGCCGCCAGAATAATCATGTGATAAGCATTCGATCATTCGCTGAATTCACGAATGCTATCAACAATGAGTTGGTGAGCCGTTTGCCAAATGCAATTCCGCGGGTGGCGATGAAGTAAAGAAAATAGAGAAAAGCAATCCACAATCTACTTTCGCAATAAGAGATCGTATGAACGTTCAGCGAAATGCGTGAGGGGTTTAAACCCGGATTCCTTCAGGCTTCGGTTTTTAAGGGATGCCTGTAGCTCAACTGATTGCACAACCTTCAAATATAAAAAAAAACCCGCTATTCCGGTTTATTATCTTCTATTGAAGAATATCTCACCGGAAAAACGGGCAGAAAAAAGTTTGCATTTGTTATCGGGTTCGCTCTCTCGGATCATCTTCTTCGGGATTCACATAATTAATAATCCACGGCCCGACAGAGGTCAGTTGTATAACTGTTTCTCCTTCTGCAAAAGCGTAATGTACCATTTCGGGAGGCATGGATGTGTAACTTCCCTGTTCAAGTCGCAGAAGATCCTGTCTGTTCATTTCTTCACCGGATCCCAGTAAAAACGTTCCGGAAATTACCGTGACGCGTTCCACGTTGGGATGCCAGTGCGGAGCGATAAACCCCCCATCAGGAATTTTGAGGCGCAGGGTAAAAACGCCCTCTTCGGAGGGATTTCCTTCCAGCACAGCAACCTCAATCCCCTCTTCTACAGAAGCAGGGCCCGGCTGCCAGTCAATTTCGCCGGCTTTATAAGTAAGGTGATGATCGGGACCTTCATCCGCGATTTCCTGTGCAGTCAACATTACAGGCAGAAAGAATATAAGAATCAGTGAAAGGTTATATTTTTTAAATTGTGAAATCATGATTTACGGATTTATTTAAAGTTAAAGTGAATATTGAATATTTATTGATACAGTGAGAGATTATTCCCGGAAATATTATTTCATATCCGATGCAGTCCAGCGTCCATCACGATACTCACCATTCTGGAATGTTGCTCGCCGGTTGTTTTCATCGATGAAGTAGCCCTCTTCGTACACCAGTCTGCGGTCATTGTCTTCGACCACATGGATTTTTTCCGGTTCAACCGCTTTCTCATAGGGAGGATATACCGTCCCTTCTATTTCAACGGTTTCCCGGAAATGCTGCTGAAGAAAGCTTTGGGGAATATTGACGATAAAGTAGAATGATTCATCGTTGGTAAATACCCCGGTAGTATAATCTGCACCGCGGTGGGTTGTGGGGCAAAGTACACCGACAACGGCACAGTCAAAACCTGATAACTGGCCGGTGATCGTAACTTCATCAGTTTGCAGATTGTCTGAAGCCGGGAATATCTCAGAATTGTGATCCATTCCAAGGAAGGCTGCAAAAACAAATATGATTGCAGACAATAAGGTTGTGAGTTTTGTGAAATACATAATAAGCCTCCTCGATTAAGTGAATGATTTGATTATTGAGAATTGAAATTATCATATGTTTCTTCTGATGGATTTACTCTTTTTGACCTGTGATAACAATGGTATGAGCTCCAAGCCCTTTTGCAGCTTTTTTTGTGCTTTCATTTGCACTGTCAGCAAAGTAGTCCAGCCGATCAATTATGGATATGTTTTTAAATCCGGCTTCCTGGATCAGCCCGGCATAATCATCCACAGGTTCAGCACCTACAATGCATTCGGCCCAGAGCTGGGCGTTGGATTTGGATTTTTCAGACACCGGTTTCGTGAGAACGATATCGGCAATCTGGAAACCTCCGCCAGGTTTTAGAATTCGGAAGATCTCTTTAAATGCTTTCTTTTTGTCAGGTACCAGGTTAATCACACCATTGCTGATTACAACATCAGTGGTTTCATCCCCAAGAGGGATATCGTCGGCCTTGCCTTTCAGAATTTCAATATTCCTGAGATCTGTTTCGGCGATATTCCGGCGGGCTTTTTCAATCATGGCGTCGGTGATGTCGATCCCGAAAACCTTACCGTCTGAACCGGTTTTTTGGGCGGCAACGATTGCATCCACGCCAGAACCCGAGCCGATATCAAGGACGGTATGGCCGGGTCGGATTAAATCACCAAGAAAAGGGTATCCCACTCCCGCGAAAGATTCCGTGGCACTTTCCGGAATGGCATCCAGTTCTTCTTGTGAATAACCCAGGTTCAGACATGAATTTCGGCCCGTTGGAAAGTGAAATTCCTGGCCGGGCCGGGTGGCCACGTCTTCATACATCTCTTTTACGGCATCTGTTACTGATTTTTCGTCAAGTGTTGTTGCAGTACTCATAAGGTCAATCCTGTTTTGTTCTTGTTTCTATGAATTCACTCATAGAATAATGAATAGATATTCCCATGATCTTCCGGTTTTCTTCCGGTTTGATTTAGCCGGTAAATTCCGATACAAGATTGGCGAAAAATTAGCAATTCAGAAATACCCCGATGATCTTATATCACCGATCTTCACCTCTTTATGACATCGGATATCCATAGCCAGTACAAAAAGCTCATAATGAGCATTAACTTACTATATAGTTTTGAATCAGTCGCTTACCGTTTTTAGTGTTCCTATTGTGATGTCAGCTGTAAACGGTTGGTTGCAGGGAATAATCATCGGATGAGTTTTCTCGAATAAATGAATTTAAATTCAAATTGTAATGACTTGGGATTGACTCATCCGATGACTCA
>CAYOLE010000269.1:0-4258 GCA_964404705.1 uncultured Rhodohalobacter sp. | reverse complement strand
ATCACTGCAGCGGCTAACAATACCAGGATGACTACACTTTTAAATTGTTCGAAAAAAATCCGTGAGGTACTTATCGGATCAGATTCAACCAAGCGGTTCGAGCCGTATTGTTGAACTTTCTTTTGATATTGTTCGGTGGTTAATCCTTCTTCCACAGACGTTTCAAAAAAATCGATTACATCTGTAGGTGAATCAGTATAGAATTGATGTTCTGATTTTTCTGTTTTATTCATAAAGCTCTTGAAGATAGTGTATGATCAAGTTGATGTCCGATCTATTATATACATAAAGTACAAATTTGATTCAGCGCTCGCATCTAAGGAATGTAGTAAGGACAGTGCGTAGTTAAAATTACCAGTAGATAATTTTTCACTATCCGATTATGCAAAAAACACATACAGTGGATATCAACGTTTTTTTATAAATCTGCAGCTTAACAGGCTCTAAGTCTAATGACTGCTCTAACGAAATAACTAAAACTTGATACAATTCATTTTGTACGATTGTTTTGTTATTCTCAGTTAGTGAGCTATGATTAATAGTAACCTTCTCAGGAATTTCAAATCCATCTCTCATGACTCAAAACTCAAAAAACTCACCGAGCAAAGAAATTGTAATTGTAGCGGCCAAGCGAACAGCATGCGGAAAAGCCAACAAAGGATCACTTCGTTTTACGAGGCCCGATACACTTATGGGCGAAATCATTAAAGATCTGCTAAAGCACTCGCCCGGAGTTGAGCCTGAAATGATCGATGACGTGATTGTGGGATGCGCGTTTCCGGAAGGATCGCAGGGAATGAATATGGCGCGCCAGAGCGCTCTTTTGGGAGGACTGCCCGACAGCGTTCCGGGCATGACTATCAACCGGTTTTGCTCCTCGGGATTGCAGACGATTGCGATGGCGGCGGAACGGATACTGTCTGGCGGGGCAGAGATGATTATTGCCGGCGGTTCCGAAAGCATGAGCCAGGTGCCGATGGGAGGGATCTCATTTCAGCCAAATCCCGATCTTGCTAAAGATCGGCCAGAGGTGTTTATCAGCATGGGACTCACCGCTGAAAACGTCACGGAGAATTATAATGTGAGCCGGCAGGATCAGGATCAATTTGCGCTTAAAAGTCATGAAAAAGCGATTAAAGCCTGGGATAAAGGATACTTTGATGAGCAAATCACACCCATAGAGGTGGTCCATAAATTTGTGACAGCTGACGGTGAAGTGGAAGAGGAGCGTTTTACATTCAAGCAGGATGAAGGCCCCAGGAGAGACACTACATTCGATGCGCTGAGCAGTTTGCGGGCGGTTTTTAAAGATGGGGGATCTGTGACAGCGGGTAACTCCTCACAGATGAACGATGCGGCCGCCGGTGTGCTGGTGATGACCCGTTCAAGGGCCAACGAGTTAGGCCTGAAACCGATGGCAAAATATCTTGGTTTTGCCGTAGCCGGAGTTCCCCCGGAAATTATGGGAATTGGTCCTGTTAAAGCGATCCCGAAAGTATTGAAACAGACAGGTCTCACTCTCGGGGATATTGACCTCGTTGAACTGAATGAAGCGTTCGCAGCGCAGGCGCTCGCGGTGATCCGGGAGGTGGGCCTTGACCCCGAAAAAGTAAACATCAACGGCGGAGCAATCGCGATGGGTCACCCGCTGGGCTGCACCGGAGCCAAGCTCACCACCCAAATCCTGCACGATCTCAAACGCCTCAACAAACGCTACGGCATGGTGACCATGTGCGTAGGCGGTGGTATGGGCGCCGCGGGTATTTTTGAGAGAGTTTAGTAGATGGTTGATGGACTATAGTAGATGGAACTACCGGATACTTCGTGATTTTTTTAAAAAAAAGTGTAAGAACTCTTTGGTTTTGTGCTCATACAGTTAGTAAATATGAATTCAAAACGTAAGGAATATGAATAATTTCAGGCGACTGAATATTTGGAAAGAAGCAATAGATTTGGCGACAGATTTGTATGAGGTAACAAAACATTTTCCTGATTCTGAACGATATGGTATAACATCACAAATCCGGCGATCTGTGGTATCGATAAGTTCAAATATTGCGGAGGGAGCAGGAAGACAATATCAAAAAGAGTTCATTCAATTCCTGAATATTGCTAAGGGATCCTGCTATGAACTGGAAACACAATTACTAATTTCGAAAAACATACACTTTCTTTCTGAAACTGATTTTCAAAACCTTGAAAACAAACTGGTTAAAATCGAAAAAATGATTCATGCACTCATCAAAAAGCTGAGCTTACCATAAATCAAATTAATACGATTTTCCATAATCCATTAACCATCTACCATCTACCATCTACTATAATCCATCTACCATCTACCATTTACCAATCCATCAACCATCTACCATTTACCATATTCTATCTCTCATGTTCAAAAAAGAAACTCTGCAAAACGAAGTAATCCTCATCACCGGCGGCGGGAGCGGGCTGGGTTTATCCATGGCGAATAAATTCGCAAAGCTGAGTGCGGATATCGCAATTTGCGGTCGTACGGAGAATAAACTTCAAAATGCGGCGGAAGAATTGAAGGAGCACGGAACAAACGTCCGTTACTATGTTACTGATGTACGGGATTATGAAGCAGTGGGTAAGATGTTTAAAGGGATTATTCAGGATTTTGGAAAAGTTACCGGCCTGGTGAATAACGCGGCGGGCAATTTTCTGAGTGCGTCGGAGGATTTGTCGCCGGGCGGATTTAAGGCGATTGTGGATATTGTGCTCCACGGAAGTTTTAACTGCACTCATCATTTCGGAAATCACCTGATCAAACAGAAAGAAAAAGGAAACATTCTGAACATCGTAACAACGTATGCTGAAGATGCCGGATCGGCGTTTGTTTTGCCCTCCGCCTGTTCCAAGGCTGGAGTATTGGCAATGACCCGATCCCTCGCATTTGAGTGGGCCGAGTACAATATCCGGGTCAATGCCATTGCTCCGGGCCCGTTTCCGACCGAGGGAGCCTGGACGCGTCTTTTTCCAACTAAAAAGTTTGAGAAAAAATATCTTGATAAAATACCGGCCGGCAGGTATGGTGATCATGAAGAATTGGCCAATCTTGCTGCATTTCTGATGAGTGACCTCGCACCTTATATCACCGGTGAATCTATCACGATCGACGGTGGAGAAAAGCTCTCAGCGGGACAGTTTAATTTTATCGATTCCATGATGAGCCGCACGAAACTGAAGGCCGTTTTTAAAATGATGAAAGGGAGTAAGTAAGTTATTTGATGGTTGGTTACTAATCTTTGTATGAAGACTAAATTTTCTTCTTTTTGTTTATGTTGTGATATATGAGATGGACACTGACAACTTGCCCTCCGTCAGCTGCCGGAGGGATACTTCCTTAGTCATTCTTATTTCAAACTACCTTCATATATATTTATTCGAAGGAGAGGTTTTGCATAAAATGTTAATCAAAAATCAAAAAGAGTTATGAAAATTACGATTGTGGGAGCGCATGGTCAAATTGCACGTTTGTTGCATCCGAAACTAATTAAACGAGGTCATTCTGTTCGTGGTATTATCCGAAAAGAGGAGCAGGTAGAAACGCTGGAAATCATGAATGTAGAGCCTGTTTTGTACAACATCGAATTGGGAACGGATATTTCTGATGCTGTAGGCAATGTGGATGCTGTTCTGTTTGCTGCCGGTGCGGGACCGGGCAGCGGAACGAAACGTAAATGGTCGGTGGACCGCGATGGTGCGATCAAGCTGATGCGGGCGTGCGCAAAAAACGGTATTCAGCGCTATATCCTGATAAGCGCCATGGGTCTGGATGAACCCCGCGGAAACAGGGAGTTCCAGGCATATCAACAAGCAAAAAAAGAAGCGGATGAAGCATTGCTCAACAGCGGACTGAATTACACGATTATAAAACCGGGCAGACTGACCAACGAAGAGGGGACCGGCAAAATTGATGTGGGTAAACTTGAAAGTGGTGAAATTCCCAGAGAAGACGTGGCGAATGTGATCGCGGAGTCTCTCGAAAATAAACACACTTATTATAAGGTTTTTGATGTTCTGAAAGGTGATAAGCCAGTTAGTGAGGCTCTTAATTCACTTGAGAAAGCTTGATATAAGTGAAAATGTGGTTATTGGTAAACTGGGTTAGGTTAGTTATTCGACCCCATCCGGGGTCTTTGATTTTCGCTCCAAACTTTAACCCGATTTTCCAATCGGGGCTATTGATATTTATCCGTCTTGCGACGGATTATCAGCGAAGGACCATTCATAAGTC
>CAYOLE010000268.1:0-4265 GCA_964404705.1 uncultured Rhodohalobacter sp. | reverse complement strand
TAAATGTTACAAAACGTTAAAATGAAGATCAATTTATTATGAAAAATAAGGCAGACCAAAGACTCTTCCCGCCGCTGCGAGATACACAAAAATTTTCACGCAAAGGCGCAAAGGTGCAGTGTCAGGTGACAATCATGCCAAAGACTATAAAACCAACATTCTTTGCGCCGTTGCGCCGCTGCGAGATACACAAAATTTTCACGCGAAGGCGCAAAGGTGCTGTAAAAGTATAATCCTATCAACAGGCTATAATCCCACATTCTCCGCGCTGTTGCGCCGCTGCGAGATTCACAAAAATTTTCACGCGAAGGCGCAAAGGTGCAGTGTCAGGTGACAATCATGCCAAAGACTATAAAACCAACATTCTTTTGCGCCGTTGCGCCGCTGCGAGAACCCCCAAGTGGCCATTTTTGTGAGATTTAAAGAACGGTTTTAATCACTTCTTCCTCCGGGTCCGGAATTCCCCCTTTTTGCTCAGCTACCCACCCTGCATAGCGATTTGCTTTCTGAAGCGTTTCCTCCCAGGATGTATTGTGGAGTGTGTGATGAATAAAACAAGCCCAGAATGCATCACCCACACCTACAAAATCTCCGGAATCGAGCGAAATATTTGCTGCCGTTTCGATATAGTGAGATCCGTTTTTGTCGAAGTAGATGGAACCGTCACCGCCAAGAGTCAGAATCATTCCTTCAAGAGCAAAGGATTCAAGGAGTGTTGATTCTGAATCAATATCAAGCAATTCTCCTATATTTTCCCATTCGGAACGGTTCATTTTAACGTAGTGCGTTTTCTTCAATGAGAACTCGATAACCGGCTTACTGATAAATGGCGGCCGGAGATTTACATCGAAAAAATAGAGACAGTTAGCGGGCAACTGAGAAATTATCTTCTGCAGAGTAATCCGGTTTGTGGAACTTCGCTGCGACAACGTAGCAAACGTGAATGCGTCAATAGTTGATGTAAGCCGGTTGAGATCTTTTGGAGGTTCTATAAAATCCCATGCCACTCGTTTATGGATTGTATAAGAAGGTTCATTCTCTTGATCCATCTGAACGGTTACCGTACCGGTAGGATAATCGGATCTTTGAATGTAACGTTTATCCGCTTCTTTTCGGGATATAATATCCAGTAGTTCGCTGCCCAGCTCATCCCTCCCAACAGCGCTGATCAGAAGAGATGTGTTCTTCAAATAATGGAGATGCATCATTAGGTTAAAAGGTGATCCGCCTGCCCGCCTGTAATCAGTAAATTGATCCCACAGCATTTCTCCAAAGTGAAGAATGGTTTTACTCATGGTTAATTCATTTCATGCTAATTTAAAAAGTTATCTGACCTTCTAAACTATTTTCACTCTTCATGACCCATTGCATACTTTATTCCACCCCATATATGATCCAGGAAAAGTTCATCGGAATAGGATTCAATAGTGTGGCCTAATCCCGTATAAAATGAGCGTCCGCCGTCATATTCATGATACCATGCAATTGGATGATTGCCCGGATGATCACTGCCTTCATAACTATCGGTATCCAGCGTCATCAGAACATTAATATGATCGCCGAATCCCTGGTAATTGTACCATTCATCATCCCGGTTCCATTCAGTGGGTAAGTTTTGGGTGGCGGGATGATTTTGATCCTGAACGATCACATCCGCATTTATAATACCGGGTGGATGATTGTCGAACCAGGCACCCACAAGATCGCCGTACCAGGGCCAGTCATACTCTGTATCGGCTGCGGAATGTACACCTACAAAACCCCCTCCATCCTGTATATAGGCTTTAAACGCATCTCTCTGATCCTGGTTGAACAAGGTTTCGGTTGTGTTTAAAAAAACTACAGCATCATACTGAGCAAGCGTGTCCGCATTAAACAGTTCGGCGTCTTCGCTTACGGTTACGTTTACATTATTTTCCTCGCCAAGCCGCTGCAGAGCATTTTGACCTGCCTCGATAGAGTCGTGCCTCCATCCATCAGTTTTGGAAAAAACTAAAATATGATTGTTGGGATTATTCAGTTCCTGACCGGAGGATGCCTGGCCTTGTTCGTTTCCACATCCAACTATTAGAATGGTTAAAATAAACAGGGCGGATAACAGGATAAAATGTATTTTTTGCATTTTGATGTTCTCTAATGGGTTGATTTTATCATTCGTCAATATAACAATATAAGGAAAGGTGAAATCCAACATTAGTCAAATGAATTTATTCATTGGCAGACTCAGTCTTCACCATAGCGTTTTCTGTTTGCGGTGGGAAGTGTGAACCCGAGAGGGAGAGCGGGTTAAGTACTTTGAGGAGGGAGTGAAGACCTGCCAGAATCCGAATCCGCCGGCTGGCGGAGAAGGTCCTGGTCAAATCTGGCCTGGAATATCTGAGAGATATGGGGTGAAACCACAGAGAGTTTTTTGTGGGAATAGAGAGGACAATAATCTGATGGATTAGATATCAGTTGATTGATTTTCAGTAAATCATCGCCCGGATTATAGTTAAATGTAAAAGTTTTACCGCTGCGTGAAATTGGCTGGATTAATATTATATTCATCTCGTGAAGATACAGTTCTGCTGCTTGCACAATTGTAGTTATGGGTATATCAGTTAGTGGTTATCAAGGGCATTTTATAATCAGATCTGAATCTGAAAAACCAGATAACCATTACACCAATAACGAAAAAACTGACTTTACACTATCGGTATTCAAATCTAAAGTTCCTGCAGAGGTGGAACAATTGCATGATCCCATCTAAAAAACTATTAATCATCGGGTTTGTATGGCCTGAACCCGCGTCTTCGGCAGCCGGCAGCCGGATGATGCAACTCATCCGTTTTTTTAAAGACGATGACTGGCAGATTACATTTGCCAGTACCGCAAACGCATCCAGATATATGGAAAATCTTGGGGTGTTTGATATTCAAACTGAAACGATTAAAATGAATGATCAAAGTTTCGATGAATTTATAATTACTCTGAATCCGCAAATGGTTCTTTTCGACAGGTTCATGACGGAAGAACAATTTGGCTGGCGGGTTCATGCATGTACACCCGACGCTATTCGGGTCCTGGATATGGAAGATCTTCACTGCTTGCGGTATGGGCGGGAAAAGGCTGTTAAGGATGGCCTGGAATTTACTTCTGACTATCTTTTTTCTGATTTCGCCAAACGGGAAGTTGCCTCAGTGTATCGGTCCGATTTGTCACTAATTATCTCAGAAGCAGAAGTTGATCTGCTGATTCATCATTTTGGAGTTCATTCAGAGCTATTGTTTTATCTGCCCTACATGCTGGATCCCATTAATCAGGAGCACATTCAATCAAGGCCTTCTTATGAAGAACGCGAAGGTTTTGTATCCATTGGAAATTTCAGGCACAAGCCCAATCTCGATGCGGTACTTTATTTAAAGAAAGAGCTGTGGCCGGCCATTCGGAATGAGTTGCCCGGAGCGGAACTTCGTATCTTTGGCGCGTACCCCTCCCGCAAGGTAAAACAGTGGCACGATCCGTCAGCAGGCTTTTTAGTTAAAGGCAGGGCAAAGGATGCAAAAACGGAACTGAGTAAAGCCAGGGTATGCCTGGCCCCGTTACGGTTTGGTGCGGGACTAAAAGGAAAATTGATGGAATCGATGCAGTGCGGAACACCGTCTGTTACAACTTCTGTGGGTGCTGAAGGGATAAACGGAGAATTTCCATGGCCGGGGGATATCACGGATGATCCTCAGACGTTTGTTCAATCTGCCATCCGGTTTTATACAGACCGTTCTGCCTGGTTAAAAGCTCAGCAGCAATGTGTTGCGATTATCAATCAGCGATTTCCCGCAAAAGTTTTCAGGCAAAAATTAAGGGAGCGTCTTGATGGCCTTTTGAATGATATCGGAAAGCATCGCCGGCAAAATTTTACCGGTGCCATGCTGATGCATCATACCATGGCCAGCACCCGGTTTATGTCCAGATGGATTGAAGAGAAAAATAGGGAGGTTTAGACCGGGGACGGAGGACAGGGGACCGGGCGATTTTCGATCCTGTTCTGATTATAAATCCTCTACTGATTATAAATAACGTGAGTCCGATATAAGAATTGATACAGGGCCAGAAATCCAGTACTATAGCCCGGTACGAAAGTATGGGATAGTTTCAGTTTCAGCCGGTGAAAAGAGCGGTTGAAGTTCGGCTACTGATAAATTCTCCATTCGAAAAACTTGCCCATCCCATCTCAGGAGTAGTTTTTGCAAAGAATTCCGGATCTAATTCTTCAATTCGATACTTCA
>CAYOLE010000267.1:0-4303 GCA_964404705.1 uncultured Rhodohalobacter sp. | reverse complement strand
TTCATCTGAAAAATTATTACTCTCGATTGGATAAAGTCAATAATAATTAGTAATTAAAGCCGGGCAAACAGAACAGTCGAGACCTGTTGGGCGGTATGCTTTTTTTTGGGAGAAATATGGATGAATATTTGAGATATCCAACCTGAGATGAGCACACCGCGGCTTTCTGTGACCTACACCATATCAAACCACCCTAACAGATAATTACATATGTCTGCAGCTTTTCTGATCGGCCTCACCATTGTCAGCATTCTTGTATTGTTGCTTCTCATCATTGTCGTTCGAATGCAGGCATTTATAGCTTTGCTGCTGGTGAGTATGCTTGCTGCTGTTGCCGGGGGAATTCCGATCGGGGAAATTATCGATACCATTCAGGAAGGTATGGGTGGAATTCTGGGATACATCGCAGTGGTAATTGGAATTGGTACCATGATCGGGGAAATGCTCCAGGTATCAGGGGGTGCAAGACAGATTGCAAATACAATCATCAAAAGCTTTGGGGAGAGAAAAGCACCCTGGGCTCTTTCCCTTATCGGTTTGATTGTAGCCATCCCGGTATTTTTTGAAGTGGCACTTATACTATTTATCCCCCTTGTGTATAACATTACCAAACGTACCGGTAAATCTATTTTAAGATATGGAATCCCGCTTGCCGCAGGTATGGCTGTGGCCCACTCCTTTATTCCGCCTACTCCCGGTCCGGTTGCGGTAGCTGCATTAATAGGGGCTGATTTAGGGTGGGTAATATTTTTCGGATTAGTAGCCGGTATACCCTCAACCATAGTTGGAGGAATCTTTTTTGGCAAATTTATAGGGGAACGAATTCATGTAAATGTGCCTGAAAATATGATTCCGGAAATACCCGGAAATGAAGAGGGCAAAAAAAGGAGAGAGCCCGGTTTTGGAATTGCCGTGGCTATCATTATTGTACCGCTTATTTTGATTCTTACGAATACATTATCAGACGTCTGGCTGGGCGAGGAACATATTGCCAGTGTGTGGATGTCATTTATTGGCCATCCATTTACAGCGCTGATGATTTCCATTTTAATGGCGTTCTACTTTTTAGGAACCAAACTTGGATTTACGCGTGAGGAAGTGCAGCGGGTTGCCACCCGATCGATGGAACCGGTTGGTATGATTATTTTGCTTACCGGGGCAGGCGGGGTGTTTGGTCGTGTGCTTGTATCAACCGGAGTTGGTGAAGTTTTGGTTGATGTAATGAGCAGCACCAACCTGCCGGTTATTCTGTTCGCCTTTCTCGTTGCAACTGTGATCCGTGTGGCACAGGGATCGGCAACAGTTGCCATGGTTACCTCTGCCGGACTGATTGCACCCGTCATCGAGGCGGGAGGTTATTCTCCACCATTAATAGGCTGCATAGTTATTGCCATTGCTTGTGGAGCCACGGTTCTGTCTCATGTTAACGATTCTGGCTTCTGGCTTGTAAAAGAGTACATGGGGCTGACTGAAAAGCAGACCCTTAAATCATGGACGATCATGGAAACCATTATCGGAGTTACCGGGGTTATCATTGTTCTTGTAATAAGCTGGTTTTTGTAGAATGCATCAGAATAAAGAAGAGTTTATTGATTTCTACAAAACGAAATAGAGGGTAATAACAGGCTCAGGTTTTTTGATGAACTCTTTCGAAGGCTTTGCAGAACCTTCTTTTAGTTTTTTATTCGGAATTTTATACAGATACTACAGGCAGTAATTGCAACTATTCAAAAAAAGAAAATCCATTAAAATGTACTCTCATGATTAAAAAACTACTCCTCCTTCTCAGTGTGACAGTGACTGCATTATCTGTTGTTTTCATTTTAAATTTTAATGCAGAAGAAAAAGAACAAAATATTGATTCAATCCAGTTTGATATTCCTGAAACCCATCTGATCGGCGGATTTGCTGTTGGAGTGCAGGCCTATACCTTTAATCGGTTTTCCGTACATGAGGCCATCGAAAAAACGGCGAAAGCAGGGGGACGTATTATAGAGCTTTATCGGGGTCAGAAACTTCGCCCGGATGAAAACGATACTACAATATTTACACCTGATGCATCCGATGAGATTATTGATGAGGTTAAAAGTAAACTTGAAGAACATGATATACTGGTTGTTAACTTTGGCGTAATCCCCCTTCCAAATGACGAAACTGAGCAACGCAGGGTTTTCGATTTTGCCAAAAAACTGGGAGTAAAAGCGATCTCCTCGGAGCCTCCAATGGAATCGATGGATTTAGTTGAGAGAATGGTAGAAGAGTATGATATACCAGTTGCCATACATAATCATCCGCCCAGGGCAGACAACCCCGATTATCGTCACTGGGATCCCGAATATGTACTGAGTATGATTGAGGGACGCGATTCACGTATTGGGGTGAGCGCTGATATCGGGCATTATATCCGCTCGGATGTTGATCCGGTTGAAGCCCTTCAATTACTTGAAGGCCGGATTATCAGCATGCATTTTACCGATGTTGATGAGTGGGGAGCAGATGGAGAAGATACGGTTGCCGGAACAGGTGTGGCTGATCTCCCGGCCGTGCTGGAAGAGCTGAAACGGCAAAATTTTGGCGGCAATATTTCAATCGAATACGAAACCAACTGGGATGAAAATGTTACCGATGTTGCTCAATTCGTCGGGTTTATACGGGGATGGGCCGAAACAAGAAATCCGTAACAACTTTATCATCGATCCGGTTAATTTACCTTTGATATGCTTCAATCCATTTTTAAAAGTAAACTTCTGCCTGCCGTTACGCTTACAGAGGCAGACACCGCCCTCCGGGTAGCTGAGGCATTTCTGGAAGCCGGTCTGACGGTAATGGAGATTACTTTTCGCACTCAGTCTGCAGCGTCATCTATCTCGGCTATTGCAACAACGTATCCAGAGATGCATATTGGCGCCGGCACTATTTTAACGACAGAAAATCTGAAAGAAGCGGCAGATTCCGGAGCTGAGTTTGGGCTGGCTCCCGGCTATAATAAAGAAGTTGCCGGTAAAGCCTTTGAGCAAAACTTCCCATTTATTCCAGGGGTTATAACACCGTCTGAAATAGAATGCGCTTTTGCTGACGGTTTTGAAGTTTTAAAACTATTTCCCATTCAAAGCGCTGGCGGGGCTGATTATATCAAAAAAATCGAAGCTCCCTATCTTCATACAGGAATGAAATTCATTCCGATGGGAGGAATAAATCAGCAGAATATGGATTCCTATCTTAATTGTGAAAGTGTACTTGCCGTTGGCGGATCCTGGCTGAATCCCGGATTATTGATCCAACAAAAAAAGTATAAGGATATAACAGCAATTGTTCGTTCTTCCATTGAGAGGAAGTCTGAAAAGATTTAAAAATCGGCTATGAAATTTAACTGGACTCACGAGGCCAGTAAAAACTTACCAAATACCTGATCATCTTTCTTTAACACAATAGATCCGGAAAAATGACAATCACTCAATGAATTGATTGATATCAACTTTTTAAATGCCCGCATATTTTAATTCGCCTCTTTCCATTTACCTCCAAAAACTCCTATCTTTGAAGTCTTGTTACTAAAAAAGCCCTGGTGGCGGAATTGGTAGACGCGCACGCTTGAGGGGCGTGTGACCTAACGGTCGTGATGGTTCGACTCCATTCCAGGGCACTTGAAGCCTTGTATCCGTCAGCTGACGGATGCAAGGCTTTTTTATTTTATGGTACCAGTATAGGTACAAACAGCCTTTCACGCTTAGCCTTTCTTTTTTACATAATTCTTCCCTACCTGTAAATAGATAATGGAAATATGAGTAAGATCTCTGAGAATGGGATTCCTAAAAGAAATGTTCGATAAATTTTTTATCGAAGCATGATATTGAACATTTTTAGTTGAATTTTAGCAATAGATTAACTATTGACCAATATTGTGATATTTATTGAAATGGGATAAGTTCATCAAGAATATGTTATCCTACCTAAAACTAAATCGACACTTGTTACTTTTTATGGTATTGTATATAATACCATATGTCAGTTCCACAAATTGTATTAGATACAAATATTATTTATTCGGCACTTAGGTCAAGGCGAGGTGCTTCTTATCGATTGTTATCTTTGCTGGATTCTGCCAAATTTGAAATCAATTTGTCGGTTCCACTTGTCATTGAATATGAAGATATATTGCTTAGAAAGATACACACACTAAATTTTAGTGAGTCTCAGATTGGCCAATTTTTAGATTACTTGTGCCTGGTTGGAAACTGGCATGAAGTCTATTTTTTATGGCGTCCAATTTTGAAGGATCCTGAAGATGATATGATCCTTGAAT
>CAYOLE010000266.1:0-4327 GCA_964404705.1 uncultured Rhodohalobacter sp. | reverse complement strand
GCCATGATATAGCCGTCATGGTTATCCACTACTTTTTTAACAATGGCCAGCCCGATGCCTGTTCCCTCGTACAAATCTTTGCTGTGCAGCCGTTGAAATACTTCGAAGATTCGTTCGCTGTAACAGGGCTCGAATCCGATACCGTTATCTTCTATTGTGATATGGCAATAGGTATCTTTTGAGGAAAGGTGCTTTGCATTCAAATCGCTGCCTTTTCCCACCTCATTATCTATTTTGATGTGCGGGGGTGTGTCTGGTTTTGAAAATTTAAGTGCGTTGCTGATAAGGTTATTCATGAGCTGCCGAAACTGAAACACAATAACTTTTGCCTCACAGAGATCGGAAACTTCAATTGTTGCGTCCTTTTTTTCGATTAGGTCTTTATACTCCTCTTTTACTTCTTCAATAATTTTATTGAGATCAACCAGGTCGTAAACTTTTTTAGCATTATTTACGCGTGAAAAGGCAAGCAAATCATTAATAAGTACTTGCATTCGTTCTGCGGCAGATTCCATCCGTTCGAAATAATTTAAACCTCTTTTCGACAAGTTCTTTTTCTCTTTGTAGCGGATACGATCTGCAAAGGTTTGTATTTTCCGCAATGGTTCCTGTAAATCATGGCTTGATATATATGCAAAAGACTCCAGCTCCTTGTTGGCCCTCTGCAGTTCTTTCTCTCGTTTTTCTATCTCCCGATTATGGTTAATTAGTTCTTCATTTGCCTGTTTTAATTCTTTTGTTCGTTCCCGTACGGATTCCGTCAGTATTTCTTTCTGTTTTTTCTGCTCGTGAATATCTGTATTGCTTCCAACCCACATTATAAGATTTCCGTTTTCATCTTTAATCGGAACAGCCCGGTTTAAATGCCATCTGTATCCCTTTTCTTTATGAAGAATACGGCATTCAACTTCAAAGGCAGTTGCCCGGTCTACTGCTTTAATCCATTTATTCTTTAGCTCATGAAAATCATCCGGATGAACAGTTTTGATCCATTTATTCCCTTTTAATTGTTTCTGTGTGAATCCAGTATCATCCGTCCACTGTTTGTTAAAGAAAATAACCTTCCCCTTATCATCGGTATGTGAGATTTTTTGCGGCATGCAGTCTAATAGCTGCCGCAGCGTTTTTTCACTTTTTTCGATCGCTTTTTTTGCGATCACCTCTTCAGTTACATTAATTGCAGTATTAAGGATACCAAATATATTTCCTTCCTTATCGCGAAGAGCCTTGTAGTTAAAATTAAAATAGAAGGGCTGAAGTTTGCCGTTTACCTGCAGGTTCACTTTTTTTTCAACTCCTGTATAGGGTTCCCCTGAGTTATAAACATCATTTAGATGTTGCAGAAAATCCTGACCTTTTAGTTCAGGTACAGCTTCAAACAAGGGTTTTCCCAACACGTTTTCATCGTTGCCTAAATATTCAAGCATACTATCATTGGCGTATTGTACAACATAATCAGGCCCTGTATAAAGTGCGGTAGCTACTGGCGACTCCTCGATAAGCTTACGAAAACGATGTTCGTTTTCCTCGGCTTTGTTGCGCGCGCGTACCAGTTTTGTAACTTCGTAAGCGATAGAGGTAACACCCGAAATGGTTTCGTCAGTTTCACGATAGGGTTGCAATACAATATCAAAATACCGGTCTTCTAATGTGCCATCATCACGTTTAATCCTGGCAAGAGTTTCCTTGGCTGAGAAAGGAACACCTGTAGTATACACTTCCTTTATTATGGAAGGGAAGGGCTGGTCTTTCATCTCAGGTAAAACTTCAAGCAGTGTTTTGCCAACAATATCCTCTTCAATACCCAAACGGTCTTTGCTCAAATCATTGGCAAGAGCTATCCGCATTTCTTCCCCTTTTACTACAGAAATACCAAAGTGGGATTGCATGATCAGCCTGTTGAAACGTTCGTTGCTGTCCTTAATTTTTTCTGCTTCCCTGTTCTGTTCAGTAACATCTTCAAACAGCTGAATGATAAATTCCACCTCGTTGTTCTCGTCAAGTACGGGTGAATTTACAGGTCGCCAGTACCTTTCCTCCAGACTCTCATCCTCTGATTCAGCTGCCGGCAGATCAAATCGGATTACAGGCAGAATATCGTTTGTTTTGTGCTTGATTACACGTTCAAACGAGGCACGTACAGATCCTTCATTGGCAGCATAATCTTTTTGAAAGGATAATACTTTAAAAATATTCTTTCCGGTGATATTCTCAATTGTTGTACCGGTCATTTTAAAAAATGCATTGGAGCCAGTAACAACAGTAAAGTTTCTGTCAATCACTATTTGAACTGCGGATGATTGCTCGAAAAACTTTTTATAGTCCATTTGATGGTAAAAATTTTAAATCAAATTTTGTAAACGACTTCGATATAATGATTTCGAACTAAAATGTTCCCCTTTTCCTCTGGAGATACCGAAAGCAAGAAGGGAATATATATGAAAAAATATTCTTAAAAATAGGATCAATTGTCAGGGAAACAGGGATTTTTCCTCAGCGCACTGGTGCAACGGCTAAAATAGAACGACTCTAAAGTGATTATTCATCGTTAAGTTTTAAAACAAGTTACAATCTTCTGTACTAATTTTTCCGCAAAACCATATCACTCAATCACACCCGGCCCCTACTTCACAAGAAAGGGAGATTTATTATGCCGCTATTTTCAAGCAAAGTATCACGTGAGATATCACTATCTGGTGAGTACAAATTCTTCCTTAGGCGGCTGGCCATTGGCTGATTCTGTAACTTGCGTAAGTGCCTGGTGAATAGCTTTCCTGAGATTTGAAAAGCCTGACGGTTTGCGCATATAATAATATGCACCTTTTTTATATAGCTGGTTCGCTATTTCCGGGTCGAATGAGGTAGAAAATATGATGATCGGAAGATGGGTGAATTTAATATTCCCCCTGATTTCTGATAAACATTCAAAACCATTTTTACGCGGCATGTTGAGGTCGAGAAACAGAGCATCGGGGAAATTATCCAGTGCATCTGTAAGTAACTGCATAAGCTCCTCGCCATCATGTACGATGGTAAGATTTACAGCCAGCGGTAATTCTTCAATGGCTTCATCAAAAAGAAAACAATCGTCTTTATCGTCATCAGCAAGCAAAATATTAAGAGGTCTTGGCATAATGCAGGTATTTTAGATGTTTGTATAGCAACGGAGAAGCATGCGGGTGATAATTCCTGCATATTTCAAAAAACTTTAGATAATTTAGTCAACTGTAAATGAAATGATATAAACCATATGACAGGTCGTGAAGAATTATTTGTATGTCTTTTGCTACCAATCTGTACCGCAGATTGAAAATAAACAAAAGTAAAATAATAAAATTATTTTTTTTTAAATCTTAAGAACGAAATTTGATCTGTTAAAAGATGTATCCAATTTAAGATGAGTAACCGATACAGCTTTGTTTAAAACTTTTTTGAGTACTTTATAATTACTCGGTTTTGTGATATAAATATTAGCACCGTTCTGAAATGTTTCATCAATATCATGTTGACAATTTGATGCAGAATAGATGGCAATGGTAATATCATCAAAAGCATCATTGGTTCGAATTTCTTTTAAACATGCTATCCCGTCTTTATGGGGCATATTTAAATCGAGAAACAGAAGGTGGGGCAGGGGAGTGCTTTTATTATTTATCAATTTCATTAACTGCGTTCCATTTTCCACTGTACGTACAATGGTTTTAATATCCATCTCCTCAAGTAATTCTTTAAAGATCATCCTGTCGTCTTCATCATCATCTGTAAGAAGAATGCGCAGGGTATTCATTACCAGCCTGTTATTTGTAGTTTGCAGGAATATATATATCAAAAGTTGTTCCCTTTTTCAACTCACTCCTGGCTGAAATATAACCATTGTGGTTATCTGTAATTTTTTTCACGATTGCCAAGCCGATACCGGTTCCAGGATATTCCTCTTTACTGTGAAGGCGCTGAAAGAGTTCAAATAATTTTTTACTGTATTGCTCCTCAAAACCAATTCCGTTATCGGAAATTGAAATATAGCAATAGTCCGCATCAGGTAATAGTTGTTCATGTTTTAAATTCGTTCCTTTATCCATTTTACCGCTAATTATAATATGTGGCGGAACGTCTGGTTTAGAGAATTTTAGCGCGTTACTGATGAGATTATGTATGAGCTGACGAAACTGAAAAACGATGACTTTTACATCACACATCTCCCGTACTTCGATCGTGGCATTTTTTTCTTCAATGGTTTCCTGGAACGTTGATTTTACTTCCTCGATAAGAATATTCAGATTGGTGCTTGCAAAAACCTTCTCCGACGATTGCAGGCGGGAAAATGACA
>CAYOLE010000265.1:0-4331 GCA_964404705.1 uncultured Rhodohalobacter sp. | reverse complement strand
AATAACGATCTACAGGGCCACCTCTGTCAAATCCAAATTCTTTGCTAAAGGGCTCGGTTCTGTTCAGATCTCCGAGTGAGACTTCACCCACCGGTGGAATAAATCTTTTTTTAAATCCTGCATTGTATAATTTCCTTTGAATAGAAACAGGCAGAAGCCGGGCGATTTTATTAATCATAAGAATATATTTCGGTTTATTTTTTTTTGACAGCCTATGAGCATCTCAGGCAGATGAAATCAATTTTTTAGTACGTCTGAAGGGGCCCTTGACAAGTAAATCTCCCAGCTTACTGTAATGACCGGTTTTAAATAGCAGTGGAATTCTGTATACCGCAGGAATTTCTTTTAGAAATGAATCCAGCAAGTGTTTCTTTTTGTGTGCAGCCGCTGCACGGATCGCTTCGGGATCTCTGTTTATGTTATCTTTGGCTAAGATGTGATCAGTAATCAGATTCAGTTCTCTGATGCACTTTACCATCTCTTTAATTTTTGGCGGCTTGGTGAGAGGGTCAAAATTATTGCGATAGGCTTCCACCCATTCATCAGGAATGTTATACTCCTCCCCTGCAAAATACCTTAGATTATCCATAATATTCAGTTTTTCGTCATCTTTATACTCGTTAAAAAGGCGCGAATGGGAAATACTTTGTTCCGATACTCTGTATTTGACCAGAATTTCCGGAATGTTATAAAATAGATATTTCCTGATGAGCTTGGACCAGAGCCGGAAATCTTCAGAATGGGCTAAAGGATACATTCCCACACTTTGAACGGCCTGCTTTCTGTACATCACAGTTGGGTGATATATTCCATAACAATGAAATGTAAGATTGAAATACATAAAATCCGGATTCGCCTCAAATATATGAATGGTTTCACCGTCCCCGGTAATTTTTTCAATATTTGTGGATACGAGACTCACATCTGGATTTTCGTTCATATAGTGATACTGCTTCATCAGACGCTCAGGCAGACTGATATCATCGGCATCCATTCTTGCAATTAAATCACAGGAGGCCAGTTCAATTCCTTTGTTCAAAGTCTCGCTTATGCCCAGGTTTTGTTCATTTCTAACAAGACGTATGCGGCTGTCTTTATAAGAATTGATAATCTCAACACTACTGTCAGTTGACCCGTCATCAATCATCAGGAATTCGAAGTCTGAATAAGATTGCGACAGAATGCTCTCTATTGATTGGCTCAGGTACTTTTCAGCATTATAGACCGGCATCAGCACGGTAATTTCCGGCATAATCTATTTATTTTGTGTATTAAAAATGAGTTTTCGGATATAATCAGCTAAAATTATGAATTTAGGCTAAAGATGAAATCAGAATAGAAAATAGACAATCATTTTAATCCGGCATATTTATTACTGTGAGATTGTTAATATGTTTATCGGCCAAATTCTCAAAAAAACTTGAAAAAGTTAGATTGAATTAATTTCCAATAGAAAAGCCAGCCATAAATCCAAATCGCCGGTCCCAAAATTCACCGGCATCTGCGGCAAAGCTGGTGTGAAGCTTCAAATTATGATCTGTATTTAACAGTATGTTAAATTCGATCAGGGCAGATGTACGGTCTTCCCTCAGTTCGCCTCTCGGCCTGATTTCATAATCATCCGGCACCCGTTCGCCAGGCATGATGCCGCATCGTCCGGTTATAATTTGGTCTTCGCATACACCATAATTTCGGCTGAATGTAAGCATTGTGCGATAGGATACACGGCGTGATAAATCACCTGTCGCCCCTACATGATGGGCAATCATCACATTGTTAAAAACATCTCTCTCTTCAGGATCAAATGTAAAAAGCGGATTGCCCATCAGTCTGCCATGGTAACTCCAGCCATCCGTATAGATTCCATGATTATAGAAACTCGCGCGTCCCTGGGCTAGACCTTTTCTTGATTCCTGACGGATACTATTCATGTGTTCATACACAATGGCCCGCACCGGACTCTTTTTTTCATTGCGAATTAATCCCAGTCCCCAAATCCCATCCCAGGGGCTCTGCAGCTTCACGGAAAGTTCATCTTCAAGAAAAAGATGACGATAGCCCACAATTCGAAGGTGTGATGCCTGATAGGTAAATCCGGCTTCATAAACACCAATTGTATTACCCAAACGGTTCAGTTTTTCACTGATATTAACTCCACTATCTTCTGCAGCAGAACGTGAAAAAACAACCCTCATATAGTCATCAAATCCGCGGGGTAGTTGTCCGTGTTCTTCATCAATTCCTGTCCATATCACACTATGAAAAATACCCATCTGTATCGACAGACGGTTGAATGCCGCTCTTAACTGTAGTGATTTATGATGTATGTATGGAGATGAAATGGTACGGTCACTTTCAAGCAGTCCTTCGGAATAGCGGAAACGAATCAGAAGTCCGCCCCCGGTTTTGGGTACTTCTGCAAAACCATCCGTTTCGAGGCTTATTCGGGGATATGGAGTGGCATTATGGCTTTCCACAAAAAATCCGGTTGTGAGTCCTTCAAGAGATGCGTCAAAATCATTCATCCGGTAAAACCGGCCGGCCCTCAGTTTTAATTTACGATACTGTGCCGTGCCATAAAGTTGCTGAAAATGAAGTGTATTGTCCAGGTCCGAGAATCGATTTACCAGTTCAGTGCCTAATCGGAAAGAAGAACTGGAATGATCGGGGGTAAGTTTTGTTTCACCGGCAAATCCGGTGATGAAATTGTTACTGCTGCCCGGACGTATCAGGCCATGCCTGTTTGCGTACAGCCAAAATGGGAGAGTGTCGGAGCCCCTGTTAAAGTGGGTATAAAACCGGTAAAATCCGGATTGGGAAGTATCATTTGACTGGCTGACAACCCGGAGCAGATCCTTTTTTTCGACTAATACATCCGATTGTGCCCATGTTGATGAGAATGACAAAAAGAGAATAAGGGCAATACCAGGTAACAACAGTAAGATAAATCGCATACAATCGATAAAATGTTCTACTTCAGATGATCAGGCAGATTATACCTTTTTTTATACGCTCATACCGATAGAATTCATTTAGATTTGCCAGTCGTTTGAAGAGATGATGATTCATTCGCTCTGTACATCAGCACTATGTATATTTTTAGATATTCTGTTTTAATACCGAAAGCTGCTGATAATCCGGTTCGATAGAATCAGAATAAAATCTCGATAACCCAGTTTCCTCCACAATTGAGAGGATATCATCAATTTGCCGGCTTGTAAGCTGGTGTTTCCATTTTGTAAGTTGGTCTTCTGTGTTTTCAGGTATTTTACCTTTTACGGATGAAGAAGGTTTTTTTATCCATTTCATAATTTTATTATTTATTTCTACACCAAGTGTGTTGGCGATCAAAGCCAGTTCTGTGTTGGGAGACTTAATCAGTCTTTCATACGGTACCAGAATCCAGGGATGTTTATCTGCATGAATGAGTGGTAAGTATTGATCCAGACACCAGATAAAAGCAAGCGCCTCGGCCTGTGTTGTGATCCGCTGTAGCACGGGGTTGAAGATTTCCTGAACTGAATCGGGTAAATGTTTTATATATATAGGCGACTTTTCATTGCTTTTTCTATGTTGAATTTGCTCTCTATTCCAGTTCTTCCATTTACCGAACCGAAGCATAGAATTTACAACGGCACATGGATGACGTATGATAAATGCTATACCCCGCACATTGTAATGATCTGCCAAACAGGGCAACATACGGGTTATTCGACAGAACTTTACTATTAGTTTTCTATCAATACAATGCTCTAAGATACATCCCGGCTTAGTTTTTGATTCAAAGATCCATCGAGCTGATGAATCTATCTGCCCCCTAAGTGCGCGTGCTAAGAATTTTTGCTGGCGTGAAGTTAACTGATTACTTTCAATATAGGAGCGATAATGAAAGTCATGTTTTATTCGCACTTTTCTACGTAATAATGGTTCATTGATCGCCTTATAGCCTGGAAGTTTGCGAAGAGTTTCCAGCAGTAATGTCGTTCCGGAACGGGGTGATCCAGCTAAAACTATAGTATCCTCAATTTTACATGATCTAATTTTCCCTGCTGCAGTAAAAGCTTCTCTGTACAATTTATTATTCACCCTGTTTATAATCTTCATAGTGAATATTTTGCTGTAGTAAGTATTTTTTTATCGGCCTAATTTGGGGGGGAAGCCCTGAATACAACAAGTATAATTAAGTAAAACCTGCCTTATAAAACAATATACGTTATGTTATAATGCTTTTATCTTTATTAAACAGGTACGATCTTGCAGGCGAGATTTCCTCTATATGTTGAGGAATCCGTTTGTTGGTCTTACCCTTATTATCTCTTCACCAATGACAG
>CAYOLE010000264.1:0-4334 GCA_964404705.1 uncultured Rhodohalobacter sp. | reverse complement strand
ATTTTCAATAAAGATTGTCGATTTTCCTTACTCAGTTATTTCATCTGCACTACGATTTTTTTCATGCTACAATACATTCCTGATTTGCGAACAAAAATGAAATTGAATATTGTGAGGCAATTAGAACCGTGTTTCTGAATTTCATAAAAGGTTTTTATACGAAAATATCATTACAAAATGGAAAGAAAACGTACTTATCTAAGTATACTGGCTCAATTATTAATTCTGATGATCCCAATAATCCTAATTTCTTGCGGGTCATCATCTACAAACCTGGCTGAGGAAATTTCGGATACTCAGGAATCCGAAGAAACAACTGTAGAAAATATTGAAGAAGAGGAAGAGCAACAGGAACAGGAAGAAGAAGCTCAACAGGAAATTGAAACTTTACCGGGATTTGAAGCACAGTTACTCTATGAGGTCCCCCTGGAGGAACAAGGATCATGGGTTTCTTTAGGATTGGATGGCGATGGCCATCTGATAGCATCAGACCAGGAGGGCCGGGGAACCTATCGAATTCAAATAAGTGGTGATTTTGATGATCCCGAAGTAGATGTTGAGAGGTTGATTATGCCTCTTAGCGGAGCACAGGGTTTAGTTTGGGCATTTGAACATCTATATGCAAATGTTCTTGAGGCCGGATTATACCGTCTGCGTGACAGCAGAGGCAATGGAGAGTTAACTATGATGGAATATCTGGGCGGTTCCGGATATCTCGGAGAGCATGGAAACCATGCAGTCATAAAAACAGCTGATGGTGAAGGATTATACTATGCCGCCGGAAATTATACTCCGCCTCCTCCCGAATTGAAAAAAAACCGGATCGCCAGTTGGGGCGAAGACCTGCTTTTGCCGCGCCTTTGGGATGCCCGCGGACATGCCCGGGGAATTTTGGCTCCAGCGGGTTGGATTGCACGGATTGACCCGGAAGCTACGCAGTGGGAGATGATAAGCATGGGGTATAGAAATATTTTTGATATTGCTTTGAATGAACATGATGAACTTTTTACTTATGATGCGGATATGGAGTGGGATTTTGGTACTCCCTGGTACCGGCCCACTGCCATTGTTCATGTAACCAGCGGCGGTGATTACGGATGGAGAAGCGGAAGTGGGAAATGGCCGAACTATTATGAGGATAAATTACCACCGGTATTAGAGATAGGACCGGGATCACCTACAGGCTTGACGTCGGGTAAAGGTGCAAAATTTCCGGAAAAATACCAGCGCTCTCTTTTTGCACTTGACTGGACATTTGGTACTCTGTATGCAATTCACCTGACTCCTAAGGGAGCAAGCTATGAAGCCGGGGTGGAAGAATTTCTATCCGGAGCGCCACTGCCACTGGTACAGGCTGTTATTGGGAAAGATGGGGTGATGTATTTTGTAACGGGCGGCAGGAATCAACAGTCGCATCTCTACCGGGTTGTCTATCGCGGGGATGAATCCACGGCACCGGCTCCAATTATCGATGATCCTGAAGCTAAAAAAGCCAGGGAGCTGAGGCACTATCTGGAATCATTCCATGGGGTTGAAGATGAAGAAGCAATTGATGCTGCATGGCCATATCTCTCAAATAACGACCGGATTATCCGTTACGCTGCACGAGTTGCAATTGAACATCAACCTTTCGAAAAGTGGGCTGAAAGAGCTTTTTCTGAGGAACGGACACAAGCCAGGATAACGTCACTGGTTGCGCTCGCCCGTACAGCGACATCAGAGTACAGTGCTGATGCGTATCAATCGCTGATGGAGCTGGATCTTTCCTCTTTGGAACCGGATCAGCAATTAGGCTATTTGAGGGCAATGGCACTTGTAATGATTCGACTGGGTGAACCTGAAGGCCGGCAAAGACAGCAAATCACCGATATACTTCATGAATTATTACCCAATAAAGATGCCCGGGTTAATACAGAGTTGATTCGTTTGCTGGTTCGTTTGCGGGATCCCAGGGTGATTAACAAAGCACTGGCGTTAATGCAAAATGAGACGGTGCCTGAGACGGAAGGATGGACAGGTATTCTTGACCGAAGTGCAGAATACGGTTCAACAATCCGGGATATGATTGAAAATCCTCCTCCAACCCGGGAACTTCACTATGCCTTTTTACTTCGTAATCTTTCAGAGGGCTGGAGTATTGAACAACGACGTGAATATTTCACATTTATCAATGATGCATCTGATCGAATGGGTGGAATGAGCTACACCGGTTTTCTGGAAGACCTAAGGGATGGTGCGCTCGCCAATGCCACAGATGAAGAGCGGGAAGCTGTAGCCGATCTTACCGGAGTCAGCCTGGCGAAGGAGCCCGATTTTGATATTACACCACCTGAAGGGCCTGAACGTAACTGGGAGTTAGAGGAAGCCATGGATGTATTGTCAGAGCATCTGGATGCCGGAAGCGGTCGTAACTTTGAAAAGGGCAGGAATGCTTTTTTCGCTATCTCTTGTGCCGCCTGTCACCGTTTTGATGAGTATGGAGGGGATATCGGCCCGGATTTAACAACTGTGAACAGGCGTTTTTCAGTAAGAGGTTTGATCGAAAAAATTATCGATCCGAATATTCTAATTTCAGATCAATACAGCAGTTCAAGGGTAACACTTCAGGACGGGACTACGCATACGGGTATGGTAGTCAATAGAGGTGAAAATTTGGAGATATATACCCGTGACCCAAATCAGCCTCCAACAGTGGTTTCACGCAGTGAAGTAGCTGCGAGTAAACCAGTTGATAATTCACAGATGCCGCCAGGCCTGATAAATATGTTAAACGAAGATGAATTGAGAGATTTGGTTGCCTATATAAATTCCGGAGGTGATTCCACTCATGATGTTTTTAAAACAGAAGAAGAATTAGAGCAAGAGAATAAAGATGATTCATGACGAAAGCAGCTTACTATTCGTTGGTGTGATATCTTTTTGTGTATGATTAAAATTTAGTTTAAAAATGGAGACCCGGTTCTTTTGGGATATGTATACATATGGTGCCGTTTCAAAAAATAGACAATCGAATATTATGTTCTTGTGGTAATAGAATAAGACGCTGTAACCTTTCCGGTTCACTGATATAGAAAACTTCATAGGATTGTTTATAACCTTCCAGCTGAACAGGTTGTTTTCAATCATATTTCGATGGCCATATTCCCGTTTATAGAAAAACCTATACTTCAAATTCTTATTGAAATGGATGATGCCGGATTTGAAGCATTTATTGATCAGAGGATTGATGATCTCCCTGATTATGTGGTAAAGATGACATTGAAAGAATAGTTTAGCGCATACCGGGCGCGAGGATTATGTATTAATAAACAGCTAAATATGAAAAACCAACGGTACACCCATATTATCCCCGTATTGGCTGTAGAAAAAATTTGATTCAAGAGTGGGGAGAGTAGTAGATGAGGAGTATCTGAATGAGTTAACAGTCAGGCTCAGTAATCTGATGACGAGAATTTTAGAGCATATAGTTACAGAATCCGGAAAATAATCTTTTGAAGTATTCAACACATTATGCCTATCTTTGACAGCTAACAAAGTTAGCGAGCGACAGTGATAAAAAATGATGACAACAAATAACGACATATTGCAATTGGTGTCCATTTTAAATCACAAATTCCTTAGAGAAGGTAAAAAAACGCTATTTTAATCTTCCAGGGCCCGTAGCTCAGTTGGTCACGCCGATGGTGTGAGGATGGGTTGGTTGTCACGCTCAGGGCGTGACCGGGCCGGGTGATGCAGAACTGCCAGAGTATTGTTCGATTCATTTATTGTTAAAGGGCCCGTAGCTCAGTTGGTCAGAGCAGTCGACTCATAATCGATTGGTCGCAGGTTCAAGTCCTGCCGGGCCCACATCCTACCAAACAGAATGAGAGGGGCTAAAAACCCCTCTCTATTCCCTCCAAAGCAAAAAAAACCTCAAAAACTAACATTGGTAAGCGAGCAGAAGTGATCAAAAGTGATTGCTGCGCACAGCTCAATTCCCAGTCTTGGTGTCCAAATTGGTGTCCATTTTGGTGTCCAATTTTAGAGGGATTTGGGAGCCACTCTAAACGAGAACTCTCAAATACTTTGGAGTGGAACTATGGCATTTCTCACAAAACGGGGCAAGTACTATTACGTAAAATGGAATACATCTCAGAATGGCAAAATCAGAGCAGTTCGAAAAGCTCTGGGAACTCGTCATAAAGATGTAGCTCAAAAAATGGTGACAGAGCTGGAGAAATTGGAATCGCTCGGAAAGATCGATCCATTCTCTTCCGGCTTTAATCCCAAGCGAGCACTGGCAGATGATAAGCCTGAAAAGACGGTTCAATACGCCACGGTTACAGATGCAT
>CAYOLE010000263.1:0-4351 GCA_964404705.1 uncultured Rhodohalobacter sp. | reverse complement strand
TACCTTTTTTATCACCTTGAGCATTTCTTATCTTATTCCGGTTCTGAATGCGGTAATTAAAAAAAGGGCACTTTCAGGATATATTACCAACTGGGTAAAACACCGGAGGAGATCCTGAAAAAAGGATGGAACGGGGAGGATTTCAGCATTTTATACTCACATTTCAGTAATCTTCACACCATGATCCTGCAACATACTGAAAGACATCTTGCTTATCCCGTATTACATTATTTTCACAGCACAACTCCAAAATATTCTGCACCCCTCACTTTCACCATTCTGGATGAAGCCATAAGTATTCAAGAGACTTTTGAAATAGACAGATCTCCCAATGCTATAAGCTGGCAGATATTACGAGAAACCATGGATTCTTATTTAGAAGTTTTTGAAAAATTCAATGCTACCTCAAAAGAAGCAGAGCCTCTTTTTCCTTATCATGATGGCATTTCAAATCTTCCCGTAAACAAAAGTCAGCAAGAAGTAGATAACACTGTTTCGGAATTGGCTGATAGAAGAAAAAAGCTCCATGGGATGATAATGCGGGACGGTTGGAAATGGGTGGAGTTACAAAAATAAATTTTGTCAGGTAACATTCATGTAATCATGATATAATGTATGATCTTTTCTAACCAAGAAAATAACCTGATAAGAGTATGGCTGAACTACTTCAAGCTGGCCAACATCCCAGGGAAGTTATAAACTCTGGACAGTTGGCTGAGAAAACGGCTGCGGTACTGCATCTGGTCCTTAATGCTTTCGGGAGAAGAAACCTGAATGCATGCGGAAGAACCTGATGCTTTTTTGGTAGGTTGATGTGCATCTTTCCCCTGTTCTGATGTGAACTCTACAGCTATGCCAGAGGCGGTTTTTGTGCAGATAGCTTGTTCTGTATCTGTTTTCTGAATTTTGTTTCAAATAGTATATTGGCGTGGTCGCGGCGATATTCCTGGCTGTGTGTTGAGAAGTCCAGGGCACTTCCCTGATTGCCAACCGGATCAAGAACAAGATAATCGAAAAATTTTAATGCCTTTCCATGCCTGTTGCGTGCTGTTTCACCTTGGGCTTCCACTTGTTTTACCAATTCATTGGTGTCCAGAAATCGATCAATATCGGTAAAGAAAATCTCATCCATCATGATATCCAGCGCTTTCAGGCCTACTTCCACAAGATCCTTTTTATCTCCATTTTGCATCGGCCGGCTACTGTCATAAGGCGCGGTGGGCATTATTAAAACCAAATCGGGATTGAAGCTGAGTACCTCTGCAAGGGGAGTAACATTTCTCACACCTCCATCAATCCACTGATCGGTTGTACCTTCTTCGGTAATTGATACAGGACTCCAGATTACAGGGATGGCGGTTGAAGCGAGAATCTGTTTATGAATGTTTTTATCATCAATAAAGAATTTATATCGTCCGGTATTCAGATTTACCCGTCCAATCTTAAGGGGGATTTCAAACGAGTTGTAATCCACATGTTTTTTGATCAGTTCGAAAAGCGGCGAGTTATCATACGCGCCAAGAGGAGCTTTGCCGATGCCAAGTTTATGTAAGCCGTAGCGAAGAGCAATATCACTTAATGATCTGCGCTTGTAAACATCTCGTTCACGGATGTTTTTCCAGATTTCCAGTAACTGCACGGTTTTATTCTGGGCAACCATAGCTCCATTCAGCGCACCTACTGATACACCTGCAATAACGGTGGGAGTGATGTTAAATTCCTGCTCTATCCTATACCACATTTGCGCCTGGAAATATCCTTTGGCGCCACCCCCAGACATTACAACCGCTATCTTTTTTTCTTGTGTCATTTAATCTTTTTAGTTACAGATTTTCCCTGCAACGACAGTAATCATCAGGGAAGGGGCATTCATCAGGCAGATAATCACAAAACAGAAGGTGTATCTCCCCATCTTTAATAAATACTACCTTTTCGTCCCAGATACAGCAAAGAAGTATATACTTTATATGATCAGGTAGTTTAGCCGGAAAATCAGGATAGATGCGGTATGCTTTTAATAATCGCACCATTTCATCGATTAAAAAAGTGACCTGAGCATCATTCATCTTTTCCAGGGAAGGAAACAAACGGGGCTGAATCCCAGTAATATCGCCGATCGGCTTTGCCGTTCCCTGATGATAGTTTTCTATATCAGTAAAAAATTTGAGCTTTTCGGGCAGATTGTCACTATCGAATTCAGATCTTTTGTCCTGGTTTGCTAAAGTTTCAACTGATTCTCTCATCGCTTCTACAAGCTGCACTATATGGTTATCTAATTCTTTTAAATTGTTCATCTCTCTCTCTTCTTTTTTGTGTTATTTATTAAAACGGAAGATGCTCTTTCCCGGTGGAAATAAAATTCTGAAAGTACATTGTTGAATATCAAAGACTGGCAAGTAAATCGTTAAAGCTTACCCTATGGGTAAACCATGTCTTATCTGCATTATTATGCTTTATATAAAGCTGGCAACAGATTAATCACGTTTTTATGATGCCAGAATATCATCATCTCTCTACCAAAAGATATACTAAGAAATGTTTATTAATGCAATGAAGGATTACTTTAAAAAATGAAAAATATTGACATTGAATTATTTTCAAAACGGATGCCTTATTTTTACAGATCATCTTATTCTGGTATGAGAAATCAGGTTTTGAAATTCAAAATCTACCGGTTATCCTCCTCCCGATCTCCATCTGTTGTGGATTCTCCCAAATTAATCGGCCGCTTTGAATCTCCCGCGAGATGAATAGTTTGGGTTGGAAAAGCAAAATCGATCCCTTCTTGATGAAACCGGGAAAAAATCTCTTTGTTCACCCATTCCGTAAATTCCATATACAGCCAGTAATCGGGTGGATGAAACCAGTAAAATATCTTCAGGTTCAGTGAATCATTATTTAAAGCATCAAAATATACCCGCGGCGGAAAGTCAGGGTTCATTCCTTCATGGTCGGCAAGTATCTCTTTTAAGATCTCCACAGCCCGGTTTACTTTTTCAGGTGGGGTATCGTATGTAATTGCAATATCGAAAACCCGCCGGATAAATTGACGCTTACCGATATTATGGATCGTCATATTAGCCAGGTTTCCGTTCGGAATGGAGAGAACATGTCCGTCGAGTGTTTTTACTTTTGTGGTTCGGACCCCAACTTCCATAACGGTTCCGAGCTTATCTTCCAAATTTATGAGCTCACCTACATTAAACGGTTTGTCAGCAAAGATCATTAGTGATCCGAAAAAGTTTCGGATGGAATCCTGTGCGGCAAGGCCCAAAGCCAGGCCACCGATGCCGATTCCCGCGAGAATACTTGTGATCGGCTGGTCGCTGAGCGACTGAGCTGCCTGGAGTAACACAAGTATCACTACAGCCACTCGAATCGATTTGCCGACAATGGGGATCAACATATTGTCTATGTTGATAGATTCTTCTGTAGCAAACCGCTGCAACCACTGATCCACCACATTTACCTGCCTGTAGAAAAAGTGACCAATTGCCAGAATAATGAGAAGTTCCAGAACAGAATTCAGCAGTCCTTCAATTCCTTCGGGAATAATCAGAAAAGATGTTGCGATCTTGAGGCCGAAGGAGAAAAACAGAAATGTAACAGAAGCAGCTGCCGAACGAGCGGCCGTAGCGGCTATCAGCCGCTGGCGCACTTCCAGTTGCTGGCCAAGACGGTTTAGAAAAAACTTTGATATTTTGCCACAAAAAAAGGAGAGTGCGATGACACCCACAAGGGCAACAATTCGCCAGAGTTCGTTCCCTACAAAAACATACTCAGCGGAGTCTGATAAAATTTCCATACAGTGATTAAGATTTGAACAATTATAATAGATCCAAAAATAGAAAATTCACAGCTTTTATATTAATTCGCAGTTGACCGTTCAAAAGAAATGAGAGAGCCCAAACAAGAATTCACCAGTACCATTACCGGATATATTGTCCATAACTGTTAGATATTACGGATAACAGTCAACTTGAAAAAACCGGACCGGCACTACATACCGTCGCTGTGTGAACCCGTGAACCCAGGTTTCATGACAAAGAATAGCTTACATTTTGACTACACATTATCCGTTTCTTCGTACGAGAGATTCACCTCAAAATACATCGTACGCTTGTTGCCCTGAGCGGGTTTATTCTCGGCATCGATGCTGGGGGTATCGAGATTAGATACGTTGCAGCTCACATCCTGATTTAAATAGTCACTTATGGATTTTGAAATTAGGGTTTCCAGCTGGGAATTTGAAAGTGTTTTTAGTTGGTTGCTCATCGTCATATAGTATTAGTTGAAGTTTGCACTCTATAACAGTTCACCAACAACTTCCGTTTAACCCTGCGTGAATTCC
>CAYOLE010000262.1:0-4404 GCA_964404705.1 uncultured Rhodohalobacter sp. | reverse complement strand
AAAACTGGGGGTTTGATATCTGCATGTCCGAGGTCATCATCAGGTTAAGATTCAACCCAAGTCCGCCATAGGTTTTCGTTTATTTCCAACAGCAGCCTCTGTAATGATGCTATTGTCTTTTTGATATTTTTAAACAATATCTCAGGAATTGAAGTCAGTTCGGGCTCTTCATAATCTTATTTTCACTCCCAGGTTTACATACCTGCCCTCCAGCGGTGCATATATATCCCGGAACTGCGGCTGTTCTCTGCTTCCTGTAAAGATGGGACCAAAACGGGTTTGACGAGTATCAAAGATATTTTCAAAATTCGCAAATATCGTAACCGATCCCCATGTTTTTTCACCCATAAGTCCAAAAATGGTGTAGCCGCGTCCTGATGTTGAGTCGTTCAGTCTTTGGGAGCTGTAGTAATAAGATTCAAACCCCAGCCTGTAGGAACCGTGTTCCTCAAACATCAGTATGGCACTTCCCTGATGGGGCGAATTTAAAGGAACCTGAATGGATGATTCTCCATCGTCCCGGAGTGCATCCACATACGTGTATCCAAGAAACAGCTTTATGTGATCGTAAATAAACGCAATGTTGGTTTCTGCTCCCCGGCTGCGCACGAATCCATCCAGGTTTTCAAACTGAAATATATTTTCTTCCCCCTGTTCAAGAACCAGTGGATGATTCAGGTGAGTATAATAAAATAACTGATTTACAGTGAACACGATTTTATCCGCGAGAATGGTTCGATAATTGATATCAACATTCAATCCATATGACTGTTCGGCTTTAATCTGATCCATAACGGGATGCAAAACGTTTTGGAAGGCACGATTTTCGGCTTCATCCGTAAACATATCCGGAAGTTTATAGCCCATGCCACCACCCAATCGCATTGACCAGGCATTGTTGAACCGGTATAGAGCCGAGATACGTGGAAGCGGAAACCATCCGTTCAATTTATTATCCGTGGCCGGTTGTGCACGATCAAGTCGTAATCCGGTCTCAATAGAGAACTGATCGGTTAGTTCAGTTGTATTTTGAAGAAAACCACCAAAAATGATCCTGCTGAAATTTCTTGGATCAGACTGGCTTTCATTTTGCTCGTCAAAACGGTCTGTCCACAGGTTTAAACCACCTACCCAAACACCGGAATCTGTTTCATGATGGATGGCAGCTTCACTGAAACTTGCCGTCTGATTTCCATCAAACAAATAACCGGGCACTTCTATGGCTCGATCAAAAAAGGTGAAACTGTTTTTTGCAGATAGTGAGGTGCTTTCTGAAAACCTGTGATCCAGCGAAAATTGTGTTGACACCCGCCGGGTATCGTGCAGTTCAAAATATCTGTTTGCCTGATCTTCTCCGCTGAGGTAAAGCATATCACCACCGAGCCGCTCTTCCATAGACACCTGGCCGGCAGCCATGACCCGCGTATTATTATTGGCATACCAAATCAGCCTCGGATTCAGTGTAAACCGGTTATATTCCGGAATAGCAGAAAATCCCTGATCTGATGGGTCATAACCGCTATTTTGATTGTATGCCGTAAAAAGTGTGAGGCCAAATGAGCCAAAACGTTCACTATAATACCCACTCAAGTCTCTGCCGTTGCTTGTGGACGCATTGGCCAGAAAAGACAACTCCCGATCATCCTGCGGCTCCTTTGAAATCAGGTTGACAAGCCCGGCGATTGCACCACCTCCGTAAAGAGTAGAATTGGCTCCTTTCACAACCTCAACCTGGTACAGGTCAAGCGGTGGAATCTGCATGATGCTTAACCCGCCTGAAAAACCGGAATAGAGCGGAAAACCGTCTTTTAACAGTTGTGTATAGCGGCCATCCAGTCCCTGGATACGAAAATTAGAGCTTCCGCTGATGGCCGATGTCTGTTGAACCTGGATTCCTGTACTCTCTGCGAGGAGCATTCGTATATCGCCCGGACGCATATTCCCCTTTTCTTCAATTTCTTCAAGTGTGATGGCTTCAACCCTTGTAGGTGCATCTTCAATCGAACGGGTAGTTCGGGTTGTGGATATCGTGACTTCATCCAGGTGTTCATGGTCATGCTCCATGAAAATTTGAATGGGCGGGTCTCCGGAATAGGGTAATTCAAATGTTTGCGTGATCGCTTCATAACCGACATATCTAAAAGAAAGAGTGTATGAGCCTGCCGGTAATTCTTCAAAAGCTGCAATACCCTCACCATCTGCGGATGTGCCACGATCCAGTTCATGGATGTAAACGGTGGCACCGCTTAAAGGTTTTTCGGTTTCTTCATCCAGTATTTGAAAGGTGATGGAGCTGGGTTCAGCAACTTGTTGAAATGAAAGGGTCAATGTAAATAAAACCGTAATGAGGGTAACCATCTGATAAGTAAAGTACATATAAGGGATTCAATGTATTTCCTGAAAAATAGAATTCTAATACCTGCAATACTATTGCATAATAGGGCTGAGAAGATCAGTCAAAAGTTGGAGAGAAACTGAAAACTTCAGCACTGTAAAAAAGTGCAAGCGAAAGGATAGCCTCAACAGTTCAAGAAGCTGTTAGAAAAAAATTTTAACTATTCTATTGTTGACTGATTCTTAACCATCTGATTCCGTTTGAACCATGCGACCATAAAACCCCCAAAGCAGCCCGCTGTAATAATGAGAAGAAGTAACGGCAAATCCTTTTTCATGAACATATCCGGTTGTCCGGCGAAGAGTAAACTTAAGCCCAATAATGTAGTAATAGGTACTGCTATCCAAAAGCCCCATCGCCAGGATTTTTCAGGCCAGAAATAGCCAAATAAACCTCCCCCAAATAGATAAACAAGTGCAAGGGTCGGAGAAAAGAGTTCCGTGGCAGGGAAAAAGAATACAGTGAAACCAAATAGTATTGCTAAGATGTAAGGATAAATAGCAGACAAATTTTTCATATTTTTAATATTGCATTATTGACCGGAACAGTTACTACAGAATCCCTTTATAACTACGTTTGCATCAGCAGGCACAAAACCAACCGGTAATTCTACATCAGGTATTTGAGTATCGTTCAGGCACCAGGTTTTCAGGCAAGCCTGGCAGGAAAAATGCACATGCAGATGATCGGTATAGGAGCAACTGCAGGATTCGGCGCAAAGAGCGTATTTAATGGTTCCGTTTTCTTCGTTGACTGTGTGGATGATCCCGCTTTTTTCAAACGTCTTTAATGTTCTGAACAGGGTAGAGCGGTCAACCGGTTTCAATTCTTCTTCGAGATCATTCAGGCTGACTGCGACAGGATCTGCCTTGAATTGGTTAAGAACCCGTAACCGGACGGCTGTAGGCCTGATGTTTTTCTCCGACAATTCTTGTTCCAGCAAATGGTTCATCATTGTATTGTGTGTATAGATTTAAAAATAAAAACTTACCGCATTGATATACTTAAGACAACAAATGAATGTCAACAATTCAATGTAAAGCGATATAATACTTTAAGAAATCTTTATCTTCACCTTTTTGACTCCATAACATCTTTAGAAGGAATTTTCATGATTTCAAACCAATCTGTGTTGCGGGTCAAGTACATCACTATTGCTAATACAACGAAAAGCGCAATAGTATTCCGATTGATGTACTTAGCTATAATTTCGATTGTTCTTGCGCAGCGTAACGAAACAATAAGGCTGAAACGATAAACAGCGTGAAGAAGAAGCCATTCACAGCTATGATGTGGAAAACAGTGCTTGGAGGAGTCTGATAATAACCTCCGATCAGAGCAATGGCTGCGACCAGTGCCTGTGCAAAGGCCATGGCAATCATCACGTATACCATTTTCTGTGATTCAAAACGCGCAATGAACGCGCCTATAATTCCAACAGCGATCACTCCGAAATACAACATGTTTACGGGATTGTTTTCCGAGCCGATGATACCCACTGCACCATTTACCCAAAGAAGAAAAAGCCCTGTAAAAAGAGCAAAACCCACCGCAATCCGGTAGGTAATGTCGCCCGATTTCCTGGTTACCAGTTTATAAGTAAGGCCAGTGCCGAAAAGAAAGGTTCCGGCTATAATGAAATCACTCAGGGTCCATACTACTTCATCCGTGAACTGCATGGCAATTAATGGTATCAGTAATAATAAGCCCGTAGCAAATGCAAGGCTGGCAATGGATTGATAAAATTTACGATCTGTTTTTGTGTTCATGAGTAATACCTCTGTCTGTTTTGCTATTTGTTGAAAGTACTTTGTATTTAAAAGTACATGTATAAAAAAAAATCGAAGACTTGGCCAGTTTACGATTGCAGAGACCGAATTCTGGATCTCGTAACGATATACCATCCTGCACCCAAAACGATCAGCAGCAGCGGAATGGCGCCGGGTTCACTTTCTACTGTTATCATGTAGATCATTAATACGATCCCAGTCATTATGATCAGTATCGAT
>CAYOLE010000261.1:0-4428 GCA_964404705.1 uncultured Rhodohalobacter sp. | reverse complement strand
CTGCCTGTTAAGGATAATTTCCTGCTTACACATGATTGATTTATGATCGTACAATGTCTCCAAGTAAACCATCAGATGCCCGTTCGAAAGGTTTAACCAAATCGGACAATTTATTCCCGGTTGTTGGCATTGGGGCATCTGCTGGCGGATTAGATGCTTTTAAATCTCTCTTAAAAGCGATTCCCACAGACTCCGGTATGGCTTTTGTTCTGGTGCAGCATTTAGCTCCCGACCACGAGAGTATGCTCCCCGAAATTTTACAAAAATCTACCGACGTTCCCGTTGAGATAATTTCGGATCAAATTAAAGTAGAGCCCAATCACATTTATGTAATGCCCAGCAACAAAACTATTGTTGCAAATGATGGTGTTTTACTTCTTACACCGCGATCTAAATCCTCAAAGAGCGAATACAGACTTCCCATTGATCGATTTTTTAAATCGCTGGCAGAAGTTCATCAGGAGCAGTCGATTGGTGTAGTATTATCCGGTACGGCCTCTGATGGCACTATGGGTCTGACAGCCATTAACAATTGTGGTGGTATTACCATTGCTCAGGATCCGGATTCTGCAGCTTACCCCGATATGCCAAAGAGTGCCATAGATGCAGGAGTTGTTCATTTTATTCTTTCTCCAGATAAAATTCCGGCGAAACTACTGGAACTTACCGGCATTTTCAGTTATCCACAAAGACAGGGTGAGAAATTGTCGTCCGATGATAAAGAAGTTTACACACAAATTATATCTCTGTTGCGGGATCAGAAAGGGACCGATTTCACCTATTACAAGCAGACGACCATTCGACGAAGAATTCTGCGTCGGATGGCCATCAACAAAATCACAAGTGTAACTGACTATTTCGACTATTTAAAAACCCACAAAAAAGAACAAGATCTGCTTTACCAGGATTTTTTAATTCCGGTGACCTCTTTTTTTCGAAACCCGAAAAGTTTTGAAGAGCTAAAGAAAACATTTCTGCCACGAATTTATGAAAATAAACCGGACGGAGAAACCATCCGTGTTTGGGTTGCGGGATGTAGTACCGGTCAGGAGGCTTATTCAATGGCGATCTGTTTTAAGGAATTTTTAGACAAACAGTCTTCCACAGGTGCAGATAAAAGGGTTCAAATATTTGCAACCGACCTGAGTGAACCTGCAATTTATAGTGCCCGCCAGGGTATCTACACTGAACTTGAAGTCACTGATCTAAGCAAAAAACAGTTAAACGAATACTGTATTAAAGTAAATGATGGATACCAGGTAAATAAACCGATCCGGGATTTATGCGTCTTTGCCAATCATAATTTTTTAAAGGATCCTCCCTTCGGAAAGCTCGATTTAATAAGCTGCCGCAATGTGCTTATATATATGGAGCCTTATCTGCAGAAAAAAGCACTTTCTGCATTCCACTATGCTTTAAATGCTAAGGGTTTCCTGATGTTGGGTAAATCTGAAACAACCAATATCACTTCCAACCTTTTTACCATAGAAGCCAAGAGTGGAAAAATTTATTCCCGTAATGATGTTCCAAATGAATTTGTGCAAGCTCCCAGTCCCCGCTCACCATATTCTTCTAAATCTTCTAATTTTTCTAAACAAAACACCAAAAAACGGATTTCTGCAAACAGATCTACCGATTTTGAAAAAACGGCCGATAAGCTGGTACTCACAAAATACGCCCCCTCCGGTGTAGTGGTTAATGAAGCTATGAATATTTTGCAGTTTCGTGGCAGTACCAAAAATTATTTAGAACAACCCTCAGGTAAGCCGAGTCATAATCTGATGGATCTGGCAAAACCTGGTCTTGCATTCGAATTACGTAGTATCATACATAAAGCTAAAAATAATGATGCCCCGGCCATTAAACGAAACATACCTGTAACCATTGAAGACCAATTGCACACTGTCTCTGTAGAAGCCGTTCCTCTACCTAACACCGTGGAACCGTATTACATGATCTTGTTTCATGAACACGATTTGGATAAAGGTGAAAAATTATCTAAAACTATAAAAACTTCAGAAAATGAAGAGAAAGATCTTCGTATTCAGCAGCTGGAACAGGAACTTGCAGACGTTCGCGAAAATATGCGCAGTGTAACCGAGGAGCAGGAGATCCAGAACGAGGAACTTCAAAGTGCCAATGAGGAATTGCAAAGCAGCAGCGAGGAACTGCAGAGCTTAAATGAGGAGCTGGAAACCAGTAAAGAGGAGTTGCAAAGCACAAACGAAGAGCTGACTGTGGTAAATCAGGAAATGGTGAGCTTAAATGAACAGCTGGAAGCCCAACGAAATTATTCAGAGTCCATTGTGGCTAACCTCAGAGAGCCGCTGTTGGTGCTCGATAAAAATCTTCGCATAAGGTCAGCCAATAATGCCTTTTACAGGGTATTTAAGTTTAAGGAGGAAGAGGTGAACAATATACTGATTTATGAACTCGGTAAAAATGAGTGGGAAATACCAAAACTTCGAAGCTTGCTTAACAACATCATTCATAAAAAATCTGTTATCAATGATTTTGAAATAACCCACACATTTAGAAGGTTAGGAGAAATTATTATGCTGATAAATGCCCGTAAAGTAGTTACCGACCGTGAATCAGAAGAATTATTACTTCTGTCTATAGAAGACGTCACAGAAAAAGTACAGGAAAAAAGAAAGCGGGAAGAAATTCAAGAGATGTATACCAAAGAGCTGGAAGAAAGAGTGCAGGAGCGAACGCGTGAATTAAGCACGGCAAACGAAGAACTATTGCAAAAGCATGAGGAACTGGTAGTAATGAATAAAGAGCTGGAAGCATTTACATATGTATCCAGTCATGATTTACAAGAACCACTGCGGAAAATACAAACCTTTGCCGACCGTATACTGGAAAAAGAAAATCAGAATTTATCCGATAAGGGTAAGTCTTATTTCTCCATTATGTATGATTCCGCTCAACACATGAAGAAGTTGATTGAAGATCTGCTCGCATTTTCCCAGCTTGCCACTTCTGAAAGGAAATATACAACCACTAATCTGAATACTGTTATTCAAAAAGTTACAGACAGTTTACAATATTTAATCAAAGAAAAAAACGCCACAATCGAAGTAGCAGAGAACTGTGAGGCTGATATTATACCGTTCCAGTTCCGTCAGCTTATGCAGAATCTAATAAGCAATGCTCTCAAATTCTCAAAGTCCAGCGTTCCGCCATATATTGTTATCAGGTGCAGAATAAAAAAAGGAAGCGAATTAAATTCTGTACAGTTAGCACAAAACAAAGAGTATTGCCATATATCCGTTACTGATAATGGCATTGGTTTTGAAGATAGATTCAAGGAAAGAATCTTTGAAGTATTCCAGAAACTTCATGGCAAAGAGAAATACCCCGGTACAGGTATTGGACTGGCTACCGTAAAAAAAATTGTTGAAAATCACCATGGAATAATCACCGCCACAAGCGAATTGAACAAAGGTACTACGTTTAATATATATATTCCTGCAAACTACAACTAACGGACGCGCATGGTGATTGCAACTCTACGTATACTTCTCACCGATGATGATGAAGACGACAGGATGATCTTTAAAGAGATACTTGAGGAAATGGATATTAAAACCGTTGTACATACAGCGGAAAATGGCAAGCAGTTAATGAAAAAATTAAACAATAAAAACACTCCCCTGCCCCACCTTCTGTTTCTCGATTTAAATATGCCGCAGAAAGATGGGATAGCATGTTTAAAAGAAATACGGAACAATAATGCTTTTGATGATATAACAATTGCCATATATTCTGCATCAGATTTTCAACAGGATATTGACGAAACATTCCTGAATGGAGCAAATATTTACATCACCAAACCAAGTAATTATAAAGTACTCAAAAATATTTTAAACAAAGCCGTATCCGTTACTCATCTTAAACTGGATACAACTTTTAACAGATCGAATTTCGTTCTTAAGATTTGAAATAAAGAAATATATTATTATAGTATTGCGTATTATAAAATTGCGGTACAGTTTGGCAGCGAAAGACATACAATAATTTTCACTATCTGCCATTTGGTTAAATCATTTATTTACAGTTGACTAAATTATCTAAAGTTTTTTGAAATATGCAGGTATTATCACCGCCTGCTCTCCGATGCTACACAAATCACTAAATTACCTGCATTATGCCAAGATCTCTCAATATTGTGCTTGCTGATGACGATAAAGACGATTGTTTTCTCTTTGATGAAGCCGTTGAAGAATTACCGCTGGCAGTAAATCTTACCATCGTTCATGATGGCGAGGAGCTTATGCAGCTGCTTACAGATCCAATGGATAATTCTCCCGATGTTCTATTTCTTGACCTCAATATGCCGCGTAAAAACGGTTTTGAATGTTTATCAGAAATCAGGGGAAACAATAAATTTAACCACCTTCCGATCATCATATTCTCAAC
>CAYOLE010000260.1:0-4436 GCA_964404705.1 uncultured Rhodohalobacter sp. | reverse complement strand
TGTGGAGCAGGCTTTAAAGAAATAAATCAAAACGTCACGTTCATGTATTGAGGATCTGTAACTACTGGAACAGTTTACATTCAATACTCGTTATCATATTGATCGCCAACCCATTATATGTGTATGAAATTCCCGATACATCTTCTATTCCCCATACTTCTCCTCTCCACTATTTTTTCACTTGTCGCTTGTGGTGAAAAGTATCCGGATGATATATTAGTTTTCACGAACGCAACTATCTGGGATGGCACTGAATCAGCTGCATATGCAAATTCAGCACTTATAACACATTTCGGTGATGTACTCGAAATCATCGACATGAACGATCCAGATTTTCCAGAAGAAGCTGTAACTGTGGACCTTGACGGCCGTTATGTAATTCCTGGATTGATAAACGCACATGGTCACGTAGGAATGGCACGAGGTTTGGAAACAGGACAGGATGTTCGCACGCGTGATAATGTGATTGATCAGCTACAGTTATATGCTTCCTATGGAGTAACTACAGTTGTGAGTCTTGGCGATGAACCCGAAGCTGCTTTTGGGGTTCGAAATGAGGGTAATTTTTCTGGTCAGCGTATGGCACGGCTCTATCTTGCCGGACCGGTCCTTAATCCTGCTTCTCCGGATGAGGTTCGCAGCGAGGTATCGGATTTGATGGAGAGAAACCCTGACTGGACAAAAATTCGCGTGGATGATGGTCTTGGAACCCGGGAGAAGATGTCACCCGAAGTTTATTCTGCGATTATTGAAGAAGCCCATGAACATGACACTCCTTTGGCGGCTCATATTGTAACGCTGGAAGATGCCAAAGGAATTTTGCAAAACAATGGTAATCTCATTGCACATAGCATTCGGGACGAACCGGTGGATAGTGAGCTGATAGACCTGATGATGGAACGTGATATTTGTATCACACCAACACTTACCCGCGAAATATCTACCTACATCTATGCTGAAGAACCGGATTTCTTTGATGATCCTTTTTTTCTGTCAAGAGCCGATCCTGATGTAATAGATCAGCTTCGTGATCCTGGCATACAGGAGCAGTATACCGGTGAAGCCGCAGATTATTACCGCGAGGCGCTGCCACTTGCAATAGAAAACATGATGACTCTGCATAATGCCGGCATCCGTGTGGCGATGGGTACCGACAGCGGACCTCCTGCACGATTCCAGGGATATTTTGAACATATGGAAATGGAAATGAAGCAGGAAGCCGGGATGACGCCAGCTGAAGTGTTGCTTTCAGCAACTGGTTATGCAGCCCAATGTATGGGAATTGATGATCGTGTGGGTACACTTGAATCTGGAAAAGCCGCTGATTTTATTGTTGTCGAACAGGATCCCTTTAATGATATCAGAAATTTGCGGGAGATTTACTCTGTATATATTGGAGCGCAAAGAGTTGATGCTGTGGTGAATTAATATTTCCACTTAGAATTATTTATATTTAGAGTTCTATGTAAATTAAATAGATAGTTAAATTTGTAATGTGATGGTAACCACTGTGAAAAAAGGGTCTAAACCGAACAATCAGGTCTCAGGTAAATCAAATAACAGCAGACCTTTTCCTGCCTCAAGATTTGCCGGAAAAATAAAAGCAGAAAAAGATCCGGTAAAGCTTCAAAAACATCTAAGAGATGAATGGGAAGAATCTGCTGGTTGATACTAATATTTTAATTTATCTGCTTGACGGTGATGAAACGGTTGAAAATTGGCTGGATCAGAAGAATATCTTTATTTCTTCTATAACCAAAGTGGAGTTATTCAGCTATCAAAAAATTTCCGAAACTGAAGAAAAAATAATCAGGGAATTGCTTCAACATACAATCACACTTCATACATCTGATTTTATTATAGATTCTGCCATTCAACTCAGAAAAGTTTACAATTTAAAAGTACCAGATTCAATTATTGCAGGTACTGCTCAGACTTTTAATTATCCTTTTCTTACTGCAGATTCTGATTTCAATAAAATAGATGAACTTAATCTCTATTTTTATGAATACTAAACTTGCAATGACATAATTATGAAAACATGGAATGTATATCTCTCCGGAGAGATCCATTCGGACTGGAGAGAAGAAATCAAACAAGGAATTGAAGATCAAAACCTGCCAATAGAATGCACAGCTCCGGTTACTGATCATCCTGCAAGTGATAATTGTGGGACTGATATACTTGGAGAAGAAAATCAGGATTTCTGGAAAGATCACAAAGGTGCGAAAATAAATGCTATCCGAACACGCACGCTTATTGAAGATGCAGATATCGTGGTCGTAAAGTTCGGCGAAAAATACAAGCAGTGGAATGCGGCTTTTGACGCAGGATATGCATCAGCACTTGGCAAAAAACTTATTATCCTTCATCCACCCGAACATACACATGCCCTGAAAGAAGTTGATGCCGCTGCCCTCGCAGTATGCGAAGAACCGCATCAGGTTGTGGAAATTATGGAGTATGTAATTTTGAAGGAGTGAGTGAAAAGGGAGAAGTGAAAAATTGTTGATTGTTGGCCTACACAGGTTTACATAAATTTTCACCTTTTCTTTTCACAATTTACTTTTGGCTCTTCCCTCTCACTTTTCACTTTCCCTTACAAGCGCTATTCTTTATCATCAAATCCAATCATTCAACTTCTTAAACACAATAACAGACGGATAATTTTGTGGCAAAATCATCAGACAGAAAACGATCGTGGGCAGAGCCGTATAAGATTAAAATGGTGGAACCGGTAAAAATAACTACCCGCCAGGAAAGGGAAAAAGCACTGGATGATGCCGGTTATAACACATTTCTGCTTCGATCGGAGGATGTATATATCGATCTTCTTACCGACAGCGGCACTTCGGCTATGAGCGACCGACAGTGGGCCGGTATGATGATGGGAGACGAAGCCTACGCCGGCAGCCGGAATTTTTATCATCTTGAGGATACCATCCGGAATTACTACGGTTACAGACATGTGGTGCCAACCCACCAGGGACGCGCAGCCGAACATATGATTTCCCAAATCCTGATTTCGGAGGGAGACATAATTCCCGGCAATATGTATTTCACCACCACCAAACTGCACCAGGAACTTGCCGGCGGTACATTCGCGGATGTGATTATTGATGAAGCTCATGATCCGGAAAATACCCATCCGTTTAAAGGTGATGTGGATCTTAACAAGCTGGAAAACCTGATAAAAAAACACGGAGCCGACAAAATTCCTTATGTCTCTGTCGCCACAACAGTAAATATGGCAGGCGGACAACCGATCTCACTAAAAAACCTGAAAGAGCTTCGGAAGCTGTGTGACCGGCATGGAATCCTGATTGTACACGACATGACACGTGTGGCAGAAAACGCTTATATGATCAGGAAAAATGAGGCGGAGTATGCAAATTGGGCCGTTAAGGACATTGTTAAGGAGATTTGTGATCAGACCGACGCGGCCACAATGAGTGCAAAAAAAGATGCGCTTGTTAATATCGGCGGATTCCTGGCGGTAAATGATGATGATATTTTTGACAAGGCCCGCAATATGGTGGTGATTTATGAAGGCCTGCATACCTACGGCGGTATGGCCGGGCGTGATATGGAAGCCCTTGCCATTGGTATTACGGAATCTGTGGACGAGGATCACATTCGTGCACGGGTTGGACAAGTGGAGTATCTCGGACAAAAATTACTGAACGCTGATATCCCGATAGTAAAACCTGTGGGTACACACGGAGTCTTCCTGGATGCAAAAAAAATTCTGCCACATCTAAATCAGGACCAGCTCCCGGCGCAATCCCTGGCCGCAGCAATCTACCTCGATTCCGGTGTTCGCGCGATGGAGCGCGGCGTCGTATCGGCCGGGCGTAACCCGGATACCGGAGAGCATAACTATCCCAAACTGGAGCTCGTTCGTCTTACCATACCCCGCCGGGTCTACACCCAGGCACATATGGATGTGGTGGCCGAATCGATCGAAGAGGTTTATGCGAAGCGTGATGAGATTACCGGACTCAAATTTGTCTACGAGCCGGAATACCTGCGCTTTTTCCAATCAAGATTTGAGCAACTGTAATTAAAGACCTGTCAGCGTATCGAACGAAGTGAGATTCCTGACAGCGTCTGAACAATGATTCCAAACCATGACCTGTCAACGTATCGAGCGGAGTAAGATTCCTGACAGCGTCTGAGCAATGACTCCAAACCACGACCTTTCAGCATGCGCTGAATGACATTTAACCCGCATTTCTCACCGATTTTTTTGTACGTTTCTTAACTTTTTTAAAAACAGTATCATGGAATAATATACAGTTGAAAAATGAAAGTGCGAAAACAGGAGAAATGCAGGTTAAAACAGCATCTGCCATAAATTTTGAAATAGTTGAGATAAATAAAAATATGTAATACATTCTGTATTACATGAATCAATCACCTGTAGCCATGAAATC
>CAYOLE010000259.1:0-4462 GCA_964404705.1 uncultured Rhodohalobacter sp. | reverse complement strand
CGGTGCGCAGGATTGAATCGGTAACCGCCGCCGACGGGAGCACCCTGCTGATTATAGCCCGTAATAACGATACTCCGCTGTTTTACAGGGTTCAACAGTAATAATGAATCTCAATGCTGAGAAAATTAGATACATGAGGAAAGAGATCGGTTTGCATTATTATATAATCTTCTTTAACTGTAGATGTTTTAAAAAAATAAAGTTCAACCGTGAAAGACAGATTAGAAATATCGAGTTACAGTTTATAGGGATGAAGAATGATCAATCAAAATGATGTATGACGAGAAGTAACTTCAGGGATTTAGTTTTTTATATATTAAGTTTATTGGTGGTTTTTATCTTCACTGGATGCACTTCTGAAAGAGATAAAAAATTCACGTTATTATCATCTGAAGAAACTAATATTGATTTCGAAAACCATGTTACAAGTACACCGGATTTCAATATCGTAAACTACATGTACTTTTATGATGGAGCAGGTGTTGCTGCCGGAGATTTAAATAATAACGGATTGCCCGATCTATTTTTTGTGGGTAATGAAGGGCCAAATAAACTCTATATCAACGAGGGTGATTACGAATTTGAAGATGTTACAGAGAGAGCAGGTGTTGCAGGCGATCCGGATGCATGGTCAACGGGTGTTACAATGGCTGATGTAAATGGTAGCGGATATCTTGATATATACATTAGCAGAGTAAATTACCTTACGAAAACGGGTCCAAACCAACTGTTTATAAACAATGGAGACGGAACATTTACTGAAAGAGCGGAGGAATTCGGAATCGATTTTGTGGGATATTCTACACAGGCTGTCTTTTTTGACTACAATAAAAGCGGGCGGCTGGACCTGTTTATATTAAATCACTCATTTCATAGCGAAAAGACATATGGGCCGGTGGATATCCTGCGCGATATTGAGGATCCCAAAGCTGGTGACCGTCTGTTCCGTAATGATGGAGATCGTTTTACAGATGTGACGGAGGAGGCTGGAATCATTAGCAGTGCCCTGGGATTCGGTCTCGGAGTTGCAGTAAGTGATATCAATAAAAACGGATGGCCCGATATTTATGTTGGAAATGATTTTCATGAAAATGATTATCTCTACATAAATAATGGAGACGGCACTTTTACCGAATCACTTTATCAGTCAATTGGCCATACAAGTGGTTCATCCATGGGAAATGATATTGCAGATATAAATAATGATGGTTTTGTGGATATTATTTCTCTTGATATGATGCCGGAAGAACACAATTCATTTATGAGATCTGGTGGGCCGGATCTCCAAATCGTTGCTGAAGCAAAAGAAAATTTTGGATTCGGAGAGAAAAATGCCCGAAATACACTTCAGGTTCACAGAGGTCTCACACCAGACGGGCGGCCTTTTTTTAGCGAAATGGCTTTTACGGTGGGTATTGCCAAAACCGACTGGAGCTGGGCTTCTCTATTTGCTGATTTGAATAACAGTGGCTATAAAGACCTTTTTGTTACCAACGGCATGGTACGTCGTCCTAATGATCTTGATTATATAAGAAGAGTAGGAAATTTTCGGGAGAGAAGTACAGAAGGCAGGGTATCGGATGAAGAGTTTGAATCAATTCAGTTTATGCCACCTGCGTTCATACCAAACTACCTGTTTCAAAACAATGGGAATTTAAATTTAAGAGATAAAACTGAAGAATGGGGTTTGGATCAGCCTTCTTTTTCAAGTGGAGCTATCTATGTTGATCTGAATGATAACGGAATGCTGGACCTTGTCGTCAATAATGTTAATATGCACTCCTTTGTCTATAAAAATAATACAGAAGCCGACTCACTGAAAAATTACCTGAAAGTATCATTAGATGGAAGTTCCTATAACACTACCGGTATCGGATCTAAAGTTATTCTCTATAAAGATGATCAGATTTTTTACCAGGAACAGATGCCTGTCCGGGGGTTTCAGTCATCTGTAGACCATGTATTGCATTTTGGATTGGGAGAACATTCATCTGTAGACTCAGTTTTGGTCATCTGGCCAGATGGTAGCTTTGAAACAAGCAGCGAGCTGGCTTCAAATCAAAAGGTCACGTTTGATCAATCAGATGCATCAGGTGATTTTGATTATTCTCTTCTACACACCAGTTATGATAATGCAATTTTCGAAAATGCATCAGACAGGCTGACTGATGATTTTGAACATGTAGAGAATAACTATAATGATTTTTCTCAGGAACCACTTTTGCCATATAAACTAAGCCGTATGGGACCTGCAGTGGCTGTTGGGGATGTGACTGGCAATGGATTGGATGATATCTATATTGGAAATGCCCATCGCAACGGTTCTAAACTTTTTCTGCAACAGGACAATGGGGAGTTTACTCTTTCTAATGAAGATCTTTTTTCAGCTGATTCACAATATGAGGATGTGGATGCACACTTTTTTGATGCAACGGGTAATGGAGCACTCGATCTTTACGTAGTCAGCGGTGGAGGACAGCTTTTTGAAACGAACGATCTCTTTCTTGATCGCCTATACATCAATGATGGAGAGGGTAATTTTAAAAAGTCTGAAGGAAGATTACCAGATCTTAGGAACAACGGCAGTGTAGTAAAATCCGCAGATATAGATGGAGATGGTAGCTTTGATCTGTTTGTTGGATCTCGTTCTATGCCATGGTATTACGGGATCTCTCCCGAAAATGTCATACTTAGAAATGATGGTGCCGGGAACTTTCAGGATGTAACTGATGAAATTTCAACTGGCCTGAGGAGGGTTGGAATGGTTACAGATGCTCTTTGGGTGGATTTTACAGGAAATGGGAACCAGGATCTGATTGTTGCAGGGGAGTGGATGCCGATTTCAGTTTTTGAAAACAGGGGCGATCACTTTGAAAATATAACATCAGAATTAGGTTTAGATTTAAATTCCGGCTTGTGGCAGTCAGTCGAATCAGCTGACCTTACTGGAGATGGAAATCCAGACCTTATAGCAGGAAATTTTGGAAGCAACTCCCGTTTGCAGGCGGATAAAGATCAGCCTCTTTCTCTTTTTATAAATGATTTTAATGAGAGCGGATATACATCCGGGATTATTTCAAAAAGAGTGAATGGTCAAGATGTACCATTTGAACAACTTGATGAGTTACTTCAGGAATTTCCTCAGCTTTCACAGGAAATCTCCAGCTATGTTGATTTTGCTTCTAAATCAGTTCAGGATCTGTTTGGTTCTCAAAATATTGATGAAGCTGAAAAAAAACAGATTCAGGAACTTCAGTCAGTTGTTATTTTTAACAGGGGTAAGGGGGATTTGGAGATGAAAGCCTTACCCATACAGGCACAATCGTTTCCTGTTAAGGCAATTCAGATTATTGAAGGTTCAAGTTACCCTAAACAAATTATGTTGGGTGGAAATCACTTCGCAGTGAAAGAGAGTATGGGTGGACGTCAGGATGCTGGCTATGGTCTCTTTCTTACCTTGTCAGAGGATGAAGAATTTTCGGTCTTAACTCATCAGCAGAGTGGATTCTTTACAGAAGGTGAAGTCCGTTCAATCCATCCTGTTAGAATCCCCGATAATAAACTATTATATCTGCTCGGTATTAATGACAAACCTTTGGAAGTCTTTATGGAAAAATAGACTGAAAAAAGATAGTAATAGTTATGTGGTTATATATTTATTCACTTTATTTAAACAACTTAAATTTGAACTAAAATCTACCATTAAAATAAATCCATACTGTATATGAGAGCGTTTACAATTTTTCTTACTTGTTTTTCATTAGTTACTGCAATTTCAGCATGTGCACAAGATGTTGCAGATGATCGTGAATGGGAACCTGAAGACTCAGAATTTTATGAACCGGTTCCACCACTGGTTGAATCGGACGGCGGTTTTTTAGACCCACCATCCGATGCCGTAATATTGTTCGATGGTACCGATTTTTCCCAGTGGGAGTCTGTTAATGGGGGAGAAGTCGAATGGAGTCTTGATGATGACGCAATGACCGTTAACCCCGGTTCGGGGGATATTGTTACACTCGATAATTTTGGCAGTATTCAACTATACATTGAATGGAAAACTCCAACTGAGATTGATGGAGATGGCCAAGGACGGGGCAATAGCGGGGTGTTTTTGCAGAGCAGATATGAAGTTCAGGTATTGGATTCTTATGAAAATGACACTTACGTAAATGGGATGGCCGGAAGTATTTACAAGCAATATGCGCCTTATGTCAACGTAGCCCGACCGCCGGGTGAATGGCAAAATTATAATATTATTTATGAAGCGCCAGAGTTTGATGATAATGATGAGTTGGTCACCCCGGCATACCTGACGGTTATCTGGAACGGAGTTTTGATCCACCATCGGGCAGAAGTTCAGGGAGATACAGAATATATTGGTCCGGCTGATTATTCAGCTCATGGCGACGATGGTATCGTGCTGCAAGATCACAGCGATCAGGTAAGCTTCCGTAACATT
>CAYOLE010000258.1:0-4554 GCA_964404705.1 uncultured Rhodohalobacter sp. | reverse complement strand
CTTCAAATGACCACTGTTTCTAATCTCACAGAATATCACTGAGTTCACCGCAGATTTAGCAGAATATCTGCGCTCATTTTTTGACCACGAAGTGAAATTCAGTGGATTCATTTGCGTTACTCTGCGAGAAAAAAAAGGCGGATCGACTTTTGATCTAAAAAAAATCTATCCTACATGAAAAAAAAAGATCAATGAATTCTAAAACTTTTTGGACAGCTAAGGTATAAAATAACTATTTAGCACATTCAACAGACTCTATGTCGGTTCAAACTCGTATGTTGTCTTTCCGCTTTTTTCATCTTTTAAGATGATACCCATTTCTTTGAGTTCGTCTCGTATTTTGTCGGAAGTAGCAAAATCTTTATTTACCCGCGCTTCTGCACGAATTTGAATCAGCAATTGAATAAGATCTTCAGTTTTTTTGTTATCTGATGTCTCTTCTGGCTTCAGGCCAAGAATATCGGTTACAAAAACCGAGAACGTATGCTTCATTTTTTCAAAAGCGGAAGTTGAAATTGCATTTTCATCAATCTGTTTGTGATGAATTGCATTGATTTTGTTTACAATCTCAAATAATACAGCAAGAACCTGTGCTGTATTAAAATCATCGCTCATTTTTTCATAACAACGATCACACAGAGTATTTATCTCGTCATCCAGGCTGCCTTTTTCTGGATTGTCCAGATGGATCTCATCGAGCAGGCTCAGGGAATTCATTAATTTTTGATAGCCTTTTTCTGCTGCTTCCAGCGCCTCATTAGAAAAATCAATTTTACTTCTGTAGTGAGATTGCAAGATCAGAAAACGCACAACCATTGGGCTGTATTCTCTATTCAGAAAGTCATGGTCGCCTGCAAATAGCTGATCGAGTGTGATAAAGTTGCCGGCCGATTTACTCATCTTGGCTCCATCAATGGTAACCATATTGTTATGAATCCAATAGTTAGCCGGATCTGTGTCGTGAGCGCCCCGGCTCTGGGCGATCTCCGCTTCATGATGAGGGAACTGAAGGTCCAGGCCTCCACCATGGATATCAAATCGTTCGCCAAGGTATTTTGTACTCATGGTGGTGCATTCAATATGCCAACCGGGAAAACCAACTCCCCAGGGTGAATCCCAGCGCATAATGTGTTCGGGAGCTGCTTTCTTCCAAAGTGCAAAATCGTGCGGACTTTTCTTTTCCTCCAGCCCTTCCGTGTCACGGCTTCCGGCCTGGAGATCATCTAAAACCTTGCCTGATAATTCACCATAGTTATTGGTTTTCTCATAGGTTTCGAGATCAAAATAGACATTACCGTTTACTTCGTACGCCAGTCCGTTTGCTATTATTTTTTCAATGAGCTTGATCTGATCTATTATATGGCCTGTTGCCGTCGGTTCAATATTTGGCCGTTTGCAATTTAAAGCATCAAGTCCCTTATGATATTGAATGGTGTAATGCTGCACCACCTCCATCGGTTCAAGCTCTTCCAGACGGGCTTTTTTCGCAATTTTATCCTCTCCGGAATCAGCCTCTTCATTCTCGAGATGTCCTACGTCGGTTATATTTCGTACGTAGCGAACCTTAAACCCCAAATGTATCAAGTAGCGGTAAATAACATCGAACGTGATTCCCGCCCTGGCATGGCCTAAATGTGGATCACCATAAACTGTAGGCCCACACACGTACAGACCAACATGAGGAGGTTTTATCGGTTTAAATAGTTCTTTTTTTCTGGAAAGGGAGTTATATATCCGGATAGGAAAGCGCTGCTGTTCCTGCATGTTTTTCATCTGTCTGGCTTACATCTCTGTTTCAGAGTTGATGTAATCAATAAAACGTTGCTGTGTATTCTCTTTTTTAAATGCGCCTCTGTACTCAGTAGTAATAGTACTGCTGGCGCGATCCTGAATACCCCGTGTTGATACGCAAAGATGTTTACTTTCGATAAATACAGCCACATCAACCGTTTCGAGAGATACCTCAAGTTCATCTGCAATCTGCAATGTCAGCCGTTCCTGAACCTGAGGGCGGCGGGAATAGTAATCTACAAGACGGTTGATTTTAGAAAGCCCGATAACACTGCCGCTGCTTTTATATGCCACATGTGCTTTTCCCATAAATGGCAGAAAATGATGCTCGCAAAAAGATGTGACATTTATGTTCTTAACAACCACCATGTCACCATATTCGTACTTATTTCCGAATTTTTTGGCATCAGGTCTGTTTTTAGGATTCAGACCGTAAAATATTTCTTTCACATACATCTTAGCCACACGATGTGGTGTACCACTCAGACTTTCGTCTGTAAGATCCAGCCCCAGTGCACGCATTATTTCACTAAAATGATCTTCGATTTTCGCAATCTTTTCTTGGTCAGACAAGTCAAATGCGTCGTTTCTAAGAGGAGTCTGTACTGACGTTGCAATATGATCATCACCAATATCCTCAACATCGTTATGAGTGTGATTATTTCCTGATGATTCCAATGTCTGCTTATTTTTATTCATCTAATTATTAACTGCTTAAACATCTATTTTTCAAACTATAAAATTACGGTTTCCAGCCGCCATTTCATAATCAGTGGTATGGAGGTATCCTGAAAAGACACTGTTTTTGATGAATGCTTTATTACTAATCATTTCTCAATTAACACTGTTATTGTCCAGCTTCTTTTTAAAAGTATTAATAATTCCGCCATCAAGTAAAACTTTTAACTGTCTGCCGCTTAACGTGTGAGAGGCTTTTATATCAAATCCTTTCGTTATATTTTTAATGATCACCTCTTCATCTTTTTCAAATTGATCTCGTATGTTCTCGGTTTTTAGAATATCCCCCTGGTCGATTCGGTCATAATCTTCCGGATTTTTAAATTCGAGCGGCGCGATCCCAAAATTGATGAGATTTTGCCAGCCAATCCTGGCATAGCTTTTTGCAATTACAGCTTTCTGGCCAAGGTAACGAGGCGCAATTGCAGCGTGTTCTCGGCTGGAGCCTTGTGCGTAGTTATCTCCTGCAACGACAACATGCCCACCATTCGTATTTTTGGATTCCATAGCACGATCGTAATAGGTATCATCAATTACAGAAAATGAAAATTTACTGATTTCCGGAATGTTACTTCTAAAGGGAAGAACGTCGGCACCTGCTCTCAATATTTCATCAGTTGAGATATTATCACTCATCTTTAATAATACTGGAACTTCAAAGTCGCTTAACTTTTCAAAATCGGGAAGGGCGGAAATGTTAGGACCTTTCACAAGTTCTGTTCGTTCGCCATTAGTCTTCGGCGCTATCAGCATTTCACGATTGAGTATCACTTCTTTTGGCTCACTGTATTTTGGATACGTCATGCCATACAATTCTTCAAGATCTCGGGGATCTGTTATTTTACCTGTTAACGCTGATGCAGTTGCCGTTTCCGGGCTGCAAAGATAGACAGAATCCTCTTTTGTACCGGAACGATCAGGGAAATTACGCGGCACAGTTCTAAGGCTGTTTCGGCCTGATGCCGGTGCCTGCCCCATTCCTATACACCCGTTACAACCTGCCTGATGAATTCTCGCCCCCGATTGTACAAGATGAAGCATCACTCCATTCTTAACCATATTTTCAATAATCTGGCGTGACGTAGGATTAACATCAAAACTTACTTCATCACTGATTCTGCGGCCTTTTACGATCTCCGACGTTATCCAAAAATCACGATAGCCAGGGTTTGCAGAAGATCCGATATAGGATTGATAGATGTCCCGGCCTGCAACTTCCCGCACGGGCACTACATTGCCGGGACTACTTGGCAAGGCAATCATCGGTACTATGTCATCGAGAATAATTTCATCATGCTTATCATACGTAGCTCCATCGTCAGCCACCAGTTCAATCCAGTCTTTCCCCCGGTTTTGTTCCTCCAAAAATCGTTTCACTTCATTATCTGATGGAAAAACCGTGGTAGTCGCCCCCATCTCAGTTCCCATATTCGCAATTACGTGGCGGTCCATTGCAGAAAGCTGTTCAAGGCCGGGGCCATAGTATTCAATTACATATCCCCGGGCACCTTTTACATCATAGCGGCGCAGCATTTCCAGCACAACATCCTTTGCGCTTACCCAGTCAGGTAGTTTACCTGTTACTTTTACACCTAACACTTTAGGCATTTTTAAAAACATAGGTTCACCGGCAATTGCGAAAGCCACATCAAGTCCACCGGCTCCAAGTGCAAACATACCCATACAACCAGATGCAGGTGTATGACTATCGGATCCGGCAAGTGTTTTTCCGGGAGCAGCAAAATGCTCTGTATGCACCGGGTGACTTACCCCATTCCCCGGTCGACTATACCAGATACCAAATCGTTCCGCAGCAGATTTTAGAAACAGATGATCATCTGGATTTTTAAAATCGGTCTGCAATAAGTTATGATCTACATATTGGCAGGAAACTTCTGTTTTTGCTTTGTCCAGATCCATCGCTTCAAGTTCCAGCATTACGAGGGTCCCCGTTGCATCCTGGGTGAGTGTTTGATCAATTCGTATACCTATCTCTTCTCCTGCTTTTAACTCTCCATCCACCAG
>CAYOLE010000257.1:0-4576 GCA_964404705.1 uncultured Rhodohalobacter sp. | reverse complement strand
GTATCCGGCCGGGCACATTTTAGGATCAGCCATGATTTACATCGAATCCGGCCACGGATCGCTGCTTTACACCGGCGATTTTCGCACCCCGCCCTCTCCTGCCACCGAGGGATTTGATGCACCGCCGCAAGCCGACTTCCTGATCACTGAAGCCACATTTGGACTTCCCATCTACCGCTGGAAATCAAATGAGGAACTAGCGGATGATATTCGATCATTCGCTGCAGAATCACTTAAGAACGGCTACACACCTGTTTTTTTGGGATATAATCTCGGCAAGGCACAGGAAATTATGCATCTGCTTGCGCCACTCAATCATCCCATTATGATTCACGGCGCTGGTTTTAAACTCTGTAGTGTATATGATGATGCAGGAATTAATCTGGGGAACTATCAAACGTACAATCGTGATACGTGCGAAGGTAAAATTCTTGTCTGTTCATCCTCTGCCCTTGCAAATGGATTTGCATCAAATGTGAAAAAGAAGCGGGTTGCCTACTGCAGCGGCTGGGCTTCCCTCGAGGCGCGACGTACACAACTCACTGTAGATAAACTTATTGCGATCTCGGATCATCTCGATTTTTATGAACTGATCAATTTTTGTGAACGGCTCTCACCAAAAAAAGTTCTCATCACCCATTCACCCAATCCTGATGTCGTAAAACATTTTTTGGATGAGCGAAATATCGACAGCGGGTTTTTGAATTTAGAAATGGAGTCGGATGATTAGCGAATAGAACGAGGATAAACTCCGATTTAACTGATGATTGCCAACCTCCGACTTGGTAAGCCGGATTTAATCCATCCCTAATTGGAAACTTCCCCTTGAATACGATCATTTTTCAGGTATCTCGAGGGGCCGTGGTACTCTTCCAGTTCAAAGCTGAAATTAAAGATAAAACCACCATCTGATTTAAGTTCCCACTCCGCATTTAGCTGGTTGAGCAGTACCTGAATCACGATTGAACCGAAGTTTCCATCATTAAAGAAGTCTTTTTCATTATCCAGTCCCTTTCCAAAATCCCGGAAATTGATGTATACGGTATCATCAACAACCTTTATTTTAATGGCTATGCAAATCTGTTCTCCGGGTGCATATGCGTATTTAAAAGAATTGGTAATCAGTTCATTTAATAGTAAGCCGCAGGTGACGGCCTGATCAAGACTCAGGTTCAGCGGATCTACATTCAGTATAAATTCTGGTGGCAAACCCTCCTCTTCGATCGATGCTTCCAACTGCAATACCAGTTTTTTCACATAATTATCAAACCCGATTTCATTCAGGTTTTCCTGGTTGTACAACAATTCATGCACCTTTGCAATTGAGAGGATCCTCTTCTGTGTATCTTCAAGTACTGAGATCGCTTCTATATTTTTAAGATCGGAAACCTGCATGTTGATGAGCGCGCTAAGTACTGCCAGGTTATTTTTCACCCGGTGATGGACCTCCTGGAGCAGAATCTGCTTTTGTCCGACAAGTTTTTTCAGCTCAATTTCCGATTCTTTGAGTTGAGTTACATCTTCACCCACTGTTTGTGCTGCCTGTTGTCCTCTAAACGTCACAGGGATGGATTGTGCCTTAATATATTTTGTGTTCCCGTATTTGTCCATGGTAGTATAAATCCGTGGAACAGTTGTCTCACCCTTTTTTAGACTTTCAATCCGATCAGTAAGAGAATGGTGTTCAGTGTTGGGATGAAGATCATAAATAGACATGCCAATCATTTCCACAGGTTTATCAAATCCGTGAAATTCGGCACCCGCATCGTTCATAAATTTAATGACACCATCTATGGAAATTTGCACCATACTGGGATTTTGATCCACGATGGCCTGCCACTGATCCATTGCTACTTTCAGTTTCTCCTGGGTTTGAATGAGGTCGGTTACGTCGTTCTGTATACCTACAAAATACTCGACTTCTCCAAGGTCATTTTTGATCGGAGATATATTCAGCTCATTCCAAAACACAGAACCATCCTTGCGAAAGTTACGCAATAATGTTGAGCAGCCTTCCCCTTTTTCCAAAGCCGCACGAATCACCTTTTTTGCTGTTTGATCGCGATCATCTGCCTGCAAAAACCGGCAATTCCTACCCAGAGCTTCCTCCTGCGAATAACCAGTCAGTTCAGAAAACGCCTTATTGCAAAATATGATTGGGTTATCCTCCTGATGAGGATCAGTAATAATTAATCCGGTTATGGTAGCATCAATCGCGTTAAAATACAGGCGAAGCTGCTCATTTTTACGCTCCAGTTTCATCTGCGCCATTTCTGCTTTCCTTGCAAAGGTCCGAATCTTAATTAACCCTTTAACCCGCGTACGAAAATTCTTTTTCGAAACCGGCATCTCTACCACATCATCCGCAATCTCACACATATGATCAGTACCGTTTTTACCTTCGGGTATAAAAACCATAATAGGTAAGTAGGTAAATTCAGTTCTCTCATTTGCCATTAATACTTCACTGGAGAATTCTTCCAATTCATGGGAATCTACAATAACCAGATCAACTGTTGAGTGATGAAATCCTTCTGTTATAACTTTATATTCCTGACCCAACAGGTCGATCACCAATTTCTCATCCGTATCGGAGGACAACTTGATAAAGATCGTGTTATTTTTCGTATGTGATATACTCATCAGCGAAACCGGCTAATTTTACTTTTATAAGTTATTGGGTATTCTGGTGAAATATCCCATTGAGAATTGAATCAAGATTTTAGTACCCATTGAGATCCTGTCAGTTTTCCTGAAATTACTGGGAAACCTTAAATTAAGTTCAGTTTGAAACGTACTATAATGATAATAAAGAACGGCAACTATTATTTGAAAGTTGTAAAAGCAAGTACATTTGATGATTTACCCAGATGCTTCATAAAGAATGGCTTTTTTAATGATCATCACCGTGTAATATATACAATCGCTATTGTGTAAGATGATTATTTTTTATGGTAACACTCTTATCGACAATATGTGAACCTTCATTGAACGATTTGTAACTTTTTAGTCTTTTCACATAGGTATATGAACCTATTAGAGCCTACATTTAAAACTCTATCTGAAACGATTCAGCTCATCAGGGAGACCCGGGGTAGTAACAAAAAAATTGCTATATGCGCAAACTATCTGAAAAGTGTTCAATCGGATAAAGACTTGTACCTGGCTGCCCGCTTTATCGGTGAGGGAGCATTCGACAATATCAGCGGCAAACGAGCGTCTGTGGGAAGCAGAACTGCCGGACTTGCTGCCGCCGATTTTTGTGAGATTGATTATGACCTGGTTTTTAAACCGTGCAGAACTGCAACGGGAAGCGGCTCTGAAACAATAGAAAAACTGATGTATGCCACGCCTGCTGCCCGTCAGAAACGTTCCCCGGTCAGCTGGTCTCTGGAGGAGGTCGAACAGATTTTTAAGCAACTTTATAACGCGTCGGGACGTGCAGATAAACAGGAAATTCTGCAAAATACCTGGGAATCCATGACTCCCGTGGAGATAAAATATTTCATCCGGATGCTGGGCCAGGGCTCACTCAGAATCGGGTTTGAAACCCGGTCGTTGATATCAGCTATCGCCAAAGCATTCGAAAAGGATTCTGAAGCTGTGCGGTATGCACATATGATTACAGGATCTGCGGGGAAAACTGCGGTTTTGGCTAAAAACAACCAGCTTGATGAAGCCACCTTCAAACTTTTTCATCCACTCTCGTTTATGCTTGCCTCGCCGGTTGAAAGCCGTGCACTAAACAACCTGGACGATTATATCTGCGAAGAAAAATTTGACGGGATGCGTTGCCAATTGCATGTTAACGATGAATCGGTCAGGCTTTTCTCCCGCGACCTTAACGATATTACCCATACATTTCCTGACCTCACGGAATACTACTTAAAAAAAGGGCTGCCATCCGCGGTTCTCGATGGTGAAATATGTGTATTTAAGGAGAATACAATCCAGCCATTTCAACTGCTGCAGAAACGGATGGGTATTAAAAAACCGGGATCTAAACTCATCAAAACATATCCTGTACTTTTTATCGCTTACGATCTATTGTTTATAGATGGTTTACCCATTTTTGATGACAACCTGTTGAAGCGCAGGAGGAAATTGCTGAATCTCTCACAAAAATATGAATTTCCTGTATCCCGTCAATTTGAAGTAAATAGTTTTGATCATCTTGATGAATTATTTGTTGAAGCTCTGCAACATGGAAATGAAGGACTGATGCTTAAGAAAAAGGAGAGTGTATATGAATATGGTCAAAGGAAAAAAACATGGCTTAAGGTAAAAAAACCGGGTGGCACGTTTGACACGGTGATCATGTATGCGCATGCCGGCAGCGGCAAACGCGGGGGTACATATTCCGACTTTACCCTGGGCATTTCTGTTAAAGAAGATGAGAGATATGAAGAAGAATTCATCCCTATCGGGAAAGCGTACGGGGGCTATACCGATGAAGAACTGAAACGGATGAATAAAAAAATAAAAGAGCTGACCGTGGAGAGATACGGCCCTACACTGGGCCTCTTGCCGGGGCTTATCGTTGAAATCGAATTTGATGATATTCAGGTAAATAAAC
>CAYOLE010000256.1:0-4582 GCA_964404705.1 uncultured Rhodohalobacter sp. | reverse complement strand
TGAATTGACTCATCCGATGACTCAAACCCGCCATTTCATCATTGACACGTCACTAGTGTCGTAACCACAAAATTCATTTTGTACAAATCATATTCTCAGCAGCAGGTCATCCCCCTGCCCTTTCTCCCATGGGGATCCCTCACGGGGAAAGGGGGATTTTTGAGCCATTGCTGAAATTTATTTATAATCATTTACACTATTCTTATTAACAGGTTATGACACTAGACAGTGAATTGTTTTTTGTGTTTTATTTATAGGGATGTGAACATCAGAATTATGATTGCAGACTCTAACCTGACCAGTCAAAACCTATTCATTTCATGAGCCATCGTATTATGATTGCCGGCCCCACTGCTTCGGGCAAAAGCTCACTTGCGGTATCGCTGGCTCAGAAAATCGGCGGAGAAATAATTTCCGTTGATTCACGGCAGTGTTATAAACAGATCAACATCGGAACAGCAAAACCCGATGAAAAGCAGCTTGAGGCCATACAGCACTTCAACATATCAAACCTCGACCTAAACTTGGATGACTCCGCGATGCAGTTTTACGACCGGGCGATGGAGTGGGCAGAAGAGATTGAACAGCGCGGCAAAACAGTAATATTTTGCGGAGGCAGTACGCTCCATTTACAAAGCCTTGTCCGGCCCCTGGATGATTTGCCGTCATCAAACAGCAAAAATATTGAGCAGCTCGAAGAAAAGCTGCAAAAAGAAGGTGTTGCTTCTCTCTATGAAATGCTGAAGAACGTTGATCCGGATTATGCCAGTGGTGTGGATGGCACGAATCATCGCAGAATTATCAGAGCATTGGATGTGTGGATGCAAACAGGGAAACCGTTTTCAGGTTTTCATTCCAAAACCTCATTTGAGCGGCCTGCAAATATGAGTGTTTTTGCGTTGCACTGGCCCCGGAAAACACTTCACCAGCGGATTGAGCTGCGTTGCGATCAAATGATTGAAAACGGATTAATCGAAGAGGTTAAGGAGATTTTGAAGCAGGGATATTCTCCTGATCTGCAGGCGCTTCAAACCGTGGGCTATAAGCAGGTTATTCAATATTTGAACGGCGAAATCAGCTACGAACAGATGGTGAAAGATTTCAAAACCGCAACCCGCCGCTATGCCAAAAGACAAATCACCTGGCTGAGACGCTGGCCGTTTGTAAAATGGCTGGATCGCTCAGACATGAGCGAACAGGAACTCATCGAAACCATACAACAACAGGTAGCGGCTGACATGAATAAAGGTTAACTTTCAGGCTGTCATCAAAATGCCGAAAACTCAATTTATGTATAAAGCCCACGTTAACATTACACTCCGAAAGTCTATACTTGACCCTAAAGGAAAAGCGGCGCACCAGGCGCTTCACAATCTGGGTCTCGACAGCGTAGACAACGTCAGGATTGGTAAATTTATCGAACTTGATATAAATGCCGGGTCTGAAAAAGAAGCACACGAAATTGCTGACAGTGCATGTACACAGCTGCTTGCAAATGAGGTTATGGAAGATTTTGAAATTGAAATAGTAAAATCGTCGTCTTAATGACGAAATCAGGTTACCTTTTACGAATGCAGATGGAGGAGAAATCTCCAAAAAAAGCACCTGAAACAGAGGTGCTGGATATGCCCAAAGAGGAGGAAGCCGAAGACACTCCGTGGCGGCTGATTCTTTTTGATGATGATGTCCACACATTTGATGAAGTAATCAATCAGCTGATTAAAGCATTGGGCTGCACGGTGGAAAAAGCAGAAGAGATTACCCTAAAGGTTCACAACGAAGGAAAGGCACTTGTCTATGAAGGTGCATTTGAAGAATGCCTGAAAATCAATTCAGTACTCCAGGAAATTCAGCTTGTAACAGAAATTAAAGGATAAAAAATTGTCAAAACAGATTGGTGTAATTGTATTTCCGGGATCTAATTGCGATCACGACGCTTATCACGCCATGAGCAAAATCATGGGAGCTAATACAAAATTTTTATGGCACAAGGATACTGACCTTTCAGGAATCGATCTGCTGATCATTCCCGGAGGCTTTTCATATGGTGATTATCTTCGCTCCGGAGCCATTGCCAGATTTTCGCCCATCATGAATTCGGTTGTAGATTATGTTGAGTCTGGTTACCCGGTAATGGGAATCTGCAATGGTTTTCAGATATTGCTTGAGGCAAACCTTCTGCCGGGAGCCATGCTGCACAACAGGGAACTTCGGTTTGTGTGTAAAAATGTTCATATCCGTGTTGAGAGAACAGATTCTATTTTCACTTCCCGGCTGCAAAAAGGTGATGTGCTTCACATCCCAGTATCGCATGGCGAGGGAAATTATTTTATCGAAAATGAGGGATTAAAGCAGCTTCAGGATAACAACCAGGTTTTGTTCCGCTATTGCGGTGCAGATGGCAATCTTTCGGATGCCACAAACTTTAACGGATCAGTCGACAATATTGCAGGTATATTGAACAGGCGGGGGAATGTACTGGGGATGATGCCCCATCCTGAGCGCGCAATGGAGTCTGTCCTCGGAAATACCGATGGCAAGCTTCTGTTTGATTCTATTTTTGATGAACTCCAGATTGCCTGATTGATGGATCTTGAACTGCTTAAAAAAATCGTGGATACTCCCGGCGCTCCCGGTCACGAGGCTCCCATCAGATCATTTATTGAGCAACAAATAAAATCCTGTGCAGACGAACTGTTTACAGATTCCATCGGAAACTTGATAGTCCGTAAAAAAGGTGATGGGCCAAAAGTGATGATGGCCGCTCACATGGATGAAATTTCGCTGATCAGCACAAATGTCGATGATAACGGATTTGTGCGTTTTTCAACTCTGGGGGGATTTGATCCCGAAACGCTGGTAAATCAAAAGGTCTGGGTTCATGGTTCTGAAACTATACCGGGAGTCATTGGCGGAAAGCCAATACATACGCAGACCGATGAGCAAAAGAAAACAAAGACCAAAACCAAAAATCTCTTTATTGATGTGGGTCTGCCTGCTGAAAACGTAAAGAAAATTGTGCGTAATGGCTCCACAGTTACCAGAATGGGAGAACTGACAGAACTTGGTAACTGCCTTACAGGTAAATCGCTTGATAACCGTATTTCTGTTTTTATCCTGATTAGCGCTCTGAAAAAAGCAGAACATTGTAACAGTGATCTTTACGCCGTTTTTACCGTGCAGGAAGAGGTGGGAATTCGTGGTGCCCGTGTGGCTGCGCAACGGATACAGCCGGAGATAGGAATTGCCCTCGATACTACCATTGCCAACGACCTGCCCGGATCTGATGATCATGAAGCGTGCACAAAGCTTGGTAAAGGAACTGCAATTAAAGTAATGGACAGCAGCGTTATTTGCACGCCTGCACTCGTAGATCATCTTGAAGGAATTGCAGAAAGAGAAAATATTCCCCATCAGCGCGAAGTCCTGACAGCGGGCGGCACCGATACATCGGGTATGCAATATCTGACAGGGATTGGCAGTCATGTTACCTGCATATCAACGCCCACGCGATATATTCACAGCACCGTTGAAACCGTTTCGAAGACAGATGTTGAAGCAGGAATTAAGCTCACGACAGCCTGTATTGAAGCGATTGGCGAGTACAAATTATAACGGGTCATCACCTTAATAAAATGCTAAATTTATACAGCGAAAATCTGGTGAAAAGCTATCGCGGCCGGGTAGTGGTAGATCATGTTTCCATCAATGTTAAACAGGGTGAAATTGTAGGGCTTCTTGGCCCGAACGGAGCGGGGAAAACCACCACTTTTTATATGTTCACCGGGGTGATTCGTCCCAATAAAGGCAACATTTTCCTGAACGATAAAAAGCTGACAAAGAAACCGATGTATCAGCGTGCCCGAATGGGAATTGGCTATCTATCGCAAGAGGCCAGTGTTTTCAGAAATCTGACAGTGCGTGAAAATCTGGAATCTATTCTCGAATTCCATTCAATGCCCAAAAAAGAAATTAAACAAAAAGCAGATCAGCTGATTGAAGAGTTTGGTTTGGGAAAGGTAGTTAACAATAAAGGCATCAGTCTTTCTGGCGGGGAACGCCGGAGAACTGAAATTGCCCGTGCACTGATAACAGATCCGAAATTTATTCTGCTCGATGAACCCTTTGCCGGCGTTGATCCTATTGCGGTGGAAGATATACAGGAGATTGTTGCAGGACTTGGCAAACGCAATATTGGCATTTTTATCACCGATCATAATGTACACGAAACCCTGGCAATTACCGACAGAGCTTACCTGATGTTTGAGGGGAAAATTCTGATGGAAGGATCCGCTGAATCCCTGGCTGAAGATGAAGAAGCAAGAGAACTGTATCTCGGCCGGCAGTTTAAGCTGGATCGGTATCAATCATGAATACAGTCACACATCTCAATTTAAAAAACTAACTTTTAAATTTAATCCATCAATCCGCCATAATGAAAGAAACGACAGTAGAAGAGTTAAAGAATAAAAAAGATGCCAGGAAAGAATTCACACTTCTGGATGTTCGGGAACCGCACGAAGTTCATATTTCCAAAATTGAAAATTCTACTCTGATTCCGCTTAACGACCTCCCCGCTCGA
>CAYOLE010000255.1:0-4605 GCA_964404705.1 uncultured Rhodohalobacter sp. | reverse complement strand
GTACCGCCGCACTGTTCAGCGACACCGGAGAAGCCGGGAACGTACTGGTGCTGACCATCAAAGATATTACCGATCAGGTTATTGAGAAGAGAAAAAGAGAAGAATTGCAGGAGAAATACACAAAAAATCTGCAAGATGAAATTCAGCAACGTACGGTTGCATTAAAAAATGCCAACGAAGAACTTCTGCAGAAAAACAATGAACTCGAAGAAATTAATAAAGAGCTGGAAGCATTTACATATGTATCAAGTCATGATTTGCAGGAACCGCTGCGAAAAATACAAACCTTCACGGATCGGATTCTTGACAGGGAGAATCAAAACTTATCTGAAAAGGGGAAAAAATATTTAACGTTTATGCAGTCTACCGCCGACGGGATGCAAACACTGATTGAGGATCTGTTAGCTTTTTCACGGCTTAAATCTTCAGAAAGAGAGTTTGAAAAAACCGATCTCATATCAATAACCGAAGACGTACTATCAATCTTGAAAGAAACCATCAATGAAAAAAATGCAACTATAATTACGGAAGGGGGCTGTGAAGTCGATATTGTTGCTTTTCAATTTCGTCAGCTCATGCAAAATTTAATAAGCAATGCTCTTAAATTTTCAAGACCAGGTGTGCCTCCACAGATAAAAATAAAATGCAGTATTAATAAAGGCAGCGAGTTAAATCCCAAAAAGCTTACCGCCGAAAAAATGTACTGTCATATTTCAGTTTCTGATAATGGTATTGGATTTGACGAGAAATACAGTGGAAAAATATTTGAAGTATTCGAAAGGCTGCACTCCAAGGATGAATTCCCTGGTACAGGTATCGGTTTGGCAACAGTAAAAAAAATTGTGGATCTGCATAATGGCGTTATAACTGCCACAAGTAAATTAAATAAGGGAACAACATTTGATATTTATTTACCAGTGGAAAATCAGAAATGACAAGAGTTAATCCACCCTGGTATAACTGGAATTAAATAAAAGTGCGCACGTACGGGGTTACATTCTGTCATCCCGCTTCGGGAACTTGAAATTATCCTAATTTGTCGAACAAGGTTAATTTACCAATTGTTATAGTCCCACCACACTGTCACGAATATATTTCACCATTGATATCCCCATTTAACAGTTGCGCTTAGAGCAATATTCCTTTCCGGCCCGCACACACGCAGCTCCGACATATGGTTATCCACACTTTTGCCGTAAATAGAGATCTTTTCACCAAGATAGACAGGACCGTTGATTTTGTATTCTACATACTCCAGAGTTTTTCCGTCGAACCGGCTTCGGAATGACTCAAGGGCCAACAGAAGTAACAGCGGACCCTGCACCAATGCATTGGGATAACCTTCCACATTGCGAGCGTAATCCTGATCATAGTGAATGCGGTGGGCGTTAAAAGTGAGTGCTGAAAACCGAAACAGTAATACAGAATTTGGCTCCGTACTCTTTTCCCAGTCCGGATCAATATCCATCGGGCGGCTGCGAACAGGGTGGGCCCCTTTTTCTGTGGGTTGACGATACATAAAATGCTGATCTTCCTGAATTGCCAGTTTTCCGCGGGTACTTATTTGGTGCTGCAGGCCAAGATATACCCGTTGTTCTCCACGTTTCTCTTTTTCTTCAATAGATATAATAGAAGAATATTGCTTTGCCGGTATGCCAATCGTCAGGGGAGATTTAAACTCGATACGTCCGCCAGTCCAGAGCCGGCTGGATAGTTCTATGGGTGGGAAAAATTCTTCATCCCGCGGATAACCCGGGTCAGCAAGTTCTGAATGAGTGTAAATTGGCGTAAAATAAGCCCAATGAGCGCACATGCTTAACTCAGCCCCTTCCGAGATTGAGTCGGGTTGCCTGTTCAACATTGCCTCAAATCGGCGAAGTTGTTCAGGTGCCATTGAATCCTGGCGATTTATCGACTTTCCGATCCATTCATCATAACTCATCATTCGAACTCCGTCCAGATTTGTTCATCATGTTCTCCCGGTAGCTCCCATTAAAAAATATAAAGCAGGGACGAACGGTCAAACAATTCTCATCAAGTGCAGCGGTAGTGTTAATCGTTATCGGAGGATTGGTTATCAGGTTATTCACATACAATTCTGATCAATATGGTATCCTGATAGCTTCCTCTGCGAAAATCTCCGCCAAAATCACCGTACCTCTGCGAAAACCCCACTCATCCGCCTGGAAGCAATATACCGGAATCAATCTTTATTCCTTTAGTACAAATCCAACCATAAAGTATGTCCAATTTTCTCGCAGTGTTTCGCTGATGATTGCGCGGAGTTCCGCTGAGTGTATCATAATGGACATTCAATATGTACAAGAATATGGAATAGTTCTATAGACTTTAGCACAAATTTTAAACAAGTAGATTAATTTGGCAGCTATGAATCAAGCTGTTAAAAATTCTTTGTATCCATTCAGGGAGCTCCAAAACAGACTGAAAAACATCAAAATTAACGCCGGCAAGTACTCAGCTTCTACATTCTAACACGTTACAGGTTACGGTAAAATGCTTTATCACGATTCTTCTTTTTCCCGTTCAGCAGGGATCAGTAAAACAGGCACATCACTAAGGCGGGTTACTTTGCTGCTAACACTGCCCAAAAACAACTCCTGCACATATCCCTCACCCTGACTTCCCATCATGATCATGGTGGCGCCTTTCTCCTTTGCAGCATCAACAATCTCTTTCGCCGGTGTACCAAACGTGATAATCAGGTCAGTATCTTCTCTCGTTCGGTCCGATAATTTATTTCGAATACGATCGAGTTGTTCACGATTTTGCTCGGTTAATCTGTCACGGCTAACCGGATCTTTTATCGCAATCGCGTGATGACCCTGAACGTGAATCATCGTAATTCTATCAACAATTCCGGCACCTTCCATATCTCTGAGTATTTTATAGGTTCGGTAAGCACTGTCTGAAAAATCAGTGGCGTACAGAACATGTTTTACAGATTCACTGCAAGATTGCTGGAGTAAAAGAGTTCGGCTACCCGTCTTCTCTTCATCTTCTATCAACTTAAGAGTAATCATATAAACCGGGAGTTTTGAACGCTGCAGCAGTTCCGTAACAGTACTGCCGGCCAGCAATTCAAAAACTTTGCTTTGGCCCCGGTTACTGATCACCACAAAATCTGCCCCGGCCACATCTGCTGCCGCCAGTATTTCAACAGGCGGATAATAGTGCAACCCGGATCTGATGTGAATATCCACTTCAAAACCGGCTTCCTTCAGAATTTTTTGGTACTCTTCGAGCTGTTTCTGCTCACTGCTTGTATCCAATTCGGTGCCCTCTTTTTCAAGTGGCACCGGAATAACGGTAATAAGAGTGATTTTTTCAGTACCCAGAATTTTAAAGGATGAAACACATTCAATAATCAGATCACTCGCTTCGGAGAGATCCAGTGCTACAGCAGCATGACGGAAGAAAGAAATCATGTTAAAGCCCGGTTTCTTAGGATGGTTTGGATTATGGCAGATCACCCTTCCATATTGAAAGGGTACTTTTTATTGCCGAAAAACTTACTTTTAGTTCTCTTTTCCTTTCTGTCCTTGTTGGCCCGGCTGCTGGCCCTCACCTGGCTGATCTACAATCTGCAATTGATTGCTGAGTGATGTTTGCAATTCATCAACATCATCATCACTCAGGAGCTCGCTAATATCTTCAACACCAATTTTCACGGCCAGATTGTAAACCATTCTGTTAAATAGCATCTGGTGGGCGGCTGATGATAGCTGCATCAATTGCTGCTCGGGGATCTGTCCGCCGGCAAGCTTAATTTTATTCATGATAGGCTCCAGTAGAGTTTCAATTTTTTTACTCAGCTGACGCTCCAATTCACCGGCTTCTTTATTCTCTTTACTGGTAACTTCTTTTCCTGATGGATCTACTAACTTCATTATATAATTATTTTGATTGTTGATTGTATTCGTTAGATGAACACGAAAGATACGGGTTAAAATTCCGGATGTGAAATTTAGCCCGGGTCTTATGGCCTGAGAACTTGCTGTAACTATAACTTCCGTTTGTTAACTTCTAAATCAGGCTGACAGCCTACTGACGTGTCAATAATGAAATGGCGGGTTTGAGTCATCGGATGAGTCAATTCAAAGTCATCACAATTTTATTAAAATCTCATTTTTGCGAAAAAACTCATCCGATGACTATTCCCCTGCAACCAAACGTTTACAGTTGACATAACACTACTGAGAGAGATAAATGTTGTAAAGAATCGAGCATCCATCTGTTTGATTTGTGATATTAACCAAATTCTTTAAATAATTTAATTAGGCATGTTTATGATACCTCGCTACTACTTTTCTTCAATTTTATATTTGTTAGTTGCTTACTTGTTTTTCCTCCCTGAAGCTACAGCCCAGGATGCCAATTTTGAACTTGCCGAACGGTTTACCTCGCAACAAATGCAAAAGATGACCGGAAGTACATTTCTTCGTGCCCGCTGGATAGAAGATGAAGACCGTTTCTGGTACGAGTGGGAAGATACTGAAGGTAAACGTTGGGAGTTTGTTGATGCGGGAAGCCAGGCGCGCCGGCCGCTATTCGATCGTAATGAAATGGCAGCACAACTCTCGGAAG
>CAYOLE010000254.1:0-4613 GCA_964404705.1 uncultured Rhodohalobacter sp. | reverse complement strand
AACTTTATTTTGATACCGATGCTGCTGGCCGCCGTAAAACAGCTGAACAGATGGGGAGTCGGGAATATCCAAAGCTACTGCCGGGAACTTATATCAGAAAGTGTTGAAAATCTCAAAAGTGCAGGTTTCAGGATTGAAGGTGAAGCGTACCGAGCATCTCATCTGTTTGGGGTAAGATTGTCACGGAATCACAATCTCGAAGCTGTTAAAGCAGCCCTCGATGGAAAGAAAATCTTAGTCTCGTTCAGGGGTGACTCAATCCGGGTATCCCCAAACGTTTATAATACAGAAGATGAAATCAGGCAATTTGCTACGTCTTTGTCATCACAAAAACAGAGCAGATAACCTCAACATTTTTTCCAAGGTTAAAAGTTGATAAATGGATCTTTGGGTGGGATCATTTTATTGATTTTGAGTTACATATCAGTTAAATACCAATTACTTGTAAGGTGTTTCAAAATCAATAAAATGGAGATTATAAATGAAATATTTTGTTACTCTTGCCGCTCTTTTTTTACTGTATGGATTTACGGCCGAACCTGAAAAAACAGATAAATCAATACCTGTTGCATCTTCAGATGTGATAATTTCCGTAGATGAATGGAAAGTACCCTTCGATGATACCCGGTCGCGTGATCCTTATGTGGCACCTGACGGTACCGTCTTTTTTGCAGGTCAGCGGGCCCATTATATCGGTTTTTTCGATCCTGAAACCGAAGAGTTCGGCTACCATGAACTTGAAGATGGTGCCGGACCGCATACTGTTGTGGTAGCAGATGATGGAACTGTTTGGTATGCCGGTAATCGTGCGCGTCATATCGGCAGAATGGATCCTGAAACCGGGGAGATTACCAAATATGAGATGGAGGATGATTACGCCCGTGATCCGCACACCTTTGCATTCGATAAAGATGGGAACATCTGGTTTACCGCCCAGGGCGGCAATGGCGTGGGCCATTTTAATGTGGAAACCGGCGAAGCTCATGTAATCCCTGTACCAACCGAGCGGGCACGGCCTTACGGCATTCGTATGGCGCCGGATCAAACCACGCCCTGGATTGCCCTTTTTGGGACAAATAAAATAGCTACGGTAAATCCTGAAACCATGGAACTAACCGAGTTTGAACTGCCCGCTGATGATGCCCGGCCCCGGCGGCTTGATGTAACCTCCGACGGCAATGTCTGGTATGGAGATTATGCAAATGGAAAAGTCGGCCGGTATAATCCCGGTGACGACACCTTCGAAGAGTGGGATATGCCCGATGGGGAGGATTCACGCCCGTATGCAGTTTTGGCGGATGATAAAGACCGTATCTGGCTGGGAGTGAGCGGACCCGACCCAAGCAAACTGGTGGCTTTTGATACCGGGACGAAGGAGTTTGTAGCCTCTCGTGATATTGCCTCCGCCAACGGATCCATCCGCCACATGGATTTTGATGAACAGACCAGTTCACTGTGGTTTGGTACGGATACAGGGCATATTGGCAGGCTCGTGTTGAATTGATCCAGGATGCATATAGTTGGGTTCACCAACATCAGCGGAGCTTGGTGTACCTTCCGCAAAACCATTGCGAGAGTCTTATCTATGAAAATTGCTGCAAAACTTATTCTGCTCATCCTGCTTCCGTTCCTAACGGGAATATTTATGCCTGAACAGAAATCCGGCCTTCCATTAGCTGATTTGGATGATTTCAATCCCGAACATCTCGACGGAGCTTTCACGGGTGGTTTTGGAGAACAGACCTGCCATTCCTGTCATTTCGATTACGATCTGAATATGGACGGAGGCAGCCTGAATATAGAGGGGCTTCCCGATCCATACGAACCGGGCGCAGAGTATCCACTGACACTAACGGTTGAAAGTGAGCAACTCGAAAAAGGCGGATTTCAAATGACAGCCCGGTTTGAAGATGGAACCCAAGCGGGATGGTTTGAGTGGGAAAGTGACCGGCTAATGGTTACTCCATCTATTAGTGAGGAAATTCAGTATGTTCAGCATTCCGAAAAAGGTACAGGTCCTGCAAACGAACGAGAATTAAGCTGGACACTCACCTGGCAGGCTCCTGAAGACGAAGCCGGTCTGGTAATTTTCAACATCGCAGCAAATGCCGGAAATAATGACGATTCAGCCTTTGGTGACTGGATTTACACAAAAAAGATTGCGATTAAACCTGATGGGTAGTATCTATGATCTTTTTTTGCATACCCGTTACTCATATCTCATATTAAATTTGCATTTTTTCCATTCAGCAAACTCTTTCAAAAAAACATCTTCTTTTTACCATCGAAAATCAGTTTCTTATAGCTGATTTGGGAAGATTTATAACTTTTTCCGGCTGATTATAAAAATTTATTAAAGCTTCAAAATTTGGAATAGCTAAGAAACCTTAAACCAATCTGTAGTATTATGGGAAAAAAGAAAATAAATAAAATGGCAAATGGATTATCCCGCAGAGATTTCCTGGGTAAAACAGCGGCAGCCGCAGCTGGATTTACAATTTTACCCAGTTATGTGGTGAGCGGTTTAGGTTATAAAGCCCCCAGCGATAAACTGAATATTGCTTGTGTCGGAGTAGGAGGAAGAGGATTTGGCGTAATACAACAGGTAGAGGAAACTGAGAATATTGTTGCACTCTGCGATGTAGACTGGAGATACTCGCAGGAAGCATTCGATCATTATCCTGATGCACAAAAATACTGGGACTGGCGAAGAATGTTTGATGAAATGGGAGATGAAATCGATGCAGTAGTTGTGGCCACAGCCGATCATTCGCACGCTATAATTGCTGCCCACGCCATGACATTGGGAAAGCATGTGTATGTAGAAAAACCACTAACACACACTGTTTATGAATCGCGACTGTTGACAAAACTTGCCGGGGAATATAATGTAGCCACTCAAATGGGCGACCAGGGAGCCTCTGGTGAAGGTATAAACTTAATGACGGAATGGATTCAAAACGGAGTAATTGGTGAAGTCAGAAAAATAGAGTCGTTTACCAACCGACCTATTTGGCTACAAGGCCTCAATCCGCCGGATGAGGAACAACCCGTTCCCGACACATTAGACTGGGACTTGTTTGTTGGACCCGCACAAATGCGTCCCTACAACGAAATTTACACACCATGGAATTTTCGCGGCTGGTGGGATTTTGGTACCGGTGCACTGGGAGATATGGCGTGCCATATATTGCATGCCCCTTATAAAGCTCTTGAGCTGGGATATCCAACGAAAGTACAAGGCAGCTCCACACTCTTACTTAAAGATTCTGCGCCTACAGCACAAAGAGTACGTTTAACTTATCCGGAGCGTGAAACCAGCTCAGGAATATTACCGGAAGTCAAAGTGCATTGGTACGATGGAGGTATTAAACCTATGATACCCGAAGGATGGCCTGATGGCAAAAATATGAATCACCGCGGAGGTGGAGTATTATTTCACGGATCAGAAGATACGCTGGTTTGCGGTTGTTATGGTTCAGATCCCTGGTTGTTATCCGGTAATGAGCCAGATGTTCCGCAGACAGAACGAAGAGTTCGAATTGATGAAGGTGAGGAAGAAACATTCGAGGGTGAATCCGCACATGTAAAAGACTGGGTTAGGGCATGCAAAGAGAGCCCTGAAAACAGAGTTGAAGGTAAATCCTCGTTTGATCAGTCAGGTCCGTTTAATGAAATGGTCGTAATGGGAGTACTTGCGGTAAGGCTGCAAAATCTCAATAAAGATCTTGAGTGGGATGGAGAAAACATGGAATTCACGAATATTTCTGATAATGAGGAGCTTACGATTGTCAAAAAAGATGAATTTCAAATAGAAGATGGAAATCCATCATTCAGTCAGGAAGTTATAGATCCAATAAATGCCCGTGAGTTTGCTAAAAGCTTGATCAAAACAAACTACAGAGATGGCTGGACTTTACCTGATATGCCTGCATAACAAACCAAAAAATGGAATAACGTATGAATTACCTGCTCTATAAACTCCTTCCACTCATTTTTTTACTTTTTTGGGTTCCTGTTGATAGCTCCGACCTCATAGGCGAAGTTCAGGAATGTGAGCCGGCATTAACACCTGCACCCCTGGAAGAAGAGTGGGCTATTGAATGGTGGATTCCCCGCCATGAAGAAAAACTTGAGGAAGAAGGACGAGAAACGGCGGATATTCTTTTTTTGGGAAATTCCATCACACATGGCTGGGAAACAACGGGTAAAGAGGTTGCAGAAGAGTACTATTCAGACTATTCCATCTACAACATCGGGTTCAGCGGCGACCGTACGGAGAATGTTCTGTGGCGATTTGATCACGGGGAGATTGACGGCATTAAGCCTGAGCTTGCCGTGTTAATGATCGGTACCAATAACACCGGCCACCGGCTGGATCCACCCGAGTGCACCGCCAGCGGTATTGAAACGATCCTGGAAGAATTAAAAGAAAAACTGCCGGAAACAAAAATCCTTCTTCTGGCGATCTTTCCGCGTGGAGAATCCCCGGATAATGAGATGCGCCAATTAAACAACCAGATCAACGAGCGGATTGAAGCGTTCGCCGATGATGAGAGAATTTATTATCTCGATATCAACCATGTGTTCCTGGATGATGAAGGCAATTTGCC
>CAYOLE010000253.1:1801-4664 GCA_964404705.1 uncultured Rhodohalobacter sp. | reverse complement strand
TGCGACCTTCGGGTTATGAGCCCGACGAGCTACCAGCTGCTCCACCCCGCGATGTTAAGTATCTTCAATAAATCAAAATCTTCTGCAATCAACTACTCCGGGTTCGAACCTGCCGGCGGATAGGGGCCGACTATCTACTCCCGAGGCACTGTGATTCCACCCCGGAATCAGTAGACAAGAAATATAAGACTTATGCAAGCCCTAAGTCAATAATTGATTTGTATTTTTTCCGTGTTAATAACGTATAACTACTGAACATATTGGACAGATTTTCATGCTGGCAAATCCCGCCAGTATGGTTCTGGCGGGATTTGAATAAGCAAAATCGTGGAGCACCTACCTATTTCACCATTAGCATTTTTCGGGTTTGCGTCCAGCTATCCGTCTGGATTCGGTAGATATAAATGCCGCTTGAAAGTCCGGATGCATCAAACTGAATAGCGTGCCATCCGGCGGTTCTTCGTCCGTTTTCCAGCATAGCCACCCGCTGACCCACCATATTAAAGACCTCCAGCCGGACATCGGCAGCCTGCGGCAAACCAAATTGTATGATTGTAGAGGGGTTAAATGGATTAGGATAGTTTTGAAGCAGCGTGAATTCATGCGGCAAATCGTTCGCATCAATTGAAGTGACCTGTTGTGTGGTAAACATCCACGTTTCGCTCCATGCACTTAATTCACCGCCAATAGAAGCTCTCACATGCCAATAGTATGATGTTCCGGACTCCAGATCTTCTTCAAGAATATACATTACCTCCTCAATCCCCTCCTGGTTTACGATAATGGAATCAAACTCTGTGTCTAACGACACCTGAAGGTGATACGTGTCTGCATCCACTATCGGCTCCCAGGTAAATTCCGAATTCAGGGAAATATCTTCAGCCTCATGCTGCGGCGTTGTTAACAGCGGGCTCAATTGCGGCGTAGCTTCCACCTCTGGCGAAAACTCACTTTCGTTTCCAACATCATCATAGGCCGTAACTGCAATGTAGTAGGTGGCTCCGTTGCTAAGCTCTTCTATGGTGTGGCTTGTATTATCCGCAGCATTAAAATCAGCCCCGTAAGAACCCGACTCGGTTCCCCAATACACATTATAGCCGGATACAAATTCACCTGAACTGGGACTCCATTCAACTGCTATTTTTTGGTTCCCTGCTATTGCCTGCACATTTGATGGAGCATCCGGTGCAGTATTAATCACTTGTACGGTAATTTCTGCTGTTCCGGCATTTTCATCACTATCGGTTGAGGTAAGTGTAATGATATGTGTTCCTTCAGACAGTTGCTGAGTAGAGATATTTTCACCTGTGCCCAGTTCACCATCTATATCTGACGACCACGAAAGCAACTCCGGAGAAATTACTCCGTCTTCAGGGTCATTGGCCTCTCCTTCCAGGCCGAGCACTCCGCCAAGCTGAATGGCGGAATCATCCCCTGGTGAAGTGATGATAGATTGCGGAGCTTTGCCGGCCACAGAAAACGAAGAAGATATGTCTTCATTTGTGTTTACACCATCCGTTGCAATCACTCGGATCACAGCATTATCTCCGCCCGGTACATCCGACAAATCCCACTGATATTCAGTTTCAGTCAAATTGGATTCCAGTACGCTAAACTCTTCTCCATCTGCTGAATACAACACCGTATAGAACAAGTCATCCCCGTCAGGATCCGACGCCTCCCATTCAATGGTTACCGGTTCAGAAATAGATTCTCCTCCGGAAGGGGTTACCACAGAAACTGTCGGGGCATTTTCGCTGACCGGCACTTCACCAAGAATTTCATCCTGCTGCGCTTCCTCTGTTGATGTTGCTGTTCTGCTAAACCGAATTGTTTTAAAATTATCCGGCCGTGGCACCATCAAACTGAACGGTTCTGGCATTGTGATGCCGCTATGCCTGTGGAGTGTGCCCGGTGTGTACCGAAGGCTTTCAATGACGTTCTCACTATCATCAAGCAGTTCAATTAAATAATCTCCCTCAGGATCATCCTGGGTATAAAATTCTGTGGCTTGTGAATAAGCAGGCCTGATAACCAGTTCCCCCTCATCGTCTACCCAACCGGTAATTCTCAATCCTTCGCCGTTACTTTTAGCTGCCATAACGTGAGGGGATTGAATGGTTTTAGAAACAGAATTAAGGGTAAAATTATCAAACATTGCCTCGTAAGATTCCGGCGACACCCATGGGTCGTTGCTGCCCACATTCAGTATATTCGGTTTATTAAGCTTTAATTTGATTACTCCCCCCACCCAAAGACCGTCATCGCCGGAATCGGCAGGATCATGATCAGGGTCTGAGCCGTCAAAACTGCTAAGCGGCAGCCAATTATGCGCAATTTCGTGCGTTAAGGTTGACCGTGAACAGGTTTTTACGAGTGCCCCGGGTGCACCTAACCGTCCCCATCCATTCGCCTCAAGATCAACAGAACAGGGAAGAATGGCTACAACCGTATGGTAGTTGGTTGTTGAATTTTCCATTCGGTCTAAAATAGTAGAAAAGAGCTCAGCCCTTCCATCCTCCGTTGACAGATCGCCTACATTTTTTTGCCACCACAAGATCCCCTTGGTTTGATCCACATTCCAATTCATCGTAGTAAACCTGAAATCCACATGCCGAGGAAGGATCTTGTAGGCATAAACACGCTGTTCATTATACATTTCATCATCCGAATCCGTAAATGAATTTACTACCGCTCCATCGTCATTCACCGGAGTTGTTTTGATCAGCAGCACATTAATGGGCTCCCGTTCATGAAATGTAATCGTTCGGGTTCCCTGCGATGGAAACCGGTTATTCAGAAAATTCCTCTCATCAATTTCGTTATCAGGGTCTACCTCAACATAAAATTCGTACTCACCCGG
>CAYOLE010000253.1:0-1701 GCA_964404705.1 uncultured Rhodohalobacter sp. | reverse complement strand
AACGACTGGCTGGCCTGGTTAAACTCCACCCTTTCTACAGAAAAATCTGGCAGCAATCCCGTTTGGATCTCCAGCCCGTCGATGAACACGCCACTATCTAAAATAGAATCACCAACATCTCCGATCTGAAATTCAAGTTCAATCTGCTGATCGGCATAATCGGTTAAGTCAAAATCGGTGGTATGAATACCCGTGCACGCATTAAAAGCCACATCATTCGGTGTAGGAAAAGGCGGGGCCGGATTTAAATAGTGTCCTTCTACCTGATTCATAAACGGCTTGGCATTATCAATCGTAAAAGACTCACCGTTTGGAAGCAAGGCGATGTTTTCAATATTTTCTCCCTCTGAATCTTTCACATAAGCCGTAAAATAATCCTGATATTCGCTGCCCCAATAAGTTGGTGGTTCTTCGGAACAGTACTTATACCTGAACACAAGTCTTGGATTATCCGCAACTGGCAAATCGTTCAGATCCAGAAAAACACTTAATGTTGCCACATCATATGCATTTAATCCATCCGGACTCCCGCCCGGCTTACTTTCTCCACCCAAATTTATTGATCCGAAATCAGTTGACTGCCCGGGTACCCTTGAAACCAGCCCGGTACTTAATATAACGTAGTTATTACCACTTCTTGGGAACTCCTGAATCTGTGATGAAAATACAGCGGCTTGCTGTTCAACCCCTGTGTAAGTCCACTCAACCACTCGCGGAGCTATTTCTGGTTCTGTAATTGCCGGAATCAGCGGATCAATATGCTCATCCTCAGTATCAATCATTTTGACAGCAGCCGGCCTATCCGATTCCACCCTTACCGTTTGCCCTGTTTGTGCCCAACCATCACCAGCAGCCATTAATAATACCCCGATAGCTGCTACTACATACCATGTTCTTTTTCCTGTACCTTTTTCTTTCATGCCGACCCCTTTTTTTTGATTACCGATAAATTCAATTCGAAGAAAGCAACCCGGATCTACTCAATCGTCACATAATCACCCAGTTTTGTTGCAAGCCTTTCTTTTTCAAGAATTTCAACTTCCCCGTTATTTGATATCTCAACAGACCAACTATCCAAATTTCCCGAAACCAATTGCCATGTTGTAAACTGAAACTTCCAGCCCTCTTCCGCAGGTTCAATTTCTTGCGGATCTATTGACTCGGAATATCTACTGGTATCTGCAACTCCGGGAATTTCATCCGGTCTTTCTACAATCCGAATATCATCCGTACCTGGCAGCGCCTCATAAAGGTTCAGATAAAATTTTAGCAATTCTTCTGCATCCTCTTTACTGCGCAATGTGAAACCGGCATCCCGGACAAGCCCGTTAAATTCGTCGGGGAGAATCGCAGAACACCCATCCGGCCCAACTACTACCGTAATATTTTGTAGGTGCCCAAAAGGTCCCCATGCATGGAAAATATTATACTCCTTAAGAAACACGTGTGTCAGCTCCGATTCTGACACTCGTTCTGCAACAAAGGAAGGGTTCTCTCTTGAATTTGCACGTTTAAGTGCAATATCAGAATCCGTGGCCGTCTCTGTACTATCAGTAGCAGATCTGTCAGCATCTCCTTCCCCGCATACTAACCCTTCATATGGGGAATGGTTCAGTCCCGAATTATTACAGCTAATGATCAGACAGATCAAAACAAGCAAACATATAGTGATCCGCAAACTACTAATGGCCAAGCCTGACC
>CAYOLE010000252.1:0-4688 GCA_964404705.1 uncultured Rhodohalobacter sp. | reverse complement strand
GTATAAGGGCTGTCATGGCAGCAAACCCCAACTTATCTGCTTTTACAAATAGCGCCAATTCGTCGTGAAGGCTGAATCCGTTCATCGGGAAGTCTGGGAATTTTTCATAAAAGCGGCCCTTTCAGCGGGGTTCTCCCGTGCTCCTTCAGGAACAATTACAATGAATTGCTGTTCGTCATATTTTCTCTTCCAGCCGGTATATTCGAGCTTGGTTTCAGCCTGCCCACCTCCGCCGTGAGAATCAATGATCATGGGGTAGTGATACCTTCATCAAAAGACTCGGGAAGGTAAGAGATATACTCTCTTGTTATATCGTTGACGTTACTCTAAAGATGTGCGCTGGGTTCATTATTTCATCTGTTATGCTTTTGTAAATGCCGCAGAAGGAACAAAGAATGGGGTTGATATAGAATGAACTAAATCGTTCTAAGTATCAACAAAACGTTAATCCTAAAATCCCTCCGGAATTTTAATTAACTCTTTATTCAATCCCGGAACGTAGTCGATATTATCAGAAGGATGGATCCACAGATACAATAGTGCTTAAGTAGATTCATTCTAAATAAGTGTTGAGCTTTTGTTCCTGAAGTGATAAATTTGACCTCTTATTAAGATATGATCTAAATAAAGGTAAGGAATCTCATTGGTGTTAAAAAGTAAGGGGCCCCTGATTTTACTATTTTTGGCGCTCATTGGATTTAATAACCTGTATGCTCAACAGGGTAGCGGAAAGATAAAAGGGTGGGTTCAAAATAGTTCTGCTGAACCGCTGGCTGGAATTACTATAAAGCTGAAAGACAGTACGAGGGGAACGGCCACTGATACAGACGGACATTTTATCCTGGATGACCTGGAGCCGCGCGAATATACACTGACGATCTCGGGGATAGGATTTGTTTCAAGCGAACAGAAAGTATCTGTCGGGGAAGAAGAAGTAAAAAGCATTCGTATTACTTTAGATGAGGATAACCTGCAGTTGGATGGGGTGATCATCTCCGGGAAATCCGACACAAAAATAAAGCGCGAAGAAGCGTTTAATGTTGCTTCGATCAGCACAAAGGAGATCCTGAATTCAAGCAATAACCTGGACGAAGTGCTTAATACCCAACCGGGCATTCATATTCGAAAAGAAGGCGGTCTTGGGTCGCGATTTAACCTGTCGCTGAATGGGCTATCCGGCCGTCAGGTACGATTTTATATTGATGGTCTCCCCATTGAAAATTACGGCAGCACGTTTGGCATCAATAATATCCCGGCCAACCTGATCGAACGTGTTGAAGTGTACAAAGGTGTAGTGCCGGTTTATCTTGGCGGGGATGCGCTGGGTGGTGCTGTGAATCTTGTGACCCGTCAGTCTCCGAATTATTATTTGGACGCCTCCATCTCAACCGGTTCCTTCAACACCCGGAAGCTGGCGCTTGATGGTCAGTATGTGGACTCGTCTTCCGGGTTTGTATTGAAAGCGAACGGCTTCTATAATTACTCCGATAACAATTACAATGTGGATGTGCGGATTCCGGACCCAGAAACCGGAACGTATGGAGAGGAGCAGGAGATCAGCCGTTTCCATGACGCCTATGAATCCCGGATGGTCAAGGTGGAGGCTGGTTTCCGGGATCTTGGTTTTGCAGATGAAATCATGGCTGGTCTATCTCTGGCAGATAACTACGATGAAGTGCAGCACGGGGTGAGCATGGACCGGGTCTTCGGCCGCGTCTATACCACCGGCTCAACGGAACTTGGGTCTTTTACTTACCGGAAATCTTTTCATAATCTCAATATCAAAGCATTTGCTTCCTACCTGAATGGCAATTCAGGGGTTGTGGATACCAGCACCGTTTCATATAACTGGCTTGGCGAATTTAAGCCCAAGAATAACAGCAATATTGCGGAAGCCGGCTGGGATAAAACACTGTTTCAATACAATGATAAAGCCTTTCAAAGCAGTGTGAACCTGGCCTATCAGCCTCATGAGCGTCATGAGCTGGCCCTGAATTTTTCTCAAAACTATATTAAACGGGAGGGCAGTGATCCGGCAAGCACGAGCCCGGTGGCATTTGCAGATCCGAATACACTTCATAAAAAAGTGATTGCCGGCAGTTATAAGATTAACCTGCTGCAGGAACGGTTGTCAGCCACGATATTTTCAAAACTATACCTCTTCAATTCCAATACGGTTGATGTAAACTGGGACGGAGAAGCAACAGAATTTTACAGCGATCTATTAAAGCCGGGATATGGAATAGCGTCCACTTATCATCTTCTGGATGGGCTGCAAGTAAAAGCATCCTATGAAAAGACATACCGTTTTCCAGACGGCTATGAGCTTTTTGGCGATGGGCTGCTGCTTTTGTCAAACCCGCAGCTCTCCCCGGAAAACAGCCATAATATAAATGTAGGGGCTCGGTTTGACCAATATTTTGACAATCATTACCTGGCGGCGGAAACGAACTACTTCAGGCGGAATGCCGAAGATCTGATCCGGATTGAAGCCGCCGGCCTTACCAGCCAGTATGTCAACCAGCGGGCCGTAATCAGCAGCGGCATTGAAGCGGGCTTGCGCTATGAATTCAAACGGCTCTTTTTTGCCGATCTCAACCTGAACTATCAGAACATTGTAAACAATTCCCGATTTGAAAACGGCCGGATCAGTCATGTGTACGGGGATCGGATTCCAAATATTCCCTACCTGATGAGTACACAGGGCGCAGGATTGAAATTTGATGATTTTGTGGCCGCCGGCGACCGGTTTACACTTACCTGGCGCGGCAACTTTGTAGAAAAATACTTCCTGAAATGGCCGAGCCTTGGTTCAGCCGACAGCAAACACATTATCCCCCGGCAATATATCCATCACGCCCAAGCGGGCTATTCATTGAAAAACGGCCGGTACAATATCAGCTTTGAAGTCTTTAACCTGATGGATGCAAAAGCATATGATCATTTCCGGCTGCAAAAGCCCGGCAGATCTTTTCAGCTAAAACTTCGATACCTCTTTAACTAAAACAAATAAAAAACTCTACTTAAAATTAATACTCAGAAATAAAAATATGAACTTCTTTAAATCATCTATAGCACTTTTGGGCATAATAGCCCTGCTGATCAGCGCCTGTGACATTACCGGTTCAGAGTCTGTTGATCAAAATGATGCTCCCTCTACGTACACAATCGCCTTTACTGCGCAAGGTTCAGAAAATGAATCTACCGATTATGTTTTAAATACAGAATCACTGATGGAGGGAGCTCTATCCGCCGAAGGAACCGGGATTGAACAAACAGGCTGGCGATATATGGCCGGTAACGACAATACCTTGTTTAGTATCGGTTACTTTCAGGATAATAATGCCATAGCTTATGAGCTCGACAGTGAAGGAAACATCCGGGAAAAAGGACGGTTTGTATTCGAAAACACTCTTGATCTTGTAGGATTTCCCAACGAGGAAACCATGCTGGCAATGGAAGTTCCGCGTGTTGATTTTGCCGACCGGGTGCTTCATAAAATCGATGTAAATTCGGTTTCAATTCAGGAAAAAACAGAGATGCGAATCTGGGAGAGCCGGGAGGATTCCCTGGTGGCATGGCCCACATCTTTAAACGTTCGGGAGGATAAGCTGTTCATTCCGTTCTACAAGATTCACGCCCGCGGTGATTTTACGACTCCGCAAACCGATACAGCCTATGTTGCCGTCTATTCCTGGCCCGAAATAGAGTTTGAAAAATATATTACAGATGACAGGATGGGTCCGATTGGCGTCTATGGCATGTTTAACGGAATGGTTTCAGATGAAAGCGGAAATCTTTACGGCTACTCTTCCGCCTCCTACGCAAACGGTTTTACTACCCAGGACAAATCGTCTGGAATCCTGAAGATCAATGATGGCGAGACAGAATTTGATACAAGCTATTTCTTTGATGTGGAGCAGGCCACCGGTGGTAAAATCAACTTTTTTGAGTATGCGGGCAACGGCAAAGCAGTGGCGAATATCGTGATTGATGATTCCACTCTGTGGGGATCGTATGAGTCAGGCAATGAAATTCATAAATTGGTGATCCTCGATCTCGAGGCAAAAACCTCTGTGGATGTATCCGGCGTGCCGCTTCATGGCGGGTTCTATGGAAACCCCTGGCACGTGGAAGACGGAAGTGTGTATATGAGCATCACCACCTCTTCTGATGCTTTTGTGTACGAAATTGATGTGGAATCTGCTGCCGGCACAAAGGGTGCAGAGATCGAAGGCAAGGAATTGAAAGGAATCTATAACTTAAATTAAAAGCGGATTCTCAATGGCTAAACCGGGCAGAAAATCATTGAAATACTACGTGGGAAAACTTCACCTCTGGCTCGGTTTTTCAACCGGGCTGGTGGTGTTTATTGTGGCCATTACAGGCTGTCTTTACTGTTTTCAAGACGAAATAAAATCTCTTTACGAGGTGGACACAACTGTTGAAGTCCAGGAAAAGCCGGTGCTTCCGCCATCTCAGGCGCGCAATATTGCCCTCGGCATACTCCCGGAACGGACCATCCATGGAATTGCCTATGGAGAAAACAATGAGGCGATTGAAGTTGTTTTTTATGAGGCGGAACCAGAGGAGTTCTATCAAACTCTTTATTTAAATCCGTATTCGGGTGAGCTGATACATCATGAGAATGTACTTAAGGGCTTTTTCCCGTTTATATTGGATGGGCA
>CAYOLE010000251.1:0-4703 GCA_964404705.1 uncultured Rhodohalobacter sp. | reverse complement strand
ACCCGGTTTTTTGATCATGCATATTGAGCGGACCCATCACAATTTTGTACGGACCAAAACATCAGAAATTAGTGCCTTCGCAGCAAAAGTAGCAAGAGTACACGGTGAACGACATCCCGAAAATGTGGTGATTTTTGAGAAGTTTATCTCCCTTTCACGGGAGCTTCTGTCTCATTTAGAGTCGGAAGAAGAACGGGTATTTCCATTGATCCGGGAGATTTTTGATGCAAGAATGCGCGGTGAATCTGTATCAGATGATAAGATCGAGTCATTACGTAAAGAGCTTACCCTGATGGAAGAAGAACATGAAGGGGCAGGCGACATTATGAAAGAAATTCGTGAACTAAGCAACAATTTCACTCCGCCACAGGATGCTTGTGCCACCTACAGGATTCTCTATCAAAATCTTGCGGGTTTTGAGGAAGATCTTCATAAACACGTACACCTCGAAAACAATATTCTGTTTAATAAAGCGGAACAACTTTTAAACTAATGGGCCTCTACAATTAATAATAACTACGTTGCTAAAAGGCGCGGTACAGGTTTTGAAAAATGTACTGCGTCTTTTTTGCTAATCTTGAATCCCGTTCTTTGCCATGTACACGTGGTCTGTTTTCATCCATTTGATATTTGTAACCTTTTGGATCGGCGGCATGCTTTTTACGGCGGCTATTTTGGTTCCGGCAACCAGGAAAAAACTTGCAAACCAGCGCAGCCTGCTGTTTACAGAATTGGGCACTCGTTTCAGCAGGCTCAGCTGGCTCATTTTTCCGCTGCTGATTATTACCGGTATCACCTCATTGATGGGAAGAGGTTTCTCCTTTAGTTCAATTTTATCATCTGATTTTTGGGCCACAGCCTATGGTTCACGCCTCATGGGCAAACTTCATCTGTTTGCTTTTGTGATAATTCTCAGCGGAATTCATGATTTCTGGCTCGGCCCAAAAGCCGCAAGGCTGATGGATGACGAACCAGATACCCCGCGCACCAAACGCTTCCGAAAAATCACAAGCTGGGTCGGAAGGGTAAATTTATTACTGGGACTGGCAATCCTTTACTATGCTGTAACCTTGGTGAGGGGATGATAAATCTCCCATCCAGTGGTCTTTCTTTAAAGGAATCCCATAGCTTTTTATAAAAAATATTTTCATGCCCAAAGTTACACGATGGTTCATTAAAGCCGCAATATTTTACTTTGCCGCAGGCGTTCTCCTTGCTCTTTTTGCTGAGCTTCCGGCTGTCAGCACCGGGTCGCTCTTATTGCCTGTTTACTGGCATATGCTGGTAATGGGCTGGATTACACAGGTTATAATGGGAGTGTCCATCTGGATGTTTCCCAGAAAACACAGGAACAAGAAAAAACAAGAACCTGTTTTAGGCTGGCTGGCATTTTGGCTACTGAACTCTGGATTGATTCTTCGCTTCGTTTCTGAACCCTTTTTGCCAGTTATTCAGGATTCTAAAATTATAAGTGCATTAGTATTAATCTCCTCTATTCTGCAGGTCTCTGCCACCATCGCGTACATTGCTGAAATATGGCCGCGTCTGCAGCCGCGCGAGAAACGAAAACGCAACCGGTCATGATACCAAAACCCACTATATGGATGATTCGCCTTTCCCTTATTTACTTTCTGATATCGGCCAGTACCGGAGGTCTGCTTCTTGCTCATAAAGCGATCGATATTCATCCGATGCTATGGGGATTTTTACCCGTTCATTATGAACTGGCAACCTGGGGATGGCTGGTACAGTTTGTAATAGGAACAGCCTACTGGATCTTTCCAAAAAAACTGGAAGGAGAATGGCGCGGACCTTTGGCGCCGGCATGGGGAATGGTGTTTATGTTTAATGCAGGACTCCTTATCCTGGCAACTTCCACATTTTTTCCCGATATGTCCTGGAACCCTGTTGCAGGCAGGAGTCTGATTGCAGTCAGTATCCTGATTTTTGCAACCCTGATCTGGCAGCGCGTAGTGACTTATCGAAATTTGAAGTAAGCAAAGTCTGAGCAGAATCTCTCATTATTGAGATTCGGGATGGATCATAGTTATTCGAGTGGTAGAATTCAGACACAAATTTTGAACCCTTATACATTTAAATCTCCTGGCCGGTTCACGTTTTTCAATTCCTTCTCATTCACCTCTATTGTGGAAAAGTTTAAGCTGTTTACAAATCCAAATACCATTCTGTTTCCGCTTTCCAGGTAATGGGTAAGTTTATCCCGAAGAGCAGTTGAATATACTCCGGCAAGTGGCTGCAGATCCTCTCCGGCCTGGAGAAGCACAGCATCTGATGGATCAGCAGAGGCAGATTCAGAAAGTTTTTTCAGTGTGGATTCTGATAAGCCAGGCAGATCGACCGGGATGATGGCAACATATCTCATTGAATGACTCGCTGCATCTTTGAGTGCTTCAAACAGGCCGGCCAAAGGCCCAGCATCTTCAATTTCATCTTTGAGTTGCCTGTTATCCATCTGATAGCTGTTCCGTCCGGTCAATAAAACAATCTCATCAAAAAAAGGTTTCGTCTTTCTTATTTGCCGCTCAAGTAATGAATCACCGCCCACAATTAGCATGGCCTTATCACTTCCCATTCTGCGGGACTTTCCCCCGCAGAGAATATACAGTTTGCGATTTATACTCATGGAATGCGGGTTGTAGAATACGGAATAACGTTTACTCTGTCGCCCGCCGAATAACGGGATTCCGGGGCCAGGCGAATGTAAACATCGCTGTTACGATATAATTGCAGCAGGTGAGATTTCATCACTCCTTCACTGCTCACCACCAACCGGTTTTGATCATCCACCTTCAGTTTACCAGGAACGAACAGTGTTTTCTCCTCTCTATGATTTTCAAGGTTTCCGGCAACCAACACCGATGTTTCGCTGCTTTCCAATCCCAGTATTGTATCTATCGCTTTTCTCACGTAGTACTCCGCGGTAAACACTGCTGATATCGGGTTTCCGGGCAAGTGAAAGAATAGCGTACCATTCAGACGGGTAATTGTAAGGGGCTTGCCCGGCTTCTGTTTGATTTTCCTGACGATTATTTCTGCACCCAGTTTTTCCATGGCGCCTAAAATATAATCATGCTTACCCATGGAGATGCCGCCGGTGGTGAGAACAATATCAGCCGATTCTTTCAGCTCTTTCATTCTGTTTAGTACCCGTTCAGGATCATCATACAATATCGGCCATTGTTTCACTTCTGTACCCGGCCAGTGCCTGATCAATCCCTCAAGTACGGGTCCGTTCGTGTTCATATCCTCATCTATTTCGGATCCGGTTACCTGCAGGGCAATACGGATGTGTTTTAGCACGCTGCACTTCCTGTTGCCCGATTCAATCATCAGGCCTATTTCATAAGGGCGAATAACCGTTCCTTTTTCAAGCACAGTTTTCCCTTTTTTATATCCTTCTCCCTGCCGTCGTATCGGGTTCCGTTTGGGAATTTCACGCACCTTTACTTCTGAATCACTTTCGTCTATCATTTCAACGGGGATCACTGTGTAATCTCCAGTTGGCACGGGCGCGCCCGTCATAATCTGTTTGCAGGTTTTTGGCACCGGTCCTTTTGTGGGATTGTCTTCCGGCCTGATCTCCCCTTCTACTGTAAACCGACGCTCTCCGTTGTTGAGATCATCTGCTAAAAACAGATAGCCATCCATAGCTGAGTTATCAAAAGCAGGAATATCTCTTTGTGCGTTCAAATCCTCAGCCAGTACACGGTTTTCGGATTCTTTCGATAAGATGCTTTCGCCTGCCGATACGGGTTTTGAGTTATTCAGAATTTGCTTCAATGCCTCTTCAACGGAAAGAAAGTCGGTTTGATCGATTGGGTTCATTACCGGAAATTAAGTTTTTCGATTGAATCATCAGCTATAAGTAACAAAGGGAATATTTATGATGAAAGGGGCAATAGAAACTGATATACCAAGTCCACTATTCGGCTCAATTAAAAAACTGAATAAGATAGAGTATCGCAATAGAATGTCTGTCCTGTCTCTCTAAAATTGTTAATGTGTGAGAGATAAATCACATTCCTGATTTTCGGAACTTGATCATATGATGAAACCCAAAGTTAATTAATGCCAATTTACGAACTCTCAGTGAACATCAGCGAATTCATCTGTGAAACTCTCTGTGAGAGAAATTAAAGACTTAATTACACTCAAACAGTCATATCATACATATTTCCTGCTGTTTATTTCGGATCAACTTTTCGAACACATGTTATATCAAGTATAAATTAGAAAACAATTTGTAAGAGTTACTATCAAAAAGTATACTCACATATATTCAATAAAATCAGAATGTAGAGAGATGCGCTGATGGAAAAAAAGATAAACGGAGCTGAATCAAACACAAAGAACGAACAATCGCCCGATAATGTCTCGGAAGAATATTTTGGGCTGAGCCGCCGTGAGTTTATGCGTCTTGCATCATTATCAGCCGCGGGAGTGTTTACGGGATCTTTGATGGCGGGATGCGGCGAACTATGGGAGCGTCAGCCTGTGATTGATGTTGACAGCTGGCACCAGGGGGTCTGCCGGTTTTGCGGCACAGGATGCGGTATCCAGATTGGAGTTTCAAACGGAAATGTTGTGGATGTAAAAGGGGATCCCGACGCTCATAACCGCGGCCGATTGTGTATTAAAGGTATCTTGAACCGTGAGATTCTATATGTAGAAGACCGACTGCT
>CAYOLE010000250.1:0-4775 GCA_964404705.1 uncultured Rhodohalobacter sp. | reverse complement strand
TCAAACCCGCCATTTCATCATTGACACGTCACTAAGAGAATCCAAACATTACCATAGCCACCATACAGAGTGCGGCGAAAGCCAGTAATTTTAGCAGCAATGGCATGCAGAACCGGAACCACCGATCGTAAGGCACCCCCGCCATCCCCAGGATTCCCATCAAAACGGCATTTGTAGGTACAATCATGTTTGCGAAACCATCACCGAATACAAATGCCTGAACCGCAATTTGCCGGGAAATGCCCAGAATATCACTCAGCGGGGCCATTAATGGCATGGTTACAAAAGCCTGACCACTGCCGGAAGGCACGAATAAATTCAAAATAGTTTGCATAATCATCATGCCAACAGCTGCCAGTTCGGGTCCCACCGTTCCCAGGGGTACAGAAAGACCATGAACAATTGTATGTAGAATCTGGCCGTCTTCCATGATTAGCGCAATTCCACGGGCAACTCCTACCAGAAGTGCAGTTTCAGTCAATTCTTTGGCACCCACAACAAACTCTTTAGCCATCAGGCTGGGACCGATTCTGCCGATCAATGCGGTAACAATGCCCAGAATTAAAAATGCGGCTCCCAGTTCTGTCAGGTACCAGCCGCGGGTTGCAATACCCCACACGGCAATTCCAAGCGCGAGTATAAAAGATAACAGAATAGAAGTGTGCGCAATTGTAAGTTTGGGATAGCTTTTGGAGGGGGCATCATCTGCAGGCATATCGATCCCGGCAAGCAGGCTTTGAGATGGGTTTAGCTGAACGTTTCTGGAATAGGAGTACACATGATGAGTTCCTATGAGTACGAATGGGAGTAAAATACCCATCCTCACCTGCCATCCCGAGTAGGTGGGCAGGTCGGCTATACCCTGAGCTACCACCACTGTGTATTGATTAAAAGCCGCTGCTCCATAACCAATTCCATATCCTACTACGATGATACCCACCGCCGTCATGGTATCCATCTTCATAGTCCGGCAAAGAGCAGCCAAAATCAGTACAAACGGAATGTATTCAGCTGAGGCTCCCATCGCACTGGATGCGAGAGCGAATACAAAAATAGTTACAAAAATCAGAGTTCCAGGTTTGCCTCCAAGCTTTTCGAGAAGACGGCCAAGAAGTGCGTCAATAGCGCCTGTTTTACGGATCACAGCCAGAACTCCGCCAATTATAAACAGGAAAAAGATAATTCCCTGGGCATCGGCAAATGCTCGCGGAATAGCGGTAAACAGTACGATGGGATTAAGAAACTCACCTTCTTCAGCCACTTCAAATGTGCCGGGCAAAACTACTTCGCGGCCATCAACAACCTGGGAATCGAAAGAGCCCTGTGGAATGATCCAGGTCATAACCAAAGCTGCCACCATCAAAAAGAACAGCAAGGTAAGCGTATGGGGCATTTTAAACTTCATAGAAAACAGGCGCATTCGTTACAGGTTGAACCGCGGATAAAATAGGGAGGGTGGTGTATGGATACAAATAGAACTATGCGCCCATTCGTCTTCTGCCTTGTACCCGCTCAGCGCCGGTCTCTCAAATACATTTCACCCTTTCGGTGTGAAAAATGACTCGATGAAGAATAGATCTGTCCCACCTTGCCAACTGCTTCAATTCGCTGTTCTGCCAATTTATTGGATGCTTCAACACTCGTGATTTCATGCTTTTCTGCATAAGCAAGAATATCATTTACTGTATCGTAGATGCGGCTTGTTTTTCTCATCGCCAGATCCTGATTATAACCTTCAAGTTCACTGGAGATGTTTATAATTCCGCCGGCATTAATCACATAATCAGGTGCGTAAAGAATACCCCGGTCATCGAGCATCTCACCATGTGATTTCTCATCTTCAAGAATATTGTTGGCCCCGCCCGCAATAATATCACATTTCAGAATCGGAAGGGTATCATCATTCACTACTCCGCCAAGTGCACAGGGGCTGAATATATCCACATCTAAACCGTAAATATCATCCGGTTCAACAAAAGTCGCAGAACATTCTGTTGCTATCTTTTCAGCTTTTTTGCGATAGATGTCGGTAATAAAAAGTGTTGCATTCTCATTCGAAATATACCGCGCCAGGTGCGACGCTACATTCCCGGCTCCCTGAATGGCAATTCGTTTTCCATTCAGCGAATCACTTCCATATGCTTTCTTCGCCGCTGATTTCATCCCCATATAAACTCCGTACGCGGTAACAGGTGATGGATCACCGCTCCCGCCCATCGCTTTAGGTATGCCGGTCACATACTTTGTTTCAGAATAGATCCATTCCATATCCTGTTCCGACATGCCCACATCCTCAGCCGTGATGTATCGTCCCCCCAGCCCATCAATAAACCGGCCAAATGCCCTGAAAAGCGTTTCATTTTTTTCTTTGTGGGGATCACCAATAATTACCGCTTTTCCACCGCCAAGGTTAAGCCCGGAAATCGCGGCTTTATAGGTCATACCCCGCGACAATCTAAGAACATCACGCAACGCTTCTTTCTCATTTTTATACATCCACATTCGTGTACCTCCCAAGGCAGGGCCCAGAGTGGTACTGTGTATAGCAATGAATGCTTTTAGTCCAACTTCGGGACGCGAACAGACCAAAACCTGCTCGTGTCCCCCCGATTCCATATCTGTGAATAGTTGAAAATTTTCTGTAGTTGCGGTTTTTTTCTCTCTGATAAATTCTGACACTGATTCCATTGGTAAATTCATTAGTTTTAAAGTTGTTACTTTGGAAGCGCTTCTAAAGGTAGTGAATTGTAATGCATATTTTCAAAATTACGGCGGATTTATCAAAATAAAATGTACCGGATTGTCTGATACATTTTTTATAATTGAGTAAGAAATCAATAGTTTAAAAATTAGACTAAAACTACCTGGCTTTCGTGAGGTGATACTCCGCTGCCTGTTCAATAAAAATAAAACAAACCATTAATCATGCCATTCAGATGGGTATATGCTACACCAGATAAAAAGAACTCCGTTGATGAACTAATCAGTCAACTAAACATTCCGGATCAAATAGCTCAGTTGTTATCCTTGCGGGGGATTGACACATTTGATAAAGCCCAGTGTTTTTTCAGGCCTGGAATCGATGGCTTGTATGATCCTTTCCTGATGAAGGATATGAAGACTGCGGCGCAACGATTGTGCAAAGCGATCAGAAACTGTGAAACCGTAATGGTTTATGGAGACTATGATGTGGATGGAACAACCGCCACCAGCATTGTTTACACATTTCTGAAAAGTTTTGGGCTGAATGTGGAATACTATATTCCGCACAGGTTTAAAGAGGGTTACGGGATCAATCCCGACGGAATCAACCATGCCATAGAAATAGAGGCGGACCTTATCGTGTCGGTCGATTGCGGAATCACTGCCATCGAAGAAACCGTATTTGCCAGCCAGAACGGAATTGATCTCATTATTTGCGATCATCATAATGTTGGAGATGAGCTGCCGAAAGCAGTTGCTGTTTTAGATCCCAAACGCCCCGATTGTTCGTATCCGTTTGATGGATTATCAGGTGCAGGGGTGGGTTTTAAACTTGTTCAGGCCACCATCACAGAACTTGGCCTTTCATCCACACTTGCCTACAAATATCTCGACCTTGTTGCCATTTCGATCGCATCAGATATTGTGCCGATGGTGGATGAAAACAGGATTCTGATGCGCGAGGGTCTTTCGATGATAAATTCAAATCCCAGGATTGGCATCCGGGAGCTTCTTCGGCGGATTAAAATCCCGATCGGTACCATAACCACTTCCAGTATTGTTTTTTCCATTGGTCCGCGCATCAATGCAGCCGGCCGGATGGGGGATGCAGCCACCGCCGTAGAGTTAATGATCTCGACGGATGAATCAGCCGCTTCAAAACATGCAAAGGAACTTGAGTCCATAAACTTAAGACGCCGATCAACCGACAGCCGCACGATGGAACAGGCAGTTGAACAAATTGAGAGTGGATTTAATATGGACGAACTCTCTTCGATGGTGCTGCACGATCCGGACTGGCATCTCGGGGTGATTGGAATTGTGGCTTCACGCCTGGTAGACGCGTATTATCGCCCCGCTATTATGCTGAGTACAGTTGAGGGAAAAATTAAAGGATCAGCGCGTTCAATCAAGGGATTTAATATTTATGAGGCGCTGAAAAAATGCGATGACCTGCTTGAACAATTTGGCGGTCATGAATTCGCTGCCGGACTCACGATGGACGCATCCAACCTGGAAGAATTCCGCAAGAGAATGGACCAGATCGCATTCCGCTACCTGAAGGAAAGTGATTTTTCACCCGAAATTATCATAGATCAAAAACTGGATCTGCAGCATGTTAATATGCGCTTCTGGAAATTACTGAGCCAGTTTGAACCTTTTGGTCCGGGAAATCTTCGACCCATTTTTGTAAGCGAAAACGTATGTATAGAGGGCGTTCCGTCCATAGTGGGCAACGGCCATCTGAAAATGAAGATAAGCCAGGAAAATTCGGGTGTATTTGATGCCATTGGGTTTAACATGCACGAATATATGCCTCAGCTGATTAACTGCAGTGATAATAAAATTGATGTGGCATACGTGCTGGAAGAAAACTTCTGGAATGGCAAACGATCCCTGCAGATGCGCCTTAAAGATATCCATATCACAACCCGCACAAATTAGGCCAAAAGATGAAATTGATGGGTGACAGGATTGTGATAAGGTCAAAAACCTCTTATCTTTGGCGTCTTGATACGAGGGACTGTAGCTCAGTCGGTAGAGCAACGGACTGAAAATCCGTGTGTCGGCGG
>CAYOLE010000249.1:0-4791 GCA_964404705.1 uncultured Rhodohalobacter sp. | reverse complement strand
TAATTTCATGTTACTATTGAAAATTTAAAAATGTGGGTGTGATATTACAAAACTATCGAATGATTCTCACTGCTATTTATAGACTTATTTACTGATCGAGCCGATTGAGATGTAACTTTTAATAAATATGAGCGTAGATCTTTGAAAATGGTAAAATAAATACTAAAGATTCTGTTATGAAAAATATAGAAACAATTCTTTTAGGTTTGATGGCGATGCTTATGACGCTATTTTCTTCGCTTACAGCACAGAATACAACGGATGCATACCGATCGGAAATTTTTTCGACCGATGCAGAACCCTCTGTTATAATTGAGACGAGTGGCGGTTATATCCAGGTAAATGGCCATAATGAAAATGAAGTACACGTTGATATGATTGTAAGACGTGGAAATCGAACACTTTCACCATCTGACACTGATCTGAGTGAATTTGAGATTGAAATTAAACAAGATGGCAACACTATTTATGCAACTGCCAGCCGTGAGGGAAGCGGTCTTAGCCGCTGGTTTGGATCGGGTTCAAACATCTCAATCTCGTTTATTGTAAATGCACCTGTTGGTTCAGTTATAGACGGACGTACAAGCGGGGGCTCAGTAGCAGCAACTAATTTTACAAACAATGTTTCACTGAGAACAAGTGGCGGAAGTATTACCGCAGAAGCTCTCGCCGGAGTGGCGGATTTGCGAACCTCCGGAGGCAGCATAAAGCTGACTGATATTGAGGGCGACTTAGATGCGCGTACCAGTGGCGGATCGATTCGTGCGGATGGGCTTTCAGGTAACTCGGAAATAAGAACTTCCGGTGGCAGTATCCAAATTGAAAACAGCCGGGGAGCCATCAGCGCACGAACCAGCGGCGGTAGCATACGTGCTCAAATGGTGGAGTTCGAAAATGATCTTGATTTTCGTACCAGTGGTGGCAGTATTCGGGTGCAGGTACCCTCAACCGATCATTTCAATCTGGATTTGCGTGGAAGCCGTGTTGATATGACTCTTCAAAACTTTACTGGTAATACAGAACGTAACCGTATTACCGGACGAATAGGCGATGGTGGACCCACAATTGCAGCAAGAACTTCGGGTGGCACAGTGAGCGTAGATTATTAGCAAGGGTTTTCAGCCCGGAATTTACCGGATCTCTTCAGCTTCGTCATCCATTCCCATATGCCGGTAAATGTAAAACAGGGATTCCCGATAATCACGAATTTCAGGATTGAGTTCCAGGGCTTTTTCGTAATTTGTTTTGGCCTGCTCTAAATACTGCAGTATACGCGGGTCGAAACGACGGGCTTCTTCCTGGTCGAATGTAAGTGTTCGCATCTCATATTGTATGGACGCTCTTTCCTGAAAGATCATCCCCAGTTGGCCATAGATTTCATGATCATTAGGCTGCAGTTCAGATATCTTTTCAAAATCAGAAACTACCTGTTGAGCCTGGTGAGTTCCCCGGCGATCAAGCGATTCTACTTCGTTGAGGAGCCGCTCAATTTCATTTCGAAGTTCACTTTGTCTGGAGGCCGGTGGATCAGTATATAGCTCTTCGCGATATCTCCAGACCTCTTCGTAAAGGCGGAGCGCTTCATGAAGATTGTTAAAAGCAAATTCAAGCCTGAGATTGCCACGCATCTGGTAATATTGAATGGTTTCAGGTCTGAGATCGATTAGCGCGTCTAAATAAGAGATGGCCTGCTCTGTTTCATCTGCTGCTATATGCAGATCCACAAGAACTTCGTAGAATTGGGGCTCGTTGGGATGATCTTCAATTGCAGATTCGGATAAACCGAGCGCCTTCTCGTCGAGATTCTCAAAAAGATAGAGGTCAATCAGCAGTTCATACGCAGGTATGCTGGGCGGCTTCATCAACCCAAAAGCCTGCTCCATAATATCGATTGCTCCGGTCCTGTTTTGAAATGCAGTTTTGATCCGGGCAAGAGGAAGGTACGGGCGCACGCTATCCGGCTGTATAAGAACAGCATTATGAAAATGAAATTTCGCATTCTCCTGAAGGTGTAATGAGTCAGCCTGTCCCAAAGACTTATTATATAAATCTGCGCCGCTATTGTATTCTTCGGACCAGTAATGATCGATAAGAGTATTAATATGGTCTGATATTCTTTCCGGCATCTCCCCGGCTTTGTAATATTTCCTGACTTCCCGGATGGCACCCAACATTCTGGAATAACTAAAACCACGGTGTTCAGGATTATCACGTTCCATAGCGCTTGTGCCATATTCAAGACTTCGGTTGAGCAGGTCGATGGCCTCTGATTCATCAGTAACTTCCACATGCGGATATTTTATTTGAATAACTGAGCTGTAGGATATTTCGGGGTTATAATACCGATAAATAAAACCACTGTCGCCAACAGCCCAGCCGGTGCCAGCATCGGGAAAATAAATGTCATTTATTGTATGTTTGGAGTCAATCTCAATGCGGATCCATTGGTCTCCGGCATTATCAGTATGAAGAATTAATCCATTCGCACCCACAATGCCGCCCACATTTTCATTTGCAAAGTGGATTGCGCGGAGTTTTGTTGCAGGTAAACTACTGTTTACTGACCAGTTATGGCCTCCGTCTTCCGTTTTAAGGATCAAACCTTCTTCGTTGTAATTGCCCACAGCCCATCCCAGGGAATCGTTGATAAAATGTATATCGGCAAGGCTGAATGTTTCATGCCCGGTAAGCAGATAGGGTCCCCTCCAGGTGTCTCCTCCGTCACGTGTAAGATGAATGTTATTTTCAAAACCGGCAACACCGTATGAATGGTCTGGAAAATGGATAGAAGCAATGATATCATCCGCTGACAGGGAAGTTTGCCTCTGCCAGGTTATACCCCGGTTATTGGAAAAATAGATCTGGCCGCCCGGTCCGCCTGCAGTCCAGCCATTTTTCCAGTCACTAAATTGAATGGTGGTGAGATTTTGTCCACTTACCGGGTTTGGCCTCTGCTCTGTCCAGTTTTCACCTCCTGAGTTTGTGTGCAGCACAAGGTTTTCATTACCGGCAATCCAGCCAGTAAACTCATCAAAAAAATGGATGCTGTTGAGATGTTCTGATGTTCTGCTATTTTGCTCGTTCCATGTTTGACCCCCATTGGTAGTTTGCAAAATTTTTCCTTCGTCACCGGCCGCCCAGCCGATAAATCGATCTACAAAAAAGACGCTGTTCAGAGTGGTTTCAATAGATTTCTCCTGAATGTTCCAGTTCTGCCCATTCGCACAGGGAACAGCGAAAAGAAGCGCCGCAAATATCAGGTATACAAACTTCATGCAGGAAATTGGGGTTGCTAATACACCTCTTTCCTATGCTACAATATCAACAGGTTATTTCAAAACTTATGAAAAAGTTTATAGTCTGTTTCTGGTGTGAATATAAATTATTTAGTTTTTTACTGAATTGTGCAATTTGAGTCATCCTGCCTCCAAAACAGATGGCGTATATCAAATCAGAGCAATGGAAGTAACGCTTAAAAAAGGTGCTTTCATTGCCCTGGATTTTAAACATTATCATCCATTTATTTTATGAGAGTCAAGCTGCGGGTTATAGCCTGTCCTGCAACATTTAACCGGTACAGGTAGACACCTGATGCCAGGTTTCGTGCATTAAAACTTACAGAATGTCGCCCGGCTTGTTTTGTTTCATTGTCAACAAGAGTAGCTACTTTCTGCCCAAGCATATTAAACACCTCAAGACTGACGGCTCCATGCTCCGGAACTTCGTAAGTAATAGTAGTGGATGGGTTAAACGGATTGGGATAGTTTTGTTCAAGTTTAATTTTTGACGGAACTGTACTTTCCACTACTTCCTCGCTGGAAGTCGCTATTCCGCCTCCGTTGGTGGTTGATACAAAAAAGCCGTTCTCCCCAGCCATCCAGCCGCGCCGGCTATCCAGCATTGATGTGCTATAAATATTCTGGTGTGTGATTCTGCCGAAATCAGAAGTGAAATTTTCACCGCCGTCGGTGGTCGTCAGCAAAGTACCGCCCCGGCCCACAACAAAACCACTGTCTGCAGTTACAAATTCAAGATCATACAGATCGAAATTATAATATCTGGGTAGATCCTCCCAGTTTTCACCGCCATCGGTTGTTTTCATCATATATCCGCGTTCCATGGCAACGTATCCTGTAGAAAGATCTGTAAAATGCAATTCATTGATTTCCGGACTTTGGCTGTCCTGTTCATACTGGATTGCCCAGTTTTCCCCGCCATCTGTTGTTGCAGCAATTACATCATTCCCCACCAGCCAGCCTGTGTTTTCATCGATGAACTGAAAGGATTTAAAATTACCTATTGAGTACTCTCCCGACATTTCAAGTTCAGTCCATGTTGCACCGCTGTCTTCTGTTTTAATCAATTTTCCGGCTTTAATAAATCCTGTCTCCATATCCAGGAATTGAACTTTCTGCATTTCATTGGTCTTCTCATGAACAGGAAAATCCACTTCGATGGGCATCCAGTTTTCTCCGGAATCGGCTGAATAGTAGATGAGCCATTTCGAATCGCCGGACCAGTGATCTGAACCGATAGCCCAGGCAATTTGCTGACCGGCAAAATCCACGGAACTAAAATCTTTCCGGCCCTCCAGTTTGAGTGTTTCCTGCCAGGATTCTCCGCCATCAATGGTAGTAAAAATAGTTCCCTGCATCTTGCCGCCGGTAGCTATGATTCCATGATTCTCATCCCAAAAATCTACATCAACAATGTCTAAACCGGTAATGATGTCACTGTCGAGTGTATCACTTGAAGCTGTGAATAATGTAGTTGCCCCTGTATTCCCGACAG
>CAYOLE010000248.1:0-4886 GCA_964404705.1 uncultured Rhodohalobacter sp. | reverse complement strand
CAGAGTTTCGCTTCGCGTTCAAAAAATGAGCGCAGATATTCTGCGTAAATCTGCGATGAACTCAGCGATACACTGCGAGATTGAATATCATTCATATAAAGCGTTAAACTTCATTATATTTACTGTGATAATTATCACCTCAGAAAGTGAAGCTTGAACCTAATTCGTATTTTCTCCAGCCTTTGTGTAATCGGGTTTTTGATATTTTATGGTTGTGCCACTCCAACTGCCCCCACAGGAGGTCCGCCCGACAGAACTCCCCCTGTTATCGTTGATACCTATCCCGATGTAGAAACAACAAATTTTACCGGCGATGAAGTACGATTTGAATTTTCAAAATTTCCCGACAGAGCATCTGTTAGAAGAAATATAACGATTGAGCCAAATCTTGGAATACAGTTTGATGTAAGTTTTAGCAGGCGCACTGCAATTGTTGAATTTGATCGGCCGCTGCCTGAAAATACCACAATTATTGTTGTGATGGGTTCGGAGGCATCTGATACACGCAACAATGAAATGTCATCCTCGTTCAGCCTCGCATTTTCAACAGGGCCAGTAATTGATGACGGAAATGTAACGGCCCGGTTAAGGGATGCAGACGCGGGATCTGTGGATGCCGGTGAGAGGGTATTCCTGTTTAGAGAACCCGTAGATTATACCCAGGCTGCGAATTATGTGGCACAATCGGACACCTCCGGCAGTGTAGAATTTTCTTATCTGCGGGAAGGTCAGTACAGCGCCATCTGGGTGGATGATATTAACCGTGACAGACAATGGAATCCGGAGCGGGAGCGGGCACAACCTTTTCATGAAGATATTTTTTCCGTAGAACAGGGAGAGGAGATTGATTTGGGCACAATCTATATTCACCGGCCCGATACAACTTCACCAAGGCTTGAGGGTATAGGATTATTATCTGAGGTCAGGTTACGACTCAGAAATTCGGAAGAAATTGTATGGGATGATGGTGCTGAATTTGCAATCTTCGATTCTCTGGGTGATCTACATACAAACGCTTATCCTCTGTTTAAAAGTCAGGATGATAACCGGGTTGTGTTTGCAGAAACTGAAGATGCACTTGATGATGATAATTTATTCACAATTGAACCATCCGGATTTCGTGACAGAGCCGGAAATCCACTACAGGTAACAGCCGATCCATTTGCCGGTTCAGCTGAACCTGACACAGCTATTATGAGATATATTTCTGATAATACTACGGGCGGATTGTTTCCGGATCAGCCTCTTGAAATCACATATTCAACAATAATTGATAATGAGGTTGTGGTCGACTCTCTGATAGTGTTTGAAGGTGAACGTGCCATAGATAATTATGAGCATATTGAAATCAGCCGCAATAAGTTACGCATATTACCGGATGAATCCTGGGCTGGCGGAATCCGGTATAGATTTGGAGTGTGGGACCCTGATCTTAGGGAAAGGCGAACAATAGAACCGGAAATATGGCAGCGAAATCAGTTGGGTAGTATTGAGTTCAATCCTATAGATGATGACACCACCACGCCAACCAGATTACGCTTGAATGATGAAAATAACAGAATAGAGATTGATACTGTTTTTACCGGATCAATAGAGATCAGGAATCTCGCGCCGGTAAATTATCACGCAAAGATTTACAGGGATCTGAATGAGAACGGTAGTTGGAACACGGGGAGTATAGACCCGTTTAGTGCACCGGAACCATACTTTTTACAGCGTAATATCCCCGTTCGTGAAGGATTTGCGTCTGAAGTTGCGGTTGAGTTTTCGGGAATACCCGCAGAAGTTGAAGAACTTGAGCCGATTCGGCTGCCTGATTAACATTAATTGAATACATACAGACTTTTATGAACGAATACGGGCAATATATAATGAATGAGCTGGCACTTACCATAACTATTATTGTGATTATTGCGATAACAATAATAGCTCAATGGCTTCTAAAACGAGCATTTAATCGTTTTATAGAAGGCAGAACCCAAATTAAAATTGATGATCCGACTAATTTCCGTTTTATATATTATGCTCTTGTTGCACTAATCTACATTACCGGTATAGGATTTGCCATTTGGAATATTCCCTCACTAAAACATGTTGCCCAATCGCTTCTTGCAAGTGCGGGCATTTTAGCAATTGTTATCGGGTTTGCTTCACAGCAAGCTCTTGGAAACATCATAAGTGGAATGTTCATTGTTATGTTTAAACCCTATCGAATTAATGACAGAATTAGTATTCAAGATACCCTGAGAGGTATAGTTGAGGATATAAATCTGCGACATACAATTATTCGAAATTTTGAGAATCAGCGCATAATTATACCAAACTCTATTATTAGTAACGAGATACTTGTCAACTCCAACTATACTGATAATGAAGTTTGCAAGCTGATTAATATTGGCATTAGTTACGGATCAGATATTGATAAAGCAAAGCAGATTATGATCGATGAAATTCAAAATCATCCGTTGAATATAGACGTTAGAAAGCCTGAAGATATAGAAAATGGTACACCCAGGGTGACAGTGAGAGTAGTGGGGCTTGGCGAATCATCCGTGAACCTTAGAGCATGGGCGTGGGCTTCCAATCCTGCAAATGGGTTTGTGCTTGAATGCGATATGATGGAATCCATCAAAAAAAGATTCGATAGAGATGGTGTGGTTATTCCGTTCCCGCAACGAACGGTTAGTTATCTTGATCGGTCGAAGAATACTGGTAATGCAGAATCTGTAGCATAGTGTCTTGTCAACTGCAAAAGTTTGGTTGCAGGGAATAGTCATCGGATGAGTTTTTTCCAAGAATCAGCTATTTAAGATGATTGAGATGATCCCAGGTCGACTCGTCCGATGACTCCTCTGCCATATTACAGTTGACACACCAATAGATTTTCAGATCCACTTATTACGACTGATTCGTGATTTCGTTATATTGTAAAAACGCTTCCAATTCCTTCTAATTGAATTAAATCACGTATGTCAGACGTAGCGGCAAAAGAAAAATCAAACGTGCAGCCAAAATCCAACGGTCAAGTTTCACAAGAGAAATATCAACCCATCCACAGTGTGAGGTTTGTTACGGCTGCAAGCCTGTTCGATGGTCACGATGCAAGCATTAACATCATGCGCCGTATCCTGCAGGCTACTGGGGCTGAAGTTATTCATCTTGGCCATAATCGCTCTGTAAACGAAATAGTTCAGTGTGCCATACAGGAAGATGCGCAAGGAATCGCCATCAGTTCTTACCAGGGCGGACACATGGAATATTTTAAGTATATGGTGGATCTGCTGAAAGAAAACGGAGGTGATCACATCAATATATTTGGCGGTGGCGGTGGAGTAATTGTACCGAAAGAAATCAAGGAACTTCATGAATATGGTGTTAAACGAATATTTTCTGTTGAAGATGGCAGCACAATGGGTCTGCAGGGAATGATCAACTTCATGATGGCAGAATGCGATTATGACACAAATGAAGTACGGAAAGCGAAAACCGAAAAAATTGCGGAAAAAGATCCACTCGAAATTTCGCGTTCAATCTCAGCACTGGAAAATGGTAACAAGGATGTACTGACATATTCCGATGGCGTTCTGAAGTCTGGGAAAAAACAACTTTTTGATGTGAGCAGGGTAGATAATATTCCACTCATTGGCATTACTGGAACGGGCGGTGCCGGTAAAAGTTCTCTTACTGATGAACTGATCAGACGTTTTTTAGTAGAGTTTAAAGATCTGACGATCGGCGTGATTTCCATCGATCCTTCAAAAGTCAGAACCGGCGGGGCACTGCTTGGCGACAGAATCAGAATGAACAGCATAGATACCAAACGCGTTTTTATGCGGAGTATGGCTACACGGGCATCTAATAAATCAATCAGCGAAGCGATTAAAGGTGCCATAGCCGTTTATAAAGCTGCCGGTTTTGGGCTTATTATTGTTGAAACCAGTGGTATCGGACAAAGTGGTACTGAAATCACTGAGATTACGGATATTCCGGTGTATGTGATGACTCATGATTATGGCGCGGCTACACAACTCGAAAAAATTAATATGCTTGATTTTGCTGAATTTGTTGTCTTAAATAAATTTGAAAAAAAAGGCTCACTGGATGCGTTACGCGATATCCGAAAACAGATGCAGCGAAACCGGGGTGATTGGCACGAGGATCCGAAAAAAATGCCGGTTTATCCAACGATCGCGGCACAATTTAATGATGAAGGAGTACACAGACTTTTCAAAGCACTCGTGGATAAAGTAAACGATCACTATTCGCTTGACTGGAATACGACGCTTTATCAAAATGCAGAGCCGGCTGAAGATCTGCACACACAGGCTATCATTCCGGGTAAACGACAAAGGTATTTGTCGGAAATTACTGAGACAATTGAGGGTTATCACGAGTGGGTGGAAAAGCAGGTTGAAGTGGCATCAAAACTTGATCAGGTCGAGGGCACCCTTCAGCAGCTTGAAAACTGGAACCCCGAGGAAAAACCGGTAATCAGGTCGAAACTTACAGAAATGCGGGAGTACTGGCTGGAGCGACTCGATCCGCTTCCAAAGGGAATACTGGATAGATGGGATGATCTATACGATCAATATCAGCAAGAACAGTTTGAAGTGAAAGTCCGGGATAAGACCTTCAAAAATGATCTTTTCAGAACCTCGCTTAGTGGAACAAAAATACCACGGATTTCGCTGCCTAAAACAAAAAACAGCGGCGATAGGCTTTGGTTTGCGCTCAAAGAGAATCTGCCCGGTTTCTTTCCTTTTACCGCCGGGGTGTTTCCATTCAAGCGGGAGGGAGAAGATCCAACACGGATGTTTGCAGGGGAGGGAACACCCGAGCGAACGAATAAGCGATTTCATTATGTGAGTGAAGGCTTGCCGGCAGCC
>CAYOLE010000247.1:0-4953 GCA_964404705.1 uncultured Rhodohalobacter sp. | reverse complement strand
TTGAATCTTAACCTGATGATGACCTCGGACATGCAGATATCAAACCCCCAGTTTTCGGGCACATTTACCGGAACAAATGATTTTAAAATGGGCCTGATCTTATTCTATGGTACATTATATAAGGTAACCAGGAATGTGCAGCCATTTTTACAGTTTAAACATTTAATTCCTTTTGGTGATGAAACAGAGTTTACAACCAGTTTTCAGTCACAGACCGGCGGAACCCAAAATAATGTACAATCTATTGCTGATGTACCGGGATTCTTCAATTTGGTGGGCGGGGTCCGTTTTAACCTGAATTAGTCGAGTAGCGATCGAGCTTATAACAATTCATGAAAAATACGCTGAATTTTTCAGCTTGTCCGATTGTTAAACATGCTATAAAGTCTGTTTAACCATACAGATTAAAATGAAAGGCGTAGAAAGGTCATCTAAAAAAAGGGACAGATTATGAATGAAGAGAAAAAAATGAAACCGGAAAAAGAGGAAGAGAAAAATCCGGAGAAGAAGGAGAAGAAAAGGAAGGATAAAAAGCTGGATAGAGAGCTCGATCAAACATTTCCGGCCAGCGATCCTCCCACTCATTCGCGGCCGGGCCATAAAAAAACCGAAGACGATAAAAATTCTGACTGACGTTTTTTTGAAAGTTTGTGGCGGGAACTGTCTGGGATATGCTTACGGATTGCAATGGTCGTAATCGATCAGCCGATCAAGCCTTAACTATATACTCATTTTAGAAAATCAGGCAGATCTATATAACCAGATACAAATAGCGGAGGTGCTTCCTCTTCTCCCTGCAGCCATAACATCCACACCTTTCCCGAAGCTGATGATATCATCTCCTTTTACCTGGAGATTATGGAATCTGTCTGGAACAGGAAAGAAACTACCTGGATGAAAATATCAATCCCTCCTGTTTCCTTTCGAGGAAATGATAAACGCCGGATATTCACCACATCTTTTAAATGGAGTTTGATCAAATAATCGGCTATCTCGGCACATGGCCGGCCGTTAAGAATTACCGGGAACAAGCCGGTAAAGATCCGATGGATTTGATCCGCGGTAATCTGAAAGCTTGCTGGGATGTCAGTAAAAGGGTCCATATCCCGGTCTACCCAGGATGACTCAAATCAATAAATAACATTATCCTGAATAAAGAGAGAGTGAGTCTGGATGGCTCATTCAGAATGTTATATTTTGAATTTTTTACGATTGATATGTATCAAATCTTTCAATCCATACCAAAAACAGATGTGGCAGTTTATTGAAACAGAATCGACATCAAGCCAAACAACCCTCAAAATTCAGGAAGAGGATTCGCAGATTTCTCACCAGCGTTTTTTGAATTTACTGGCGGAATCTGACGAATTTCGAAAACACTATAATTCCCGGCTGGCCGCATGTAAATTTGAGGCTTTTTTTTGGGAGAACAAGCCAATGACTCTCCAGAATCTGGATGAAACCTATGAATTCAAACTCATAAACAGTGACTTCCTGGCGGGTGTTTCGCCCGATAGCCGGACCTTCAGACAATATTTCGAACCTGACTGCAAAGTGGTCGATTTTCCAAATATTGGCGGAGATGCTCATCTTATTGTCCCTTGCCCCCGCGTTAATTCCGCCGTTTACACTCATATCGGCAATTTTGTGCGCGATGCGCCGGAACACCAGATTCAACAACTCTGGAAACAGACAGGCAGTAAAACACTGTCATTCATCAATTCAAAGCCCCGGTGGCTGAGCACCTCCGGCCTGGGTGTATTCTGGCTGCATCTGCGAATCGATTCAGTCCCGAAATACTATCAAACCGAAGAGTACAAACAAATGTGAAATTGGCATTCCGGGCTTGCTCAAAAAAATTTGTACATGATTTATTTTTATTTGAAACCTATAATCATCACCTTCGGATTTCCTCTAACTGATCCACAGACCGAAGCTGAATGGATTTACCATGTACATTCCCGGCTTCATCTGAAATCAGAAATGAAACAAACTCACCAACTGCTTCTCCCGGAAGTGGACTTCCCGGCTGAGTTTCTTTATTGCGAATAAAAGCATGGGTAATAAGTTCCGTAACTTTAGCCTTAGTACCTTCTAATTCTTGCGCCAGAGTTCTGAACAACATTTGCTGTCCTGCAGTGGCAATAGATATCAGACCTGAACCCGAATCTTTCCACGGTTTGAGCGCAAGCGGACCATTAATAATAATATAAGAACCTCCCATTTCTTTAAATCTTTTCAGAAAAGTGCGGGCAACTACAAAATGGCCGGTCAAATATCCGTCTACAACTTCATGCAGATCCTTAACCGAAGCATCCAACAATGTAGGAGCCGGGATAAATTTACCTAATGAAGCCACAGCTGCATCGGGTGCTCCTAAATTTTTCTCTATCTCTTCGTAGATCGTTTCTGATTTCTCCTCATCACCAATATCACCGACAAAGCCATGCAGGCGGGAAAGGGTATCATCATTGAGGTATTGCTTCAAATGAACTTTCAGCACTTCAAGGTTCTTTTGCGAGCGGGAGGGTACAGCTACAGTGGCTCCATTTTTGAGTAACTCTTTTACCAGAAACGAACCAACATTCCCTGTTCCTCCGGCAACAACTACTATACTATTTTTTAGTGGTTTCATATTAATCCTCTTCAGTTTATTGAGCGGGTTTAAGTAATGTTTGCACAACTATTGTATCAACAATTGTTGTTGAAACAATATAAAATTTTTATTTTGAAGACTAATAAGACCTTTTTAACAGGTTTATAATCTTAATCTATAATCAAAATTCAGGGATCGATGTCTCAATCATTCAGTGATGCAGTGAAACAAAAAAATTTCCGAAGTGAACAAACCAAAGCCGCTCTTAATATAATTTTTACCGCTAATCAACTCGAAGAGATCACCCGAAATATGCTAAAGAGCTATGACATTTCATCCGAACAGTATAATGTTTTAAGAATTTTACGGGGAAAACATCCGGATTCTTTTGCCTTGCAGGATATTCGCGAACGCATGCTCAATCGATGGAGTAATGTCTCTCGTTTGGTCGAAAAATTGCGAAAAAAGGAGTACCTGGATCGGCGTCCGCTGGAAAGCAACAGGAGAAAAGTGGAAATTATAATCACCCAAAAAGGCCTGGATTTTTTAAAAGAACTGGAAGATTTACCTCTTGCCAAAAACTTATACGATAAAGCCTTAACCGATGCAGAGGCAAAACAACTTACTAACCTGCTGGATACCTTTCGGTCTAATTTGCAACAATCGTCCAAACAATTTTTATGAAGCTAACCTCAACTAACAGTTGTAAAAAACATGCCATCCATCCGCCAATTCCCCACAGTTCATTTTGGGTGAAGATTTTAGGCAAATAATCATTCAGAATGATCTGCTTGAAAAACCATAAACCACACTTTCAAGACAACCAAAGAAAACCATCCTTTTCCGTTTTTGTTCAATCACTGCTGAAAATTCGTACAAATATTTTTTTTACCTCCGAAAAGTCTCTGTACATCAAACATTCCACATCCGGCGAACCTTTAATCATTGCAGAAAGGGATTTACCTTCTTTCTCCCGGTACAAGCAAACCACTCTTTTTCCCATTTCCAATGCCCTGCCAATTTCGTATCCAACCCCATGTGATGGCGTGGTTACTTCAGCTATCACAATATCAGACTCCCGCAGCCAGTCCATATCCCGGTCGTGGATCTGCCGGTCGTTTTTGGAATGATCAATCGATTCGTAACCGATGTGCTCGGTGAGAACTGTGCCATATCTCTTAAGCTCATCAATAAGAAGTTTGTAGAGTTCGGTGTCCTGTCTGCCTCCGCGGATGGAGCCTGAGAAATAGATGTTCATGACGTTAGTTAAAGTTTTAAAAGTATGTCAAATCAATGAATAAAAAGCATCATTTCTTCTTCACCTGCTGAAAAACAATGATCAACAGTATTATGAACGTAATTGGTACCACAAACCACATCATTACAGAACTCAATACCGGGAGAGAATCGTGTTGGGCAGAGGCTAAGATCAGATAGAGGGTGTAAATTATATAGTAGCCAAAAAGCAGAGCCCCCTCTCTCCGGCTGATTACACCACCGGTAAAAAAGATCGGCAGACAAGCCAGGGCTACAGCTATCATAACCGGGATATCAAATCTGATAAACGACTCGGCGATTTCCAGTCCGGCAGGGGCAATCATCGATGAAATCCCAAGCACACCCAGAATATTAAAGATATTACTGCCTACCACATTTCCCACCGCGATCTCCCGTTCACCCCGTATAGCTGCCATGATGGAAGTCACAACTTCGGGCATGGAGGTTCCGGCAGCTACAATTGTCAAACCAGTAACCATCTCGCTAACCCCAATTGCCTGAGCAATGGAGACAGCTCCATCCAAAAACCATCTTGATCCAAGCATTAAAAACGCCAGTCCTCCGAAAATTCTTAAACTATTGACCAACCAAAACATGATTAATTTTGATCCTGACTTTTCAGAATGATTGTGGTTTGATACCGTTGGCTGAACCCACTCCTTTCGGCTCTGTAGAATCAAAAAGGTAGTGTAGCTGATAAGTCCAAGTACCAAAAGTATTCCTTCAAGCCGGCTTAGTATGCCATTCAAGGAGAAGAATAAAACAAGAAACGATAAGGCGATCATGACAGGCACATCCAGGCGAAGCAGTTGTCTGGATACAGAAAGGGGCAAAATCAAAGCAGATATACCAAGAATGAACAGTACATTGAAGATATTACTTCCTGCAATTGTGCCAAATGTAATGCTTTCCTGCCCTGAAAGTGATGATTTGATGCTGACCGCCAGTTCCGGAGAACTTGTACCAAACGCCACAACGGTTAAACCAACAACCAGCGGGGAGATTTTCAGTGCTAATGCAATTCTTGAGGCACCTTTCACCAGCAATTCAGCGCCAAGAATCAAAAATAATAGTCCGGC
>CAYOLE010000246.1:0-4995 GCA_964404705.1 uncultured Rhodohalobacter sp. | reverse complement strand
GCTTTCCATTGTAAAGGGCCGCTGCCATCAGAAATAGTTTTCCATGTATCCCCTTGGTCCTCAGAAATATAGATGGCATTTCCATGCGTCTCATTAAAATCTCTCCTTCCGGCGGTCAATATAATTTCATCGTTATCTCCAATCTCAATATCATTGACTATATATTCAAAATCATGATTCATCAGACGGGTCCAGTTCTCTCCTCCGTCCGTTGATTTCAATACAAACGTGATATAGCCACCATCGTAAGTCTGTCCCACAGCAAAGCCAACATCATCATCCAAAAATTCAACACCATAAAAACTATCTGAAGATGCTCCGAGTCCCAGGGTGTCAATATCAACGGCCAGTTCCCAGGTTTCACCGGAATCATCAGACCTGTACAAGCTACCATATTCTCCGGCTACCCAATACGTGCTTTCATTTTGTATATGAATATCCAGCAGATCTTCCGTTCCTGCACTTCTGGAACTCCAGCTCTCTCCCCCGTCGTCCGTATACAATACTTTTCCATCTGCCGAGGCTACCCAGCCGGTTTGATCGTCCAGGAATTCCATATCGTTAAAATCATCAAAATCAAAAGAAGAAAATACCTCCCAGGTCTCACCGCCATCCGTGGTTTTTGCTAACATTTCAGTACTTCCGCCGACACCGGTATTGAAAGGGCCGCCGACAAACCCTGTATTTTCATCAAAAAAATAGAGGCTGAGAAAATTACGGGTTTCTCCAAAGGAAACATCACTCCATGTTGCCCCGCCGTCTGTACTTTTTATGACAGTGCCAACATTTCCCGCTGCATATACCACCTGGTCTGTAACAAACTGAACATCATTTAGTGTATTGAAAGTGATATTACCATGCGCTGATTCCCAATCCTGCGCCTGTAGATTGTGAGGAGTATTAAATATAAAAATGATTAAAAAAATAGGATATTGTATAAATTTCTTCATGTATGATTAATGATAAATTTTAATATTCTAATTTATAATTATAATCCTGATTGATTTGGGAGTAAGGATTAGTGTTCTACTTTTAAAAGCGTATCATCTTATTCTAAAATATCATCCGAGAGCATGTAACTTCCTTTCAATCCATTCTTACTTGTGATGGAGTTTTGATGGACTAAAATCCGCAATGATTTCTAAGCCAATCCAAAGCTGACCTAAAAAAGAGGAACTCTCCGCTATCATCAGCCCTGGGGGAACGCGGCTCAGTTCAGTAGAGTCACACGATACATGTGAGGGGTCGAGGTATCGTTACGCCCAAGACGTGATCGTCCAGACTTTTTAAACCTCTATTTTTAACGCCTGGGCTTGGTTAGTATGTAACGCAGATAAATTATTTTATAAGAAAATCTTGACGACAGAAAAAATTTTTCTACAGTCAATAATGATCGAAATCTCCACGGTCTTTTCGGGCAAAATAATCGCGTGTGGCTTCCATCACTTTGGGCGCAAGTAACAAGGAAGCAGTCATGGTTGGAATCGCCATTAATGCAAAAAATCCATCAATTAGATTAATCACCATCTCTATAGTAGTGATGGATCCGAAAAAGATTGTGAAGATATAAAAGTAGTTATAGTAATGTTTGTTATGGGCACCGGCCAGAAAATTAAGACATTTAGATCCATAATAGCTATAGGTGAACATTGTGGTGATACTGAAAATCAGCACACACAGAATGAGCAGGTAAGCTCCGAAAACCGGTACACCTTCATCAAATGCAACGGCTGTCATTGTGATTCCATCCACATCATCCAGTTGCCAGGCTCCGGTCATAAGAATGGCCATGGCGGTCATTGTACAAATTAACAGAGTGTCGATGGCGGGCTCCATCATCGCTACCAGTCCTTCGCGTACAGGTTCTTTCGTTTTAGCCGCTCCGTGAGCCATTGCCTCCATACCGATCCCTGCCTCGTTCGAAAATGCTCCGCGCCGGATACCGTTCGAGATTACTACCCCCAAAACTCCGCCGGCTGCCGCTTCACCTGAAAAGGCATCGGTCAAAATTAGCCAGAAATAGTAAGGCACATCAACTAAATTGTTGAAAATGATGAATAGAACAGTAAGGACATATATCACAACCATTAGTGGTACCAGTCTTGCAGCAACCTTTCCAATTCGCTTGATGCCGCCAAAAATTACAAGAGACACAAGAATGACAAGAATAATTCCGACGATGATATCAGAAAGCCTGAAACCGGCTTCTGTTACCACTGAACCGGCGAAAAAGATTGTGTCATACCCGAGCCAGCCACGATCGGCGAGAATTGTATCACGAATGATTTGTGTAAGCTGGTTCGATTGAAACATGGGTGTACAGCCAATGAGTCCCGCAAAACTGAAGAAGACAGCCATCGGTTTCCATTTTTTTCCAAGGCCTTCCACAATGTAATACATCGGCCCGCCCTGGATTTTTCCAGAACTATCTTCACCCCGGTAAAGGATAGAAAGAGTGCAGGAGAAGAATTTTGTTGCCATTCCTACCAGTGCTGTTATCCACATCCAGAAGATGGCACCGGGACCTCCTACACCAAGTGCGATCGCAACTCCGCTGATGTTCCCCATTCCAACTGTTGCAGCGAGTGCACTCGATAGTGCCTGGAAATGGTTGATATCGCCCGGTGCCTCAGGATCGTCGTATCTGCCGGTAAGTATCTCAACTCCATGTTTGAAGTTTCGATATGGCATGAAACGGCAATAAAGCAGGAAAAAAATACCACCGCCCACCAACAAGAACAAAAGCGGTGTTCCCCAGGCGTAATCAGCGAAGTCAATTAAAATTTGTTCGAGCAGTTCCAGGGTGCAGTGATTTTGTTATTGGTAAGTGCTTAAGAAATTGAATCCGCAGGATTAATACAAATGAAGGTTATTGCGTTTTTTGCCTCAGGTAATGAATATGGTCGATAGAAGGCGGTATTATGTCAGAACGGCTTAAAAGCAATGCTATTTGCGCCCTGTGATGCTGACCATGCAAAATTATGTGATTACAGATCTCAGTAAACGTACGTATGTAATTTACACCCGCAAAATTCTGATATATTATTTTTGCGTCTATCTTCATATCGTTATCACCAATCAGGTCTATCCACAGTTGACTGGCTTCCCGGGCATGCTGTTTCATTTCGTCAATTTCAAGCTCATCCCACAAATTTACATCGGCAATGGTCATGGATAGGATTCGGTCGAACCAGATTTGCTGCGAATTAATGATATGAGACATCAGAGCAATACATGGCTCACGTTCGCAAAACTCTCCGGATGATTTAATGAGATCGGTTAACTTGCAAGTACACCACAAATCAAAATTAAACAAACGCTGAATAGATTGCCGAGAATTCATCAGGCACCAATATTAAAATATTGCGAAATTCCGCTAAGAATAAATTGAACACTAATTGCCAATACAATAAAGCCCATCAACCGTGTCATAACGATAAGGCCCGTGTAACCGATATATTTGGCTGATATGGGAGCTAAACGCAAGAGGATATACGTGATAAGTACTACCAAAATTATAGAGACTGCATTTACGATATAATGTGTGGGTGATGTAGCCTGTGAAGCAAAACCGATCACCACAGCTATGCTTCCCGGTCCTGAGAGCAGCGGCAGTGCTAACGGACTAAACGATATATCATCTTTTTCGAGAGCCGCAGCCTCATCTTCTTCTGTAAGTTTTTTGCCTGAATCGTCCGGATTGAGCATAGAATAACCTGCCCGCATAATAATAAGACCGCCTGCTATCCGAACGCCAGGCAGGCTAATTCCAAAAAAATTGAGAACGTATGTTCCTATAAATAGAAATACAATTAAAATTGAGAACATGTATATACATGCCTTTGTAGCAGTTTTTACTCTTTCTTCATTTGTAAATCGATTGGTTAATGATAAAAAAACCGGCATTGCGGCAAGCGGATTTACAACGGAAAAAAGTGAGGTGAAACTTGCAAGCAAAAGGGCAAATGCTCCTAAAAACCAGGTACTGGTGTCGGGATTTAATTCAGATACAAATTCAAGCATAGCTTAAAAGATAGAGAGCTTTGAATGACTTTGAAATGATCAATATGAGAATTCTAAAATTTGTATTTTTAGAATTCGAAAATTTCTCAGTAACGATATGCTGAATTCCTGAATTTATATTGAGCAAATTAAAATGAATAGTAAGCCTGTTATTAATAAAGCACGTTCCATTATCCATAATCGCAAATCACAAACAGAAGCTTTGCAGCAAATCGCGGAATTATTGAACCGGGAAATACCTGAATTCGACTGGACAGGTTTTTATCTGGTCTCCAAAAGGGAAGAACGGATGCTTGAACTTGGACCTTTTGTGGGTGAAGAAACCGACCATACCAAAATTCCGTTTGGTACCGGCATTTGCGGTCAGGCAGCGGAAACGCTCGATACGTTCGTGGTACAGGATGTTGAAAAAGCAGATAACTACCTGGCTTGCAGTGTGGATGTGAAATCCGAAATAGTAGTACCAATAATGAAAAACGGTAGATTAGTTGGAGAACTTGATATCGACTCACACACAAAAAATGCAATCACCGACGAGCACAGAAAATTATGTGAGCAGATTTGCAAAGACCTTGAGTCCGTATTTTAAGACTGAAACTCAAACATCACACATTTAACCATTTTTAAATTTAACCTGAATTCGATTCATGATTCGAAATCTACGAATTAGTTATACTCCAGAATCCAAAGGATGGAAATTTCAGTATAAAGGGGCAATGAAATTCAATAGTTAAATTAATAAGCTCAAATTAGATTAATCGAATTCAGCTTTTAAAAAGTATTGATGACTCAATTACAGAAGATCAGTATTCCAGAAGAACATAAAGAACTCTTTAAAATTATTGGAAATACCGCCGATTCTCTCAATCAAGAGGTATTCGTTGTAGGCGGCTATGTGCGCGATGTATATCTTGACCGTCTTGAAGACAGCCAGATTACAGATATTGATTTTGTAACCCTGGGATCGGGTAT
>CAYOLE010000245.1:0-5065 GCA_964404705.1 uncultured Rhodohalobacter sp. | reverse complement strand
ACTCAGATTCCATTTTTTCAGTATAGGATCTTCCAGCGATTTATCCCTGTATTCGTCGGGTGTCATGATGGGTATCCCATAAATGACCGGGTAATATCGGCTGCACTCTTTGCAGGTGAGAAGGGCCTCAAGAATCTCCCCGTTCTCATGTTTTACAAAGATCCTCGTTTCCAGATCATGTTTATCCATCGGGCAGCATAATTTTTGAGCAAATGATTCTGTCATGATGTTCTTTTAATTTTTTTGAGTGTAATTTTGTAGTCCAGCGCTGATTTTTTGGGTGAATCTGAATTCATAATGCCGGATATAACAGCCGCACCATCAATATTCAGATCTTTTAAATCCCTCAGATTTTCAGGGGTAATTCCACCCGAAACAAAGAGCGGAAGTTGTGTCATTTGCCGTGCTTTTCGTACTGTTTCGGGCCATACAATTTCACAATTGCTTACGGACGCTGACGGAAACATTGCACAAAATGAAATGTAATCTGCACCCTTTTCAATTGCCTGCTGAATAATATTCAGATCGTTTCCACAGGTTATTCCGGTAATAAAATCTCTTTTAATTTCTGATTTTATAGAATTGAAATTTTCAGGTATTTCATCAAAATGCACACCATCAAGATCTGTTTCTTTAAGTAATTCCCACTCTTCATTTATCAATACAGCTGCATCAAACCGTAAAGAAATCTCGGTGATGTCTGATATAAGATCTTTCTTATTATCTGCCGAAAATGAATCGGGCCAGTTATTCCAGATCTGTACGATTTCCACACCGCCTTTTAATGCGTGTTCAAGTTTTTCAAGGAGCAAGTTTCGATCCATAACCGGGTTTAGCACGAGATATAGCCCGCCTGTAATTTTCTTTTTTAGAGTCATTTCCAGCCTGCATCTAATGCTTTAAAAAAAGCCTCCCAATAGGGATCCTTTTCATTAAAGATAAATTCTGTTTCTTCTCCGTCTTCAATCAGTGTAAAACCTTCTTCTTTTTTGGTCACCTGACCGACAAGGGTAGCCCTGATCCCTTTACTTTTAAGGTGATTCATCAGCCTATTCTCACAACCCCGCTTAACGGCCATAATCATAGAACCTGCCCCGACACATAAACGATGGTCAATACCGAAAAGATCACTGATTTCCAGCTGAGCCTCTCCGGCAGGCAAAGCTCCACTGTCAACAGTAAATCCGCAGCCGGAGGCAGAGGACATTTCATAAATCGCACCAAGAATACCTCCTTCTGTTGCATCATGCATCGCTTTCAGCTCAACATTTTTTTGGAGAATCTCCCCGGCCGACACTGCATCCTCCAGTGAGCTTGTACGATAGAAATTCCTGCATGCTGCATCATAAATTTCTGTTCCCAGTTTGCTCTTTACGGTTTCCGGAAAGCTCATTCCAAGAATGGAAGATGCTGTCAGGGCCGTTTCTTTAGTAACAATTATACTGTCACCGGGTTCGGCGCCCTGGCTTGTGATCAGCTCGTGAGCCGGTGCTGTTAAAAACATGGTTCCGCCACCGGGCATGGTAGAATTTTGCCCTGCTACCTGACAGGTATGCCCCCCGGTTATGGCAACTCCGCACTCATCGCAAAACTGATGGATATAACCCCAGTATTCTTCAAACTCTTCTTGTGTAAATTCCGGCGGAAGATTAAGAACGAATTGGGCATACATGGGTGCAAAACCGGTTGTTGCCATATCGTTAACCAGCAGATGGACCGAGAGCCAGGCCGATTCTTTCAATCCAAGAGATGGAATCAGGGATAACGGATCGCTGGAGACTGCCAGCCCAATATTATTTCCTGCATCAATGATGGAAGTATCTACTCCGTAAGCCGGTCCTGTTCTCACCTCTTTTCGCTGATGTCCGCACTGAGGCTGCAACACTTTCTGAATAAAAGAACTGGTTATTTTACCTGAATTATCATTAAAAGCACTCATTCTACATCCGTTAATTTTACATGCAATCCGAAAAAATCTCCTACCGGTAAACCCCACTGCTGAACCGGAAACCATTTTGGCAAACCGGTTGATGTCCACTCTATGGAATAAAGCCTGCCCTCCAGGGCTTCATGAATTTTTTCAATCAGCATATTGGGAGTATAAAAGGTCGCTGTTTCGTAATACGCATTCTTTCCAAATGCCTGCTGAATTCTTCGCCTTACCACCTTGGTGGAATTTCTATTCATCATGCCAAAAACAATTCCATATTTCCCTACCCGGTTCGCTTCCCGGATTACTTTAACCGGATCTTTGTAATAGGCGAACGTGGCAACAAAAGCCAGGGCATCAAAACTGTTGTCTTTAAAAGGCATATGATGTGAATCAGCCAGCACCAGGTCCCCATCAAACAGATGAACCCCCTGGCCAAGCATGAAAGGAGAGATATCCGCTCCTGACGCTTCAATGCCTATCTCCTCCCACCATCGTGTAAAACGGGTGGTTCCACAGCCATATTCGAGCAGCGTCTTAATGCGGTCATCTTTTTTTATGAGTCCGGCCAGGATTTTCTTCTGCCAAATTTCGGCCCTTTTATATCTTCCTTCATAATAATCTTCATATACATCTGTGTGTTCACGGTTAAAGAACCACTCATCACGATTCTGCCACTTGTCTATTTTTTTCGTGGCCAGATCGAATCTCTTTTTTTGAATATTACTCATGTCTGTGATTGAATGAAATTTTGGGATATACAGGAGATGAGAAGACCCAAATACAATACAGAAACTGAAAAAACAAAAACAGATTGGCAGTTTCCTACGCCGGCATTATCCGGATCAGGTTCTCTGGGTATGTTCTCAGCCTAACCTGCGGTTAAGCACCCCTGTCGGTGCAAATATATAAATAATTTAAGCGGTTTGTTAATGAGAAGTGTCACGGTATTTTTTTATGGGAAATTCCAAAAAATTTTCACTGAGTTTATTTTTTCTTTCTCCACAGAAGTAGTTCTGCTTTTTCCCTGAAAGTTTTGTTTACTTAATGCGTTGAGTATCTACAATATTTCTGAGCCGGTTACTTTTATTGAGTTATGATCTCAACAGATGATGAGGAACGACGCTACGCTGAACTTCAGAAATTGGCACTTGATTTTGCCCGGCCGTTAATACCGAACAACTGCAAACTATGATTTCTGCCGGCATGACGGTGAACCTGGCGGATGAAAAGTCCAGAAAACCCCGAGATGAGTTGAAAACAATGATCCGTTATTATAACATCATTTTTTGGGCGCTTTTGATGTGTCTTCTGCTTCAGGATATCAGCTATTCACAGAAAACCGGGCGCTATGAGTTTCAATCCCGTCATATGGGCACACAGATCAGCATATCTATGTATGCTGAGAACGAAACCCTCGCAAGAGAGGCTGCAGATGCCGCATTTAAACGCATCGAAGAGCTCAATCAGATCATGAGTGACTATGTTGAAGAGAGTGAACTAAACCGGCTGTCGCGATTGTCCGGTACCGGACAATGGATGGAAATCAGCGACCCTCTTTTTGAAGTTCTGAAGCAATCGATCCCGATATCGGAGAATACCGGCGGACTGTTCGACGTCACCATCGGCCCGATGACACACAACTGGAGAGATATCCGCATGCAGCCCGAACCGAAACTGCCGGATGAAGGTGAGATTGAATCATTGAAAAACAGGATCGGATATCAACATATAGAGCTGGATGAAGAAACACGCAGAGCGCGACTGATGAGAGATGATATGCAGCTCGATTTTGGAGGGATCGCCAAAGGATACGCCGCAAAAGAAGCCATAAACGTACTCAGCCAGCATGGAATTCATTCTGCGTTGGTGGACGCTGGCGGAGATATCACTTTGGGAAAACCACCGCCGGAGCGCCCGGGCTGGGATGTAGCAATTCCTAAAAGGCGTGTGGATGGTGAAATGGAATATGACATTCTGCAATTTTCGGGCGGAACGCTCACCACATCCGGTGATATGTATCAGTTTGTTGAAACTGGTGACGTGCGCTACTCTCACATTCTTAATCCCAAAACAGGAATTGGCGCAACGGAACAAATTCAGGCCACGGTCATTTCGTCCAACAGTATGTGGGCCGATGCATACGCTTCCGCCCTCACGCTAACAGAACCGGAAGAAGGCATACGCCTGATTGAAAGCCTGGATGAGACTGAGGCAATCATTTTTATGGAAAAAAACGGAGAAATCCGGGAGTGGTTTTCCAGCGGAATCCCGGCGCTGTTAAAAACGGAGTAAAAAAACAAAGTCAGAGCCTTGGGCTACCTGTTTTACATTAATCTGGCGTTTTCTAAACTGTTGTTTTTTAGATCAAAAGGCGGTGTGGGGAAAGACATAGTGTTTTGGCACCACGCTCACCGTCCTATTACCAGGAAGAATTAATGAATTAAACGACGTTTTTCCGTTTGATGCCCCTACTTCCGGATCATCCGACGAGATATAGCTTTACTTTTATTCTACGTCATCATCAACACCGGATTCACCTGACAGAAAAAAAGGTTCGCCGGTGCAATGATATGCTGAATCCCGAAAGTCGTCATACGCCTCACAATATCTGCCCCTGGCCGGTATATCCTGGGTAAGTGGCGGATCGCTATGATGCAGCCTCGGGCCTATAGGTGGCCATGTATAATTCTGATTCCAGTTGTCTTTCTGGTAAAGAAAGGCCGGTATTTCCTGATGATATAATGATATTGGAGTAAGTAAAAATTCAGGATTTGAAACACCTGATGGCGAACTTTTATGAGTTGATGATGAAGAGTCTTTAAATGCATACAGATCTGCTTTAATCGACTGAGGATCATGGTTGCCTTTAAATTCACCCTGATTGCCTATAAAGTAATTCTCAATACCACCCTCATTTTCGAGGTAATTGTAATATGTGGAATTTCTGAAATAAACATTTTTAAAAGCTGTATATGTACGTTCATGGTACGTATCATTCAAAATCCTGTCCAGTACGTTGCCTTCAGCCAGGTTACCGCTGTCCGACATATTTCTGCTGGACAGGTCTCCGCGAATGGGAGAACCGGTTTGTGCGGCTACTTCCCGGGAGTAGTTATATCCAATTACATTTTT
>CAYOLE010000244.1:0-5079 GCA_964404705.1 uncultured Rhodohalobacter sp. | reverse complement strand
ACAAACACCCTCACAAAACGATCCAGTTCTTTGTAGGTGATTACAAGTGGCGGAACAAGGCGGATGGTTGTGTCCATTGTAACATTGGCGATTACGTAGTTATCCAGCATCTCCATCACAACAGGTTTTCCCTCCATTGTCAGTTCTACGCCAATCATTAGTCCTTTACCCCGAATCTCTTTTACAAGGCCGAGTTCTGCGGTTTTTTCGTCGATCTGTTTTACAACATAATCTCCCTTCTCTGTAGCCTGCGTCATCAGGTCTTCACTAAGAATCGTTCGGATGGCGGCAAGACTGGCGGCACATGCAAGCGGGTTACCCCCATACGTGGTGCCGTGATCGCCATAGTCAAGCACCTGGGCAGCTTTCTCGCTGGCCATAACAGCACCAATGGGAAAACCGCCGCCAAGCCCTTTGGCTGTGACAAGAATGTCAGGCTTTACATCATGATGTTCAAAAGCAAAATACTTTCCTGTTCGTCCGTTACCGCATTGCACTTCATCATAAATAAGCAGGGCCTTGTGTTTATCACAAAGTTCACGTGCACGGCGCAGGTAATCTCCGCTCACTTCGTGGATGCCGCCTTCGCCCTGGATCGGTTCAAATACAAATGCAACAGTATCATCATCAATCTCATTTTCAAAGGCCTGGATATCATTAAATGGGATCGTTTTAAAGCCTGAGGGAATAGGATCGAACCCTTTTTGATATTTCTCTTTCCCCATAGCAATGGCCGCCAGAGTCCGGCCGTGAAATCCACGTTCAACGGCAATAATCTTGCCTTTTTTACCGTGAGTGTTTCCAAACTTTCGGGCAATCTTCAAAGAGGCTTCTACTGCTTCTACTCCGCTGTTGCAAAAAAATACCCGCTGCAGGCCTGAAAGCTCTGACAGTAACTTTGCGAGATCGCTTTGGGGTTTGGTATAGAAAAAATTTGACGCATGGATCAGTTTTTCAGCCTGATTTTTGATTGCTTTTACAACATTAGGATGGCAATGGCCTGTATTATTTACTGCAATTCCGGCAAGCATATCCAGGTATTCATTTCCTTTATAATCCCATACAAGCGCCCCCTTGCCGCGTTCCAGAGTGATGGGATATCGCCGGTAAACAGGTAAATGATGTTTATGTTCAATCTCTTGTGCTTCGGTTGTAATGTCGATTGGATTCATTTGTGCGAGTTGTGATTAGAATTAAATGTTTGGGCTAATTTTTCAATCAGATTTAAAATTAGAGCTGAGAATGGACGCAGGCAAAATTCTGCAGCCGCCGAAAGCCTGTCAGCTCTGTTTTGTCAATGCAAGTCCGATTCTGCCGCGTTCAATATCAATATTTTTGATTTCCACGCTGATAATATCACCAACAGAAACAACTTCATGAGGATTTTCAATTTTGCGCCGGCCATTTTTCATCTGAGATATGTGTAGAAGACCGTCCTGTTTTACGCCAAGATCTACAAACGCCCCGAAATCGACTACATTTCGAACGGTGCCTTCAAGTATCATTCCGGGCGAAAGGTCTTCCATTTTCAGCACATCCTGGCGCAGCAAAGGTTTTGGCAATGACTCACGCGGATCACGGCCCGGCTTCTGCAGATTTTCAATTATCAGCTCCAGTGTGGGAACTCCCACTCCAATTTGTTCCGCAACTTGCTTGACATTCAGATCAGCAAATGCCGATTCTATCTTCTCTTTCTGTTCAGGAAGCTTTTCTATATCAATATTAAACAGGTTGCAGAGCTTTTCCGTTGCTCCGTAACTTTCCGGATGGATAGCGGTGTTGTCCAGCGGATGCTCACCATCGGGAATTCTCATAAATCCGGCGGCCTGCTGAAAACGAAACTCACCAACGCCGCTGATACTTTTCAGCTCATCACGGCTTCGAAACGGCCCTTTACTGTCGCGGTGGTCTACAATATTTTTTGCCACTTTGCGGCTGAGTCCCGAAACGTGGGTCAGCAGTGATGAACTTGCCGTATTCAGGTTAATTCCCACTTCATTTACGCAGGTTTCTACCACATCATCCAGTTTTTTGGCAAGCTGAACCTGGTTAATATCGTGCTGATACAAACCAACACCAATTGATTTCGGATCGATTTTTACCAGCTCAGCCAGCGGATCCTGAACCCGCCGTGCGATGGAAACATTCCCCCGCTGAGCGGCATCAAGATCAGGAAATTCCTCTCTCGCTACGGTTGAAGCAGAGTAGACCGAAGCTCCCGCCTCACTGATGATGAGATAATGAAGTTTTTCATCGGGATTATTTTCTTTTCGGTTCTGAATTACATCGGCAACAAATAGTTCTGTCTCGCGGCTGCCTGTTCCGTTTCCTATTGCAATCAGCGTTACGCCATGTTGGTCAATCAGTTTGTTTACAACCCTGGCGCTCTCCTCAATCTTTTTTTGTGGGGGAGTGGGGTAGATAGTAGTTCCGGACAGGTATTTGCCGATCGAATCGATCACCGCCACTTTACATCCTGTACGGTAGGCGGGATCAATCCCCATCACAACCTGGTTCTTGAGCGGCGGCTGAAGCAGCAGATTTTTGAGATTTGTGGCAAACGTTTCGATTGCGTGCTGATCGGCCTCATCTGTTAGATCGTTGCGCAGTTCGCGTTCCAGCGACGGGAGCATCAGTCGTTTGTAGGAATCTTCAACAGCATCCTGAAGGAAGGGAACGAAAATGGATGCTTCGTTGGTGATAACCACGTCATCAATCTTATCAAGTGTGATGTTATCCACGAGTTCAAGATTTACAAACAGCACATTTTCCCGCTCGCCGCGATTGATCGCCAGAACCTGGTGTGGCCTGAGGTTCGATGCCCGGCTGCTGAATTCATAATAATCTTCGAAATTGGTGCGCTCGCTAATAGCAGGGTTTTTTCGCGTAACAATCACCCCGTGTTCCCGGATAATTTTCCGCAGCGTATCGCGGACTTCTACAGATTCGTTGATCCATTCTGCTACGATATCGAGCGCGGTGGTGAGCGCAGTTTCTGCATCCGGCAGATCCTTCTCTTTATCTACATACTTTCTCGCATATTCCAGCGGATCGCCTTTTTCAATCTCCTGTTCCCAGATCAATTTTGCCAGTGGTTCCAGGCCTTTCTCTTTTGCCATATCACCCCGGGTTTTCCGCTTTTTCTTGTACGGCAGATACAGATCTTCCAGCGTTTTAATATCGTTGCACGCTTTGATTTTTTTCTCCAGTTCCGGGGTGAGTTTATCCTGCTCACTGATCGCTTTCAGAATTGTTTTTTTTCGATCTTCCAGTGTACGCCGCGTTTCGATCTGATCACGAACGGCACGCAACTGCTCTTCATCAAGCCCGCCGGTGGCCTCCTGCCGATAGCGCGCAAGGAAGGGAATTGTGGCTCCCTCATCAATAAAATCAGCTACTTTTTTAACCTGCCTGGCAGAAAGCTGAAGAGTGTTTGCAATTTGATCAAAAATCTGAGAATCGGTCATGGAAATTGTATCTTATCGGATTAAAAGAACTGCATTATACAATTACAGAGTCTGTAAAAATAACCATAAACATTGATAAACCCTGATGGATTTTACCCTGGATGCTCTCCGCAAGACTGCTGTTGAAATTGCTACTTTAGGGGGCGATTCCACACTTCATTTTTTTAAAAAATCATTCGATCTCCAGTTTAAGGATGACGAATCTCCTGTTACCAATGCTGATCGTAATGCCGAAAAACTGATGCGAACCGCGATAAAGAGCCGCTTTCCGGATCATGGTATCATCGGTGAGGAATTTGGCAGCGAAAATGAAGATGCCGATATTGTGTGGGTGCTCGATCCCATAGACGGTACACAGTCTTTTATTCATGGCATTCCATTTTACACTACATTAATTGGGATTCTTGTAAATGGAAGACCGGAGGTTGGGGTGATTTATGCACCGGCGCTAAAAGAGATGGTATCAGCTGCAATCGGTTATGGATGCTATTTAAACCGGGAAAAAGCAAATGTAAGAAACTGCATTTCGCTTGATAAAGCTACATTTTTAACAACGGATATTGAGCATATACACAAACATGGATTTACCCGGCCATTTGAAAAACTTTTGAATAAAACCCGACTGCACAGAACGTGGGGCGATGCCTATGGACATATGATGGTTGCGACCGGACGGGCTGATATTATGTTCGATCCGATTTTAAATCTGTGGGATGCCGCAGCTCTGCTTCCGGTTGTGAAAGAAGCGGGGGGTACGTACGTTGATGTAAACGGGCATGAGAATATTAAGTCTGGTAATGCTATCTCAACACACCCAAATCTGAAAAACGAAATATTATCATTTTTTGAATAGTGTACTTTTATGAAAAAAATTATTTGTCTGGTATCGATTTTACTTTCTGTTGTTCTTACTCAGCCGGGGTTTGCCCAGCAACATGACTATCCCGCATATCCAAAAACAGATATGGTGTTTGATCATCTTGATGCAACTCTTGAGATAAACGAACAAATGGAGATAAGCGGTGAGGTTACCTATACTGTACGATTTAAAATCGGGGTTACCGACTCGCTTCAGCTACAGGCAGAACGGATGCAAATTGGCGATGTACTGGTGAATGATCGCACAATGGATTATGAATTCAATGATGATAAACTTACCGTTTTTATTGATGAACAGTTTAATCGTAATGATACTGCGACAATACATATTAAATATACTACTGAACCGGTTTTTGGGATATTGGAAAATTACAGCGGTACCCTTTTTACATCGCAGCTTCCCAGGTCAGCGAGCCATTGGCTGCCGGGTCTCGATCATCCCGGAATTTCGATGACAACTGATTTTAAGGTAGTACATCCATCATCGAAAAAGCTGGTAATGACGGGCCGTGAGACTGGCAATAGTGTTATTTCCGTTGAACAGGAGGAAACCTTCTATGAGTCGCTATATCCTGTGCCGATAACTTCTCTATTTTTGGCCATAGGAGATTTTCAGTCAGAATCCCGCACCATCGATACTATACAGTTTCATATCCATTCGGAACGGGGAAAAGAAATTGATTCTGATTTAAATAAATCCCAACTGATGGAACTTGCAAGTGAAACAGTTCAA
>CAYOLE010000243.1:0-5097 GCA_964404705.1 uncultured Rhodohalobacter sp. | reverse complement strand
GGAGGGCCCTGGATAGGTTGACCGCTTAAAGTATTAACAGGTTGAGTAATAATTATAGCTTCATGAGGATCTCCAACTGTAAAGGTAATGGTGGGGGAATAAGCAAGTTTCTTTTCATTAACTGTTACTGTGATGATTACATCACCCAATTTGTCACTTGTAACATCAAAGGTATAGGTACCCAAAGCTGAAGTTTCAGCTATGGATCCGACTGATCCGCTCCCTGTCACATCAAAGGTAAAATCTCTTGCTCTTAATCCACCAATGGGATTTCCGTTAACATCACGAGGTTGCACTTTAACTGTCGATGTATTTTCCATGACTACATTAGCAGGAGATACAGTAACTGAAGATTTTACAGGATCTACATCTGCTGCATGAACAATTTTTTCATACGGATTACTTCCAATAGATGACCCTTGATATTGAATGTCAACATTATCAATCCCTGCTCTTGAAGGAGTATAGGATGCTATGTATTCGCCCGACGATCCGTTTTGTTTAATGATTGGCGAAGAATTATTTGCTCCACTTATTTTAACTGATATCTCCTCTGCAGCACCGCCAATCCCGTTACCGTAACTGTCCTGAAATTTTACTATAATTTCTGATTCCTTGCCGGTAACACCATTGGATATAATCGCTTTGCTTGTGGATGGATTAGCAGAGGCAGAATGAATAGCAAATTGTTCGGAAGTTACTCTCATGTCATTAATATTAAAAGTGAGAGTATAACCGGTTCCTGCTGAATGAATCTTAAGATTGTTGAATTCAGCTACACCTTTGCTGTTTGTCTTAACCGATGTAGTACTGCCGGGAGCAAAAGCAGCTCCATCCAATTCTACCGATACGTTTACATCTTCAAGTAGATTCTCGTAACTATCGAAAACCCTTAGGGTTGGAGCAGGTGACAATCTGGATCCGGCAGTAGTTGTTGTGGGTTGACCGGTGATTTCCATTTCGGCAGGTAATCCCACACCGACGTTACTGGTAAAAGGACTGCCATATATTCCGTTACCATTTATAGAAATAGAAATTTGATCTTTCCCTAAATGGATTGGAGTATATCTGGCTATATATACGCCACCTAATTTATTTTTAACAGCAGGTGTGTCATTATTCGATCCACTTACTGAAACCGATAAATCGTTGATTTCCCCATGTACTACATTACCAAATCTGTCAAATAGTTCAATAATTATATCAGTCGACTCTCCCACAGCACCTTGTAAAGGAACTTCGGCTTTACTTATGGATGGAACAGGTTCCGCAGATATAATTTTAAAAGGTTTTGAAGAAACATTTGATATAGTTGAATGATCAGCATCAAACGTTAATATATACCCGGAGGAAGTGGTTTCGATAAATAGATCATTAAATTCAGCAATTCCATCAGGATTAGTTATCATTGAAGTAGAACTGCCGGGAGCAAATTCATTTTTATTAAGCGATACATTTACCTTTGCATTTCTTATAGGATTACCACGATTATCTTTTAGATGTATTTTTGGGGCGGGGGATATCGAGTTGCCGGCTGTTGTAGTAGTGGGTTGTTGAACTATTTCAGCAGATGGATCGGAACCCACATCAAAATGGGCTGTTGCATCTAAATCTTCCTCAATTACAATAGTTTGTGAATTCTCACTCCCGGTTAAACTACCTTCCCATGCTTTAAAGCTCCAGCCAGAATCAGCAATAGCTGTCAATATAATTTCTTCGTCTTTTCTATAAATTTGTTTTTCAGGAAATATATCCACGATACCTTTTCCTGTAGTATCTATGTTTACAGTGAATTCATTATTTTTTTCAAATACGGCTGTTATATTGTCTAAATTTTCTACAGTTACTGTTTTTGGATTATCATTGCCCATTAGATCTCCTTCCCATCGATCAAAGAACCATCTGTTTTCAGCTTCTGCTTCCAGCTTGATTTTTAAAACTGATTTATCTGTAGTGTCTGAGTCATCTTTATCAGGAGACAATTGTATTGCAGTTTCCCTTACTATACCTTTGCCACTTACTTGCACATTTAAATCATAATTTCTTTTGATAAAATGAGCATTTACAGAACTATTTGCTTTAAATACAAGTAGATCCGGATTTGTATTTCCAGTTACATCATTTTCCCAGCGTTCGAATACATATCCCTCGGCAGGGTGAGCTTCAATTCTAATTCTGTCTCCGGTATTAAAATATCCGTCAGAAGGGAGAACAGTTCCTCCGCCAGGAGGATAAACTTCGGTTGATAAGGTATGGCGAGGTATAGATTCCTCGAAAGTTGCAGGATTTTTATCACAACTGAATATGATTACAACGACTAAAAAAATAATGGTTGATGGTATCTTACTCATATCATCCACTCTCCCATTATTAAAAAATTCTCTTCTGATTACATCTTCAACTTCTCTCTCTTTATATTAACTGGGACATTATGAAATTTCCCAAGTTTGCCTGCGAACTTAGTTTACAATCCTGACTGAACTCATAGTGTAACTAATCTGACCATGTTTTTCACTTTCTCCGTCCGCCTCTATTATTGTAGATTTTGTTGTATAGCTTGCAATAATGGTAAATCATTATATCAATAAAAGTGAATTTGTGCGTTATAATTAAAATTATTTAATCATATTCTTTTACCGATACCCGTCTACTATACTTTATTGATTATCGAATACGCCAACTCCTTATTTTCGAAACATCCTGGGATTTCTCATAATGAATTTTCGGATCCATTCTTTGACAAAGAAATCTTTTTCCTTTTTCAAATACCACCAGCCTGCAATGCTGATTACAAAAGCTCCAATGGCGTTTACAATCATATCCCACATCGTGTCTGTAAGTCCTGATAAATCACGAAACATCGGTTTTTGCATTTGGGTGTTGAAGATCTGATCTATTGAGAATTCAAAGATTTCCCAGAATGTGCCTATTGAAACTGCAAACAAAAAAGCAAAAAAGGCGATAAATCCAGGTGCCAGTTGAAGTTCTATTTGTTGGGATTCATTTAGAATATAGACTAATAAAAAACCAAGAATGCCCATCAAAAGTCCTGCCGTAGCGTGTAACAGAATATCCCACCACCAAATAATGTGATAGAAACTTTGAACCTCACCGAGATAGAAAGACGCGAATGCAAAGATTATCGCAGCAATGTGTAATTCAGCTGGAATCTCCATCTCCATCTTTCGGCGGAAGATAATAGGGGCAATAAGTGTGATAATGATCAGCGTTATTAAAAAAAGTGAAAGCCATCGCTGATCTAACAGAAGCAAAACCCATTCTGCAGCCATCACCATCAGTAAAAAACGAATTAACAGACGATGAATACGATTTTCGCCGAGTTTTACGATCTCTGAGAGAGTGGAATCCGAAATTTGTTCTTCATTCATAAGGATGGAATTACGATCATCCACTTGATATTTTTACAGAGGTAGCTTAACCACAGCTTAATGTCTTTTGGTGAATAACAGATCCACTCTTTAAAACAAATTGATGTTAATCTAAAGTCAAAGCCCATCATATACTATGAAAATATTCTATATAAGTTGGAATAGTTTATTAACTACTGGCATGCAGTTCTACCGGATGGCTGTGGAGGATTTTGTTTTAACAGTTTCATCACACCAGAAACTACAGGAAAGCCTTAGCCTTTCAGTGGCAGCTATCGCAACGCTCCAGGACTCTAAATCTAAACCCGGGGCAGGGCCCAGGGTTCCCGGTATTCCGGTGTAATGTACTGGTTTGCTTCATCACTGTTGGTAAAGCGAAGGTTTTCATCATCCCACAATAGCAGGTTTTCCCCGATTCGTCCTGCAATATTGGGGATATGAGCATGAACGGCAGCAGCATAACCCATTTCGGGAGTGCAGGAAGGGGTTTCGCGGGATTTTATGCAATCCAGGAAGTTCCTTACATGCGAGCCATGGGCGTCACTGCTGCCACTCAGTGTTTTTGCTTCTGTTTGGTTGGTATCATTTCTATACTCCGGGTGCAGGTCGTACCCGCCCCGGTCTGCCACAATTGTGCCATTGTCTCCCACGAAAGCCACTCCATATGTTTTTCCCCAGGGGCCTTCCTGAACACCGGCGGTCATATCAAAATTTATTACATAGTTCTCTTTTGGAAAGGTGACGTTCATGGTGTCAAATGTATCCCGCATACCGGATTGGCCTGATGTATCCCCCGCATATGTCATCACTTTTTCTGGCCCTTTAAGTATCTCATCAGGCCACAGAGCCATATCGATCAGGTGAACACCCCAGTCTGAGAAGAGTCCTCCGCCATAGTCCCAGAAATGTCTCCAGGAACCATGAAACCTCGCCCGGTTGAACGGCCTTTCGGGTGCCGGGCCAAGCCAGAAATCATAATCCACGCCTTCCGGAACAGGACCGTCTTCAGCAGGCGGGGCGCCAATACCATAATTAAAGTTTGCCCAAATATTTACCTGTCTCAAGTTCCCGATACGGCCTTCTTTAATAAGCTGAACCGGTTCCCGGAATGCAATATTGCTTCGCTGCTGCTGGCCTACCTGCACCACCCGGTTGTATTGCCTGGCGGCCCGAACCATGATGTCGCATTCGCCTATTGTGTTGGCCAGCGGTTTTTCCACGTAGATATCTTTTTCAGCCTGACAGGCGTAAACAAAGTTAAGGCAGTGCCAGTGATCGGGTGTGCCGATGATCACAGCGTCTATATCTTTTTGTTCAAGCATGTTTCTGAAATCCTTGTATTTCCGGGGCTCCTGGTCATAATTCTCCTTCACATCGTTTGCCCGTTCATTCAGTATGTTTTCATCCACATCACACAGGGCCACACAATTAACTTCTTCATTGTTGAGGTGATGCCGAAGAATATTAAAACCATGGTTCCGGCAGCCTATTAATGCTACGTTAATCTGGTCACTGGGGGCAATTTTTGCACTCCATACAGAAGAAGGAAGAATGGAAAAAGTACCAATACCAGCGGCTGTAAGAGAGGTTTTTTTGATGAATTGTCTTCGGTTCAGGCTCATAAGCTTCAGGTTTTGGTTAGGGTTAGATGCTTAGTGACGTGTCAATGATGAAATGGCTGGTTTGAGTCATCGGATGAGTCAATTCA
>CAYOLE010000242.1:0-5099 GCA_964404705.1 uncultured Rhodohalobacter sp. | reverse complement strand
AGAAATGATATTGGGTAGAATTTGCAGACTCAGCTATATTGAATTAGTATTACAGATTATCCTGTTTCGCGTTAAGGAAATAAACAAATTATCTTTATGAAATTTATCAGCGTTTTTACACTCTGTTTTTTGTTAATACATTGTGCATCTACAAATCAAAGCAACGAAAACAAACCCTATGTTGAGGCAACCGAGCGCGAGTATTCATTTGATCACATTGATGATTTGCCTAATAATCTGGAAGAATTAGTCAGCTCTCCACAGTTTAGAACGCCTTCCATAAAAGGGGGACAGGAAGCTTTACAAAAAGAAGTTTCAAAACTCACCAAACGGACATCCTGCCCGGTACGGGGGAGTGTAAGTGTTGCCTACGTGGTTGATAAAGAAGGACGGGTAATCGACCCGCAAACAGTTCTTGGAATTCATGAAAGCTGCGATTCTATTGCAGAGATAGCTATATCGAATATGTCTTTTGAACCGGCCATGTTCAATGGTAAACCGATTAAACTTCGTATGTCGAATGCTATTTCATTCGAGTAACGACGCGAGAAACCTATCTATATATATCAGGGAAATTTATATTTAGGGGAGAAAATTAGCAGCATACATCGAACAGGAAGCTAAACGATTCATCTTCCTTTGATGTTACTTTATCCAATGCTTTTGTTAAGAGAAGAAAGCATTTATTATATTTATTTTATATTATAAAGTTTAATATTAATTAATTCGCTTAAAATCATGGCACAGAAAAAAATAATCGTCGTATTCGGAGCTACAGGAGCTCAGGGTGGTGGACTCGCAAATGCAATCCTGAATGATAAGAATAGTGATTTTACAGTACGAGCTGTAACAAGAGATCCATCATCAGATAAGGCAAAGGCACTTGAAGAATCGGGAGCGGAAGTTGTGAAAGCTGATATTGATGATTTTGATAGTGTAAAAAAAGCGTTGAATGGCGCTTATGGTGCTTTTTTGGTAACATTCTTTTGGGATCATTTTTCGCCCGAAAAAGAAATAAATCAGGCACGGGAACTGGCAAAAGCTGTAAAACAGGAAGGTCTGAAACATGTTATCTGGTCTACACTTGAAGATACCAGAATGTGGGTTCCGCTTGATAGTGACCAGATGCCCACACTTCAGGACAAATACAAAGTTCCTCATTTTGATGCAAAGGGAGAGGCAAATCAATTTTTCATCGCTGAAAAAGTGCCCGTAACGTTTATGCACGCCTCTTTTTATTGGGAAAACATGATCTATTTCGGCCAGGGGCCTCAAAGAGATGAAAATGGCAAACTTGCGCTTTCCTTACCTATAGGAGATAAAAAAATGGCCGGTATTTCAGCTGATGATATTGGCAAATGTGCATATGGTATTTTCAAAAAAGGGAAAATGATGATTGCTAAAACGGTTGGTGTTGCCGGTGACCAATTAACAGGTGATGAAATGGCAAAAGCTTTATCCGATGCGCTTGGTGAAGAGGTATACTACAATGAAATGACTCCGGAGCAATATAGAAATCTGGGATTTGATGGAGCTGAAGACATGGGGAATATGTATCAGTTCTATCGCGATTTTGATGATGTTTGTAACTCAACCCGGGATGTGGAATTTTCTAAAAAACTAAATCCTGAATTAAAATCATTCAAAAAATGGCTTGATGAGAACGCATCAAAAATTCCTATCGATGATTGACCTGGTTAAAGCGGCTAATATTGAATGAAAGCAGCCTATTTCAAGAACTATGGTTCACCGGATGTTATAAGGGTAACAGAGACTGAAAAGCCGGTTCCGAAAGAGAATGAACTGCTGATCAGAGTTTATGCCACAACTGTAAACCGCACAGATTGTGCTATTTTGAGGGCAAAACCATTCATCATGAGGTTGGTTACCGGCCTGCTTAAACCCCGGAAAAATATCCCCGGAACTGATTTCGCGGGAAGAATTGAGGCTGTTGGGAAAAAAGTAAGCTTGTTTAATGTTGGTGATGATGTCTTTGGTTTTGATGATACCGGTCTGTGTTCCCAGGCAGAATATATGACGCTGGCCGAGGATAAAGCCATCATGATAATGCCCGATAATCTGTCCTATGAGCAAGCCGCTGCCAGTAGTGAGGGAGCCCATTATGCATATAATGGCATCAATAAAGTATCCCTGAAACCCGGTGATAAAGTTTTGATAAACGGTGCAACCGGTGCCATAGGCTCTGCGGCGGTTCAGTTACTTCACTATTCTGGAGCCGATATTACCGCAGTATGCAATACTAAAAACCTTGAACTGGTTACTTTAATCGGAGCAAATCAAACCATTGATTATTCAAGAGAAGATTTTACAGAATCTGATAAAAAGTTCAGATTCATTTTTGATGCAGTTGGAAAGAGCACATTTTCAAAATGCAAACCAATATTAGAGCCTGACGGAATCTATATTTCAACAGACCTGGGCCCATGGGCTCAAAATATTTTCCTGCCGGCTACCACTGGGCTAATGGGCGTTCTGGCAGACCGGCATTCAGGAAAGAGAGTTATTTTTCCGTTTCCCTCTAAAATCAAACGGAGTCTGCTTAAGATCAGCAAGATGACAGCGGAGGGTAAATTCAAGGCCGTAATAGACAGATCTTATCTGCTGGAGGATATTGCCGATGCGTACCGATATGTAGAAACCGGTGAAAAGACAGGGAATGTTGTGATTACATATGGTTAACAAACGATCGGCCAGATTTCAAAAAGTCGTTCCGGAGGGGTATGTACAATTGATATTCTGAATGGCCAATGGCTGATGTGATTTTACGCAACCTGATATTCCTGCCGATTAAATCTTACGATAACGGTTTATTTTCCTCCGATTGACATAGCCGGGTAATCTTCCATATTGAATTGTACATTTGCATTTCTGTTGATATCAGTAACCCTCATAGTGGTTTTTTCCCCGGTGTTGATATCTTCATGTATCATCTCCATCAGCATTCCTATTGGCTGGTCCTCAGGTACTTTGCCTTTTAATTGCTTTGTTTGTGAGTTTGTTCTAAGCATGTTATGGATTCCGAAGTCTTCATCATTTGTCACCCAGTATTCCATTCTAACGTCATCGTTTTGTGATGAATAACCATTACATTCCATTCCGGCAATATTTTTGGTACCGATTTTTTCAAAGTCCTTCCAATGATCTATTTCATCATCTTCGTATTCTGAATGTTGAGGCATATCATCAGTCTCGGTGTTTTCCTCAGCATATTCTTCTGCAAATTGCTTAGCTTGTTTCCAATCATAGGCAAAAGAAAATTTACCATCCTCACTTTCCATCAACATGATCATCGATTCATTATTTAAGTCATAAACGATAAATATCTCACCGTCTTCTTCATTCATCTGATCACCTGAAAATTTTGTACCGCTGTACCCTTCATTTTCATTAAAATGCATCTGCATAATCATGGGTGGTTCAGCCTGATTATTCTCATTTGTGGATTCGATCTCCATCGTCGTCACCACATTAAAACTGTAAGCATCTTCAGTGACAGCATTGCTGTTTAAAGTAAAAGGAATGTTGATTCCATCACCTGACTCGTTGAACCCCTCTCCAAAAATGGAATTCCAGGAATTTTCAACCATTCTTTCAGCAGCCTTCTCTACCTCTTCACTTATTTTTTGTTCAACTTTATTCTCTGCGGCATTTTTCGCTCTATCTTTTAGCCTGTTAAAAAGTTGAGCTTCAGCAGAGGATGCGACTGTAAGAAACAAAAAAGCGAATATGATTAACCCAATAAGTTTTTTCATTTCAGACCTCATAAATAGTTTAATTTTAGTTTAACACATTATAAACAATTTTTCCCATGCTTCACAGCTTGATGATGAAATGCTACGCTAAAAAAATCAAAATTCATTGCAGAAAATAAAACAACGAAAAAATCAAAAAAGAAAGCATTATAAAGCTCATTACTACTTCCATGGCAGGGCTGTAATCTGAAGCCCTGTTTTTTCTGTCAGTGAATGGATTGAGCCACGTCATGGGATTTTTAAATGCTTTGGTAAGATAATTGGCTGTGTTTAAAATCTGTTCTTCAACCCAGTCGTAAAACCGATCAACCCAGGAAATAAATACAAGCCGTACGGCAGGTGCAGCTTTGCGGTAGAACCAATCAACGTCGAGTGCGACAATTAATTCACCGGCCAGTTTTTTCTTTAGAAGCCAGAATCCTGCAAATGTCATGATACTGATCTGCATCGCCTCTACAAAGTGGTAAACCGTATATGGATTGTAATCAGTTGGGTATGGCAAATAAGTATAGAGCGTAGACGGAAATAAACCGTAAAATATACAGGCAAAAGAGGCAATACCCATAGCGATATACATATTTACGGGCAGTTTACTCACCTTAATTTCATTATTTTCTTTGCTGAACCAGGTGTAGTAGGGGAGTTTGAGTCCTACACTAAGGAATGTACCCACTCCCGCCATCAACAATAACAGCATTGCTGTTTCATTTCCAGCATAACCGGCAGCACTGATGGTCATGCCTTTACTGATGAATCCGTTGAACAGTGGAATCCCCGAAATAGAGAGTGCGCCGACCATGTAGAGTCCAAAAGTATAGGGCATTTTTTTAAATAGACCACCCAGATGTACCAGTTTACTTGTACCGGTTGCGTACAGAACTGCTCCTGTTCCCATAAACAGTAATGATTTATAGAGGATATGGCTGTAGGCATGAGCCGTTGCTCCGTTCAGGGCCATTTCTGTACCAATTCCGATTCCGCAAACCATAAATCCAACCTGGCTTATAATATGGTAAGCCAGGATCTCGCGAATGTCTTTACAAATTACCGCGTAAACAACACCATAAATGGCCATTGCCGCTCCAAACCAAATGAGCAAATCCCACCCGGGGAATACGCGAATTAGCACGTAGACAGCTGATTTTGTAGTGAATGCGCTCATAAAGACCGCACCCGTGATGGTAGCTTTTGGGTAGGCATCAGCCAGCCAGGTGTGCAGAGGAATAACTGCGGCGTTTACACAGACTCCAATTAACATCAACACATTGGCAATAGAATAATCCTGCGAAAGGGTTTCAACTGCAAGTGAACCGGTATCTGCATAGT
>CAYOLE010000241.1:0-5102 GCA_964404705.1 uncultured Rhodohalobacter sp. | reverse complement strand
TCTAACAATTATAAGCGGAGATATTATATGTCAGGCCGGCTGCATCTCCGCTTTTTCATTTGCAGAAATTGGAAACAGCAGATTAAAGCTGGTAATTTTCTCCGACTGAATTTTGATCTCCCCATCTAATTGTTGGGTGAGAACTTTCAAAAGTGTCATTCCCAAACCATTTGCATTGGCAAATTCAAAACCCGGGGGTAAACCTTTCCCGTCATCAGAGACTTCCAGGCTGACATAATCACATCTGTTCCGCAGCCTGATAACAATCTCTCCTTTTTGCAGATTATTAAAAGCATGTTTAAAGCAATTATTTATCAGTTCATTACAAATCAATCCAACCGGTACTGCTGTCGTCATATCAACCTTAATATCTTCCAGCTCAAAGTTAATATTTATATCTTTTTGTTTGGATTGATACGTGTTTGATATCATATCTGTGAGTTCATGAATATAATCCGACAGTTCTACTTCTGAGAAAACTGTATTCTCATAGAGCTTCTCATGTATGAGTGCGATCGATTTAATCCGCGACTGGACAACTTGAAACGACTGTTGTACATCCGGTTCAACCTCATCTTTTTGAAGTTCTATCAGGCTGGATATGATCGCCAGGTTATTCTTTACGCGATGATGAATTTCTGCAAGCAGTGTCTGTTTTTCCACGAGTGACTTGTCCAGTATTTCCATCTGTTGTTTATGTAGTGTAATATCCCGCACGTTACCCACAATCGCGGCAGGATTACCATCGCTGTCTTTTAACAGGGAGCGTTTATTGTTTACCCAGATATAAGTCCCGTCAGATTTTTTTACCCTAAATTCACTGTCATGAATCAGTTTCTTCTCCACTTCATCTGATTCGAGCTGCTGTATTTTTTGCTTCATTTTTCCGGTATCATCAGGATGGATACGATCCAGAATAAATGCCGGCCCGCCATCCAAAATTTCTTCAGCGCTGTAACCCAGCATGTCGTTCACAGATGAACTCACGTAGTCATATTTCTCGGAACCAATACTGATCTGATAGATAACATCGCGTGAATGATCCAGAACATTTTTAAATTTTTGTTCCGATTCTTTTAAGCGGTCATTGGTTTTTCTGTAATCCCGCATAAATGTTACTGCAGTGAAGGCTGTAAGAATAATCAGTAGTATTGATAAAATACTTGTAGTCCAAAATACCAGGTGACCCGCCCAGCGGGCAGCCGAACTCATTGCAAGGGTAAACTGCTGTTCAATCACCGTTAGCTCGTTATCAATGTCTCTCAAATTAGCATAGTACTTTTCTTTCCCCGTTTCAGATAGTTTTCCTTCTGCAATCAGATCATGCACCGAGTCGGCCAATTCCACTAACTGATCAATACCTTCATCTCCCTGTATCCAATAATTAATTGCACTCTTTATCTGTTCAAAATCATGGAAATTCAAAAAAATCCATATCATAGCGTCAATATCTTCCGGATGGTTATTACCCATCAGCAGACCATTTTTTGCACGTTCAAGATTTGGATTATCCGAAGACAGAGTTTCGCGTGCCATTCTGTCTCCATAAATAACATAGACTGATTCCTCAAAACTTTTGTAATAGTTTATATCCTCAGTTCTTATATACTCGATAAGTGCAATGGTGCCTGTTTTTTGAGCTTTCGACCACTCAGCTTCTCCGGAGATATAACCTCTTAATCCCGCCTGAATTTTTTCACCTAAATGGATGAGACTAACAATGCAAACGCCAAGCAAAATAAAGATTGCAACTACCCAATATAATTTCCGATTTTCTTTATCGGTTAAATAATTCATAATCTCTGCATTATTTTGAGAGACTTTTATGCCTTTTTTATAAAAGTCCACACACATAATTATTAATGTCAGTTATCGGTTATATTGAGAAAATGGTAAGTTTACGCAGCATAATATGGATAATGATTATCTTGAAATTTGGCTAAACCAAAATAATCCAACGAATGATTCAGACAGATTCGCTCACTCGCCGATTATATGCCACAGATGCATCGATTTATGAAGATTTACCCTCAGGAGTAGCCTTTCCGAAATCGATTGAAGAGATTCAGCAAGTTGTTAAAGAGGCTTCAAATAAGAATTTTTCAGTAACGGCGAGAAGTGCGGGCACCAGTTTAGCCGGACAGGCTACGGGCGATGGTGTCATCATGGATGTATCCCGGTATATGACACAGATTTTGGATATCGACCCGGAAAGCCGGGTTGCCCATGTACAGCCGGGTGTAATACGTGATACGCTGAATCGCAGGGCTGCTCAATTCGGCCTCCAGTTTGGCCCCGATACGGCCACAACAAACCGGTGCATGCTTGGCGGTATGATTGGAAACAACTCCTGTGGTTCATTTTCCATCAAACATAAAACCACACGCGAGCACATTCTTGAAATCGAAACTGTTTTAAGTGATGGTTCGCGAGCCCTATTCAAGCCCCTCTCGGAAAAGGAGCTTACTGAAAAGCTCTCACTGGATAACTTGGAAGGAAGCATCTACAGACAGATGCTGGAATTACTGAAGAATCATAAAGAACTTATTTTTGATCACTCTCCCCATCCTGATATCATCCGCAGAAATACCGGTTATGCGATAGACCGGCTTTGCGAAATGGATCCCATCACACCCGGAGGGCGACCGTTTAATCTGGGTGAACTTCTTTGCGGGAGCGAAGGCACCCTGGCGATGACCGCATCAGCCAAAGTAAACCTGGTTCCTCTGCCTAAAGAAAAAGCCCTGGTGATACCCCAGTTCCGATCATTAGAAGATGCCATGCTTGCCGCCGTGGAAGCTGTAAAAATGGAACCTGCCGCGGTTGAACTTGTAGATGATGTAATTCTGAATGCCACAAAGGGAAATATTGAACAAAGCAAAAACCGTTTTTTCCTGGATGGCGATCCCAAATGCATTTTGATTATCCAGTTCGAAGGAGATTCCCTTAAGGAACAGGAAGCGAAAGCACTTAGCCTGGCAAATCAATTACATGCGTCCGGTCTGAGTTATGCCCAGCCGGTTTTTTCTGATGATTATAATATGGGGCGCGTTTGGGAATTAAGAAAAGCTGGTCTGGGTCTTTTAATGGGGCTTCACAAAGAATATCCCTCGCCCACTTTTGTTGAGGATGCGGCCGTGAGGGTGGAAGATCTTCCTGCCTATATTCGTGATTTTCAGCAGATGCTTAAAAAATATAACACCCGGTGCGTTTACTATGCACATGCATCGGTAGGCACGATTCATACACGGCCGATTCTCGACGTAACGAAACCGGAAGAGATGAAAACGCTCATTGCCATTGCGGGTGAAGCAGCTGAGCTCATTAAGAAATATCGTGGTTCATTTTCCGGTGAACATGGCGATGGGCGTGTTCGGGCACCTTTCCTGGAAACAGTACTGGGCAAAGAGATGATTCAGCTGCTCAAAAAAACAAAAGAGATCTGGGATCCGGAATATCTTTTCAATCCAGGTAAAATTGTTAACCCAGAACCTGTTGACACAGATTTACGCTATGCTTCAACCTATAAACAACCGGATGTGGATACAGTTTTTAACTGGCGTACGTCAGGCGGTTTTGGTTCGGCAATTGAACAATGTAATGGCGCAGGAGTGTGCAGGAAACTTGCAGAAAGCGGAGGCACGATGTGTCCCTCGTATCATGCAACACGAAATGAAAAAGACAGTACCCGGGGCCGCGCAAACCTGTTTCGGCAGCTCTTTTCCGGCCGTCAGGCGGAGGCATTCCGTTCTGAAGAATTGCTTGAAGCTCTCAGTCTTTGCTTGAGCTGTAAAGCGTGCAAAAGTGAGTGCCCGGCCAATGTGGATATGGCAAAAATGAAAGCGGAGTTTATGAATGGCTGGCATAAAGAAAAAGGATCTACTGCCGGAGAACGTTTTTTTGGTCAGCCGGAAAAACTCTATCCTGTGGCCTCTTTTTTCGCGCCCGTTACCAATTTCATTAACCGCCAAAAACCAGTGAAGGCACTTTTCGAAAGGTTTCTAAATATCGATTCGCGACGTGCATTGCCGGAGTTTGCCGGTACAACCTTTCAATCCTGGTATCGAAAAAATAAACAGAAATTACAGCGCGAGGGTGGCAGACAAGTTCTGCTGCATGTTGATATTTTCCTCAATTACCACGAACCTGAAATCCCAATCGCTGCCTGCCGAATTCTAAACGAGCTTGGATACGACGTCTTGGTTCCTTTTATACGTCCCACAGGCCGGCCTCAGCTCTCCAAAGGCTTTCTTGATGATGCTGCTGAAATATGCCGGGAAAATATCAAACGGTATTTTCCATTTGCTGAAAGGGATATCCCCATTGTGGGTTTGGAACCCAGCGAGATTTTAACTTTGCGTGATGAGTACACAGATCTTTGCAGTGAGGCAGATCTGGAAAAAGCCCGATCTATTTCGGCAAATTCTTTTCTTTGGGAGGAATTTCTTGCGGCGGAATTATCCGCTTCTGATACTCTTCCCATTGGAAATGGGAATAAAGTGTACATACACGGCCATTGCCACACCAAAGCACTCGTTGGAAATGATCCGCTGGTTCAGAGCTTTACATTGATGGGATTCGAACCGACAGCTCTGGCAACCGGTTGCTGCGGAATGGCCGGAAGTTTTGGTTACGAAAAGGATAAATACGAAGTATCAATGCAGGTTGGGGAACAAGTGCTGTTTCCATCTCTGCGTGATCTGCCGGAAGATGCGATGGTTTGCGCACCGGGATTCTCCTGCCGCCACCAGATAGCTGATGGTACTCAGCGAAGAGCCAAACATCCGGCCGTGATTATGGCCGAAGCTTTGGGATCATGAGGATTGATACAGGACCAGAAGAAATCCCTCCTTCTTGTTTCCTTACGAACAGAGTTATGCGCACCTAAGTTCGACACTTTTCAATAGCAGATTTTTTTTGATCAATAATATCAATTAGTTAGGGGTTCTATAATTGCGAATTTGGGTTTCCAGGGTCGAGCATAAGAATTTATGAAAAACAGGCTGACGTTCTCGGGATTCTGAAAGGGAAAGGGCTGAAAGCCCGTACCAACTCAGCCCCGGGCAGCGCCCGGGGTAAAAGTGATTGGTGTAACCTCATCA
>CAYOLE010000240.1:0-5119 GCA_964404705.1 uncultured Rhodohalobacter sp. | reverse complement strand
TTTATTTGAAAAAGTTCTTAGCACAAACGAAACAGCGGGATGGTTTGCGCTGAGTTTTAGTACTCTTCAGGAAGAACAGCTCAACAGAATCGAAGAACTTTTATTGACTGATCCCCCGCTATACAGCAAAAGTTGCGAGGTTTTTCGCCGGCAGGGAGGGGGAGAACATGCAAGCAGGCTGCTGCCAGTATTAGATCGCCTCGATAAAAAGGAGAGATGCGCCACAGCTATCGGGACGATTTTGTCTCGGGAGGAAGTATCTGAGAATTTAGTGAGACAAGTAATAGAGACAGCTTTCCTGTCTGATCATTCTGAAGTGCGAAATAATTTGCTCTACGGACTTTTTCGGAGTCCTGTGAATAGACCTGATCCGGAATCAGAATTGTTTAAGGTTCTTGAGAACAAATGGACAGATGTTGGAATTGGCCGGGATCACTCCCTGGATCAGTATATGATTCGAATAATGGGCAAAGAGGGTGCAGACCGATTTATAAGTGAGATGGGAGATATAAGTGGAATTCATGATATTCAGTTGGTGATTGAGTTAGCCAGTACTTTTTCTGTTCAGGACCAGATTTCTGATGAACGCAGAAACCTGATTAAAGAACTGTTGGTTCACAAAAATCCACATGTGGTTGTCCAAACGCTCGAAAGGCTGAAAGAACAGCAAACGTCAGATGAGCAGCTGATTGAGTTTATTCACACACGTATGATTCCTGCCCGGAATCATGAAATATTCTTGACTTCACTTGAGTATCTGCAGCAAAATGAGTTTGATATCGCAAACTTAACAAGCAGGATAGAATTTGCAGAGAATCAGAATCCATACCTGACAGACCGGGTGCTTGGTATTTACAAAGAAATGGAACCGAACGAAATATTCTCTCAGCGTATTCAGCAGTATATTGATGACGGTGGCATACGGGGAATGCATGCAACGAGAAGTCTTACTGAATTATGGATTGATGGAGAGGTAATTGCTGATTCTGCCTGGATTCATGAGAGGGTTCGGCATGCAGTTGAAGCCAGCGACAGAAGTGTTTTATCAGCATTAAATACGTTACTTACCGATGAAGAACTAATACACGAGAATGATTTTGAATGGATAAATACTGCCTATGCGAACGCCGTTGATCAAAATGTAGAGGATAATATCGATGCGCTTGAACAGGCGCTGGAAACCAGATTTCCTGATCGGTTCGAGCGATTAACGGATAACAGTAAACCAGCCTTCAGGACTCCTGACTGGGAACGATTATACTCGCTGGGAACACGACCTGTTTGGCGCCTTGAAACAGAGAAAGGTGTAATTGAAATCCGGCTTGATCCGCTTACAGCGCCCTTTACCGTTTCTTCAATTGACAGTCTCACGAGAGCCGGGTTTTATAATGATGTAGCCTTTCACCGGGTTGTCCGGAATTTTGTGGTTCAAGGAGGCGACTTCGATCGCCGGGATGGCTTCGGTGGTCCTGATTATACCATACCCACAGAGCCTTCTCTTCAGTCATTTAAGAGAGCCGCGGCCGGCATTGCCAGCTCCGGAACGGACACAGAAGGCAGCCAGTACTTTTTTATGCACCAGTGGGCTCCTCATCTTGACGGAAATTATACGCTTTTTGGGGAAGTAATTCGCGGCATGGATGTCGTGGACCGGCTGCAAATCGGAGACCGTGTGATTAGAGCTTCTATAAGTGTAAGATAATTCAGAAAATCTCCCCTTAGACTGGCTCAATTTTTTCGGGAGGTTGTAAATTTAAGGCTCAATCCCATCCAAAAAAACAATTCACAGGAATTGATTTTATCCGCAGATTTATTATGTTTAATGTTAAACAAAAAATTAAAAAGCATTATGGAATTAGGGATTTATACCTTTGTTGAAAATACACCGGATGCTGAATCCGGTAAAACATTGCCGCCGGCCGAGCGACTTCAAAATCTAATGGAAGAGATAGAATTAGCCGATCAGGCCGGACTTGATGTTGTGGGGATTGGCGAACATCACAGACCGGAATATCTCTCATCAGCGCCTGCGGTGATTCTTGCGGCAGCGGCAGCACGAACCGAACAGATTCGCCTCTCCAGTGCGGTAACGGTACTGGGCTCTGAAGATCCGGTGCGGGTATTTCAGCAGTATTCTACTCTTGATCTGCTTTCAAAGGGCAGGGCAGAGATTATGGCTGGTCGCGGTTCTTTCATCGAATCGTTCCCGTTATTCGGCAAAGATCTGAATGATTACGATGAACTTTTTGCTGAAAACCTTGATTTACTTCTGAAATTAAGAGAAAATGAAATAATCTCATGGAGTGGTAAACACAGGCCATCGATAAATAATCGTGGCGTATTTCCAAGGCCAATGCAATCAGAAATCCCAATATGGATCGCTGTTGGCGGAACCCCCCAATCCGCGTATAGAGCGGGGGCGCTGGGCATTCCAATGGCTCTTGCAATTATCGGCGGCGAACCTGCCCGTTTCAAACCATTTGCGGATCTTCACAAAAAGGGTGCCGCAGAAGCCGGCAAGGAAGAATCACCGCTTAGCTTAAATTCTCATGGATTTATTGCGGAATCATCACAAGAAGCGCACGACATCGCATTTCCCGCATTTAAGATTACAATGGATAAAATTGGACGGGAAAGGGGATGGCCACCAATGACCAGAGAGCAATTCGAAGCATCAACGCAACTGCATGGAGCGAATATTGTTGGGAGTCCGCAGCAGGTAATTGATAAAATACTGCATCAATATGAAATATTTGACCACGATCGCTTTTTAATTCAGATGAGTGTTGGCAGCATTCCACACAAGAAACTGCTTCATTCCATTGAATTGTTTGCGACGGAAGTTGCACCTGTCATTCGCAGAGAAACAAAAAAAGTAAAAAATACCGAAGCTTAAAGGAGCTTTTCCATATTCACATTTATAGTGCATGTCAGCTCTGTTGGCCTCCTTGTAACCCACTGACGTTAAAAAACATAAAAATAAAATAATTTATCTGAATGATCTGAAAAAATAAGCTATTTAAAAGTAAAATGAGATCAACCTGCCAAGTGATCTATTTACTAACTGAACCTGTAACCGATTATGAGTCTCCCGACAAATGAAGCAGTGCCTCCAAATGAAGCAGTGCCTCATCACAGTTTGTTGTTTCTGTTTACTTTTTTCTGGGGTGCAAATTTTATTTTAGCGGAAATAGCTCTTCATGAAATGGTTCCCATCTCGTTTAGTGTTTCCCGTTTTGCGGCAGGTGGAATCGTTATGCTGGTTGTTTTTTACGCACAAAGCTATGCCGATGCACGAAAAACGGGAAGATCTGTACAGTTTTTCCCAGCTATTGAGAAAGAAGATTGGATTCGCTTGTTGATGGTGTCATTGCTTGGAGCAACTCTGGCTCCCTGGCTGGGTATTGAAGGCCTTGGCCAAACGCACGGTGCAAGAGCTTCCGTATGGCTTGCACTGGGTCCGGCTATCAGTACCGGCTGTGGATTGTTGATGCGCACAGAAACGATTGGTCGATATGGACTTGGCGGAATTATACTGGCTGGAGCAGGGACTCTTTTAATGGCTTTAGACGGTTTACGCCCGGAACAGGGTTATTGGTTCGGGGATCTTTTGTTGCTAATTGCTTTGGCCATGACAGTTATTGAGCTGCACCTTATCAAGCCTCTTGCCAAAAAATATGGGTCTGTCAGTATGGTGGCTATGCGTACGGCGATTGGCGGATCTGTTTACCTGCTGATCGCATCACCGGCATTAGCCAGTGAATCGTGGCTTAATTTTAGTTTCTGGACCTGGTTTGCGATTATTGCCGGTGGAGGCATAGGTGTAGGAATGGGGCAGTGGGTAAAGGTGCGTGCATTGCGAAAACTGGGCCCAACTCGTGTTGTGATTTACGGTAATCTTGTACCGCTTGCTGCAATGCTGATCGCCTGGTTATCGATTGGAGAAAATCCCACACTTTACGAGATACTGGCAGGTGGATTGATTATTTCCGGAGCCATACTTATACAGGTGATCGATGTAGTTAAAAGCGAAAAAATAACAACGACTGAAGATGATGAACTATCGGTTGTTACAAGTGCCAAACAGGATTGAGATATCTTCCGGATATCCATGAATAAGTGAAAATCCATGTTATAACACCGATAATGTCCTAAAATTTAAAAGTCATTCATACAAAACGGTTATTCAAATGGTTTTGGTTTTTTGAATTCTCGCAGATTTACACAGAGGATATCGCAGAGAGTTGCGCTGAATAACGATAGGTTTGGACAAAAGATCATCCGCAAATTCAGCGGGGCGATTTTTCACGCAGTGAATAAGCCGGGGTATCATTTAAAGAGACTAATCACCAAGATATCGGTTTCGCAATTCCTCCCATTCATCACCGGCAATGTAATCAAGAATTATACGATTCATTTCATTTCGATAATCCGCACCAAGCGGCATGGCGATACCATAATACTGATCGTTAAACGTGTTGGGCAACACACGAACTTTGTTTCGGAAGTTAAGCTGTGTGTAATATTGTATTATGGGCGCATCATGAACAAATGCGTCGATCTCATTTTCCTCAACAGCCAGTAAACCCGCTTCTATGGTCGGATATATATTGGCGTGTACTCTTTCAGATTCCAGATAATCCATAGTGGCAGATTGCTGAAGAGCACCAACCCTGACAAATGGCAGATCTTCCGGACCACTTACCCGGGTGTCGAGTTGGGTAACGGTAAGGCTTGATGCAATCGAAGCTGTAAAAAATGAGATTACAATAATGGCAGTGAACATCCAGATAAATCCAATAATGCGTCCGCCGGTTGTGCGGGGTGATTTGTCTCCGTAACCAACTGTTGTCATCGTGACGGCTGCCCACCAGAACCCGCTGCCAACACCTTCGGCTGCCGACCCGCCGAACTCCCCGCTGTTTTCCTTTCGTTCAAAAATCCAGACCAGCCCGCCCCAGAACAAGAGCAGCAGGAAAAGGAGCAACAACACCCAAAGAAAGTCAAGAGAAAAAATGGCCAGGATTGATTGCCAAATCCCAACCGGCTGGTAGGTGACGGCGATACCGAGGCCGGTCACAAAAAACGGATGTGTAAAATCCACCACTTCTTCACGGTC
>CAYOLE010000239.1:0-5167 GCA_964404705.1 uncultured Rhodohalobacter sp. | reverse complement strand
TCCCCTCTCGAGAGGGGAATTTTTTTAACCAAAACAAATTCCCTCCGACATGTCCAAAATCAAACAAAATTTTTCGAACTACATCGATAACCTGCAGGAAGAAATCTGTACTGCGATGGAAATGACTGACGGCAGTGGCAAGTTCAGGGAGGACAACTGGGAACGCGAGGGAGGCGGTGGCGGGCGGACTCGTGTTATAGAAAAAGGGCACTTATTTGAAAAAGGCGGGGTGAATATTTCGAAAGTCTGGGGTGAGCTGCCCGGCCCCATCAAAAAACATTTTAATGTAGAAAGCGGGTGGTTCTGGGCCGGAGGACTGTCGCTGGTTCTTCACCCGGAAAATCCAATGGTGCCTACCGTTCATGCCAATTTCCGCTATTTTGAACTTTATGATGATAAAGAGATGAACAACCCGGTTGATGGCTGGTTTGGCGGCGGGACGGATTTAACTCCCTATTACCTTTTTGAAGATGACGCCGCACATTTCCATCAAACCTTAAAAAAAGCGTGCGATCGGCACCATCCTGATTTTTACCCAAAATTCAAGAAAGAGTGCGACTCCTATTTTTACAACACTCACAGGGGCGAAGCCCGCGGAATTGGCGGACTATTTTTCGATTATCTTCGCGCTGATGAGTCCATGAGCCTCGAAGGCTGGTACGAATTTACAACAGATGTGGGAAGTTCATTTATCGAAGCGTATCAGCCAATTGCCGAAAAACGAAAATCCGAGCCATATAATCCTGCGCAACGCTATTGGCAGGAAATTCGCCGCGGGCGTTACGTCGAATTTAACCTTATTCACGACCGCGGCACTCTTTTCGGGCTGAAGACCAAAGGCAGGATTGAATCAATTCTGATGAGCCTTCCACCCAGAGTGCGGTGGGATTATGATCACCATCCTGAACCGGGAACAAAAGAGGCAGAGCTTGTGGAAGTACTGAAAAACCCAAAGGATTGGGTCTGATGAGAATAAGTTACCGGCAATAATTTCCTATTTCAGAAATCCCTACAATCCGTTATACTCAGTAGATGTTTAACGACCGCCGTCTGATTCATAATTCAATCATTGTCTTTTAAGATTTATCCATGCGGGATTTTTTTTTACTGCTTCTCACATTTTGGCTCACCACGCTGTTTTTACCCTGGTGGGCACTTCTGATACCCGCATTTATTTTTGGTGCGGCTTTGTTCGATAAAAGTTTTCTGGCATTTATCACAGGGCTAACAGCCGGTTTTTTCGCCTGGGGTCTGCAGGTGATCTACATAGATATCGCAAACCAATCAATCCTATCAACAAGAATGGCGGAGTTGCTCGGTGTGGGTCAAAGCTGGATCGTGATTTTACTCACGGCATTGGTCGGCGGCATAACAGGAGGAATGGGTACACTGCTGGGTTCCAGATTCGGGGCTTTAATTAAACCTGCTCAACAGGAGCGTTCTGTATCATAACTCTATAAAATTTATATAGCTTCATATTCAGATTGACAAATTATGAGTGAATATCCCAAAGTTGAAGACCCTAATCCGCCAGGTCCAGCAAAGAAAAAAACACTGTTTACCCGTTTTCTCGATTTTGTAGAGTGGCTCGGAAACCTGTTGCCCCACCCGGTAACTCTTTTTGCACTTTTTGCCATAGGAGTGGTTTTTGCCAGCGGGCTGGCAGAGTGGGTGAACTGGACCGCGATTGATCCGCGGGATCCGGAGGGAAATACAATTATTGAACCGGTAAGCCTGATGAATGCCGACGGTTTCCGCATGATCGTGGAAAATATGGTAACAAATTTCACAAGTTTTGCGCCTCTCGGTGTAGTTCTGGTTGCGCTGCTTGGGGTGGGTGTAGCTGAACACTCCGGATTGATTAGTGCATGCATACGTGGAATTGTTCTTAAAGCCGCATCATTTAAACCTTCCGGTAAAAAGAGAGAATTTCAACTCACTTATTTCGATTCATCAAACACCTTTCTCAAGTACCTGGATATTGCATTGGTGCCATTTCGGTTTCTGTTTCATTACCTCCTGGTCGTTCCGCTGAGACCCATTCTGAATTTCATTCTGATACCTAAAAACCTGGTGACAGTTGCAATCTGTTTTTCAGCAGTAATATCCAATACCGCCTCCGAAATGGGATATGTTGTGCTTGTTCCCCTTGCTGCGGTTATTTTTCATTCTATGGGGAGGCATCCTCTGGCAGGCCTGGCCTGTGCTTTTGCCTGCGTTTCGGGTGGATATAGCGCCAATCTCCTTATCGGAACTATCGATCCGCTCCTGGCGGGATTAACCCAGGAGGCCGCCATGCTGATTGATGAAAATTATACAGTTCACGCTGCAGTGAACTACTATTTCATGTTTATCAGCACATTTTTAATTACCGCTGCGGGAACATTTGTAACGCTCAGAATTGTAGAGCCAAAACTGGGCACCTATGATGAAAGTATGGCGATGGAGGATGTTTCTGATGAAACTTCAATGGATCCGCTTACACCCAATGAGCGGCGGGCCCTGGCCTGGACCGGTGTAAGTGTAGTAATCATGTTCGGGCTCCTGGCCCTTACCATTGTTCCCGAATGGGGAGTTCTCCGTAATCCTGAAACCGGCGATATACTCCGGTCCCCTTTCCTCAATGGTATCGTAACGTTCATTTTTATCTGTTTTCTTATACCCGGTTTTATTTACGGTAAACTGGTGGGAACCATGAAAGACGACCGTGATGTGATAGAGGGAATGTCTAACGCAATGTCGACACTTGGCCTTTATATTGTAATTGTGTTTTTCGCGGCCCAGTTTGTAGCCTATTTCGGATGGAGTAATCTGGGACAGATTTTTGCCGTGAAAGGTGCCAATTTTTTGCAGGATATCGGCATGACCGGCCCTATTATTTTTATCGGATTTATTTTAGTATCCGGCTCGGTTAACCTGATGCTTGGGTCAGCTTCCGCACAATGGGCCGTCACCGCTCCTATTTTTGTACCGATGCTGATGCTGATCGGATACAGTCCGGAGGTGATCCAGGCGGCTTATCGTATCGGAGATTCGGTTACGAACATCATCACACCCATGATGAGCTATTTTGGCCTGATTCTCGCTTTTGCCAATAAATACGACAAAGACCTGGGAATAGGAACCATTATTGCAATGATGCTGCCCTATAGTATCTTTTTCCTTATCGGATGGGTAGCCCTTTTCTACTTGTGGGTGTTTGGTCTTGGTATGCCTGTGGGTCCCGAAGCTCCAACCTATTATTTAATCGGTCAATAATATAAATTGATGGTTCGGGTTGATATAGTACAAGCTCAACTTTAAATCTATGATTAAACTTCACCGACAGACCGAAGACCCGGCTGCTGATAAAATTGAAGAACGTTTTAAGGATCTGGTATTATCCTACAAAACGGTACTTTCAAACGATACATCAGACAGCGATAAATTGCCGCGAATTGAAGATGGTGATGATATCATATCGGGTGACGAACAGATTGAACAATGGTTAAGAGACCTGGAAGATGAGCTAAAATGGCAGCGTTCCCTGAGCGGTGACGGATGCTATATCGATCCAAAATCGGGAAAGGTCTGTTAATGGTGTATTGATATTCAATGCCAGAGTGATAACAATCTATTCATTCGGTAACATCGATCAGTCATTAAAAACTGTTACTCAACATCCGCTACAGAAATAACCAACACTTTATCCATTGAGTAACTCATCATATGCCTTTTGGATTTTTTTAACGACCGGTCCAGGCTTGCCATTTCCAATATTCTGGCCATCTACAACTGTAACCGGCTGAATATCGGTGGTAGTGCCGGAGAAAAACAGTTCATCAAGCTCGAACAATTCCTGTTCACTAATGGGTATAAGATTCACAGGAATGTTGAGTTTCTCTGCAATACTGATCACGGCCCGCCGTGTAATTCCATTCAGGATATAATTGGTTGCAGGATAAGTGAAGAGTGTACCATCTTTCACTCCAAAAATATTTGCATTCGGGCTCTCCGTTATCACCCCGTCGCGGATCATAACTGCACTATCTACACCGGCCTCTTTTGCCTGCTGTTTTGCAAGCGTGTTGGGCAGCAGGTTTACCGTCTTCAGATTGCACCGGCTCCAGCGCACGTCAGAAACCGTTATAGCGTCCACCCCGGATTGATGAAGTTTTTTATGAGGCTTGAATGGATCGGCTGACAGATAGACCGTTGGCTGAATTGGAGGATCTGGAAATTCATGCGTTCTCGGCCAAACCGCCCCTCTTGTCACCTGGATATATACTTTGGATTCCCCCTGTTGCAAAGAATTCTCTGTGATTAACTTTCGGCTGATTGAAGGAATATCATCTCTTATCTTTTTATCAAAATCTATTTTCAATGCGCTGAGCCCCTCATCCATTCGATCGAGATGTTCATTTTCCATGAAGAAATTTCCCTCAACCACTCGCACCACTTCATAAATACCATCTCCAAATACAAACCCGCGATCAGCTACTGAGACTGCGGCTTCGGTGTGTGTCATATATGATCCATTCAGATATACCAGCATATTTTTTTTATAAAGTTGATTTTTTTACAAGCAGGTAAGCTATGTATTTTTAGGGTTTAAATACATCTGAATAGTTGATAATTTTGGATTGATATTTTGACGGATTGAATGTCTCATGCTTTATCTCAGATATAAACATGATCTTCAATTTCATTCTATGTTGTACCTTGAAAGGAAATTTAGTTTAACAAATTTACAATCATGCACTACTTGTTACTCTATGAACTGGCACCCGATTATCTTGACCGAAGAGGAGAATTCAGAGACAAGCATCTGCAGCTAGCCTGGAAGGCGCACAGCGATGGTAATTTGATTCTTGGCGGGGCATTAAAAGATCCGGCCGATAACGCAGTTCTTTTGTTTAAAGGGGATACCCCGGATGTCGCCGAACAGTTTGCAAGAAAGGATCCTTATGTAAAAAACGGACTTGTACAAAGATGGGAAGTTCGTCCCTGGCATACAGTCGTGGGCGATGATCCTTTTCAGGTGGTAAAACCGGAAGACAGCTGATTCACTGATCAGTAAACAATTTGTCTGTGATTTTATGGCAATACCTGATAGTCAGATTAATCTCTATCAAAGAGCATAGCACTGAAAAATAATCGCACTATGTTTGCAGAACTGACTATTAGT
>CAYOLE010000238.1:0-5194 GCA_964404705.1 uncultured Rhodohalobacter sp. | reverse complement strand
TTATAAAATTGTGATGACTTTGGATTGACTCATCCGATGACTCAAACCCGCCATTTCATCATTGACACGTCACTAATTCCTTACTTTCAGTTTGTATACAATTCTGGGAATCATCGAAAGTTTTTCCGTTGAATTTAAAAAAGCGCGCTGATTGAAAACATCATAATGGCTCTCTTCAATTTTATTGAGAATACGGCTATAGTTTTCCTTTGCGAGATGTACCGGTAATCTGCTGTCCCGACTCAACATAGATATTCCTAATTCTGCCCGATAATAATATTGCCGTGCACGTTTAATCTGGAATTTCATTAATTCAATAAATTCCCTGGTTACTTGTCCATTTTTAAACGCATCCATATCAATATTAAATTCGGAGAGTTCATCAGCAGGCAGATATATCCGGTTTCGACGTAAATCTTCGCCCACATCGCGAAGAATGTTAGTCAACTGCATAGCTATACCGAGGTCAATGGCATAGTCGAGAGCTTTTTTATTTCTATATCCAAATACTTCACTTGTCATTAAACCTACTACCGAAGCAACCTTATAGGAGTATGCATAAAGTTCATCAAAAGTTTCATAGCGACTTTTAGTAAGATCTGATTTTACACCATCAAGCAGTAAAAGCGGTAGTTCTGGTGAGATATCGAACCGTTTTAATGTATCAGAAAACGCAATCAAAATCGGGTCTGTCTGATCAATGCCTTTATAGGTTTTAATCAGGTTATTTTTGAATATATCAAGCTTATCATATACCTGTCCAGGAATTATTTGATGATTTTTAACCAGATCTTCCGTTTCATCCACAAGATTATCCAGATATCGGCACAGGCCATAGATGGCAAATATGCTTCTTTGTTTTGGATAGGGCAAAAAGCGTGTAGCCATGTAGAAAGTTTTAGCATGTACACGGGTAATTAAACGACAATGTGTGTATGCCTTTTGCAATTCACGATCATTCAGTTCGGTAATTACTGCTTTATGAAAATTTGTTTTCTCATAAAACGGCCTGAAAAAAGAAAACGGTAATCGAAGAAGTTGATTCATACTGCACGGAGTAACGAAGTTTTTGGAGGTTAAGCGATTTAATCGTACTAATAATGATCCAATTTGTTTAAATCGTTCCTTTCACAGATAATTAAAGTATTGATCTTGAAATAATTTCATTATTATTGTCAATTGTATCACTTTATTATTTATTTTTAGCGAACTGACCAAACAAGTTTATCAAAAGCCTAATGGCACCTCAAAAAAAAATTACCATCTACCAGGTCGCTCAACGCGCCGGTGTAGCAATTTCTACGGTATCCCGCGTATTAAATAACTCTCCGAATGTTTCTCAATCCACGAAGGACAAAGTAAACGAAGCTATAAAAGATCTGAATTTTCGCCCCCAGGTTTCAGCCCGTAAACTTGCCAGTCGTAAGCCACAGATGCTGGCGATCGCAGTCCCATCATTCACAACTCCTTATTACAACGAGATACTAAAAGGTGTAAAAGATGAGATAGGTGATCTGGATCTGGATATTGTTATTTATAACACCGGATCTAAAAATCCTGAAGAAGGTGTAGAAAATTTTTTCAACCGGGGAACAGCAGATACCGTTATTACCATAAGTATTGACATTACAGATAGAGTTCATCATCTGCTCCAATCAGCAGACATACCCATTATTCTGGTGGGCAGCAATCATCCGATGTACAACTATTTTGATCTCAACAATCAAAAGGGTGGATTTTTGGCAGGCGAACATCTTGTTAAGCAAGGATTTAAATCTATGGGAATGATTCTGCCTGTCAGTAACTCTAAAACCTCGCTGTTGAGATACAATGGATTTATTGACGCATTGAAAGAGTTTAAAATGCCAATAGAGGATAAGTTTTTTGTTAGGGGGGTAAGCAGAAAACATGCAGGATTTACAGAAGAAGCCGGGTTTGAAGCAATTTATGAATTTGACAAACTTGGTGAGTTCCCCGAGGCTATCTTTTGTTCAAATGATACTCAGGCCATCGGAGCGTATCACGCCATTTCAAAACTTGGAATGAAGATACCCGATGATATTGCCCTGATTGGGTACGATAACATCAAATTCACCAAATATCTCGATTTAACGACTGTTGATCAAAAAATGTACAGTGTTGGTGTAGAAGCTACCAAACGACTCGCCCAAATCATCCGCAATAAAGATGATAGCAAAATCCAAAAAACAATAGATCCTGTTCTCATAACGAGGGGTTCAACAAAACGGGTATAAATGAACTCAGAATCTGTTTACAAAAAAGATCTGGATAACTGTATATACTCTACCACCTGCCCAGGCCTTGAGGAGCCCTACCGGGGGAAAGTGCGGGATGTCTATTTGTTGAACGACATAACATTAGGTATTGTAGTTACAGATCGCATCAGTGCGTTTGATCATATCATGCGGGAAGCCATACCGTATAAAGGACAGATTTTAAATTTACTTTCCAGGTTTCAATTCGAAGCAGTGGATGATATTCTGCCAACTCATATGATATCTGTACCACATAACAATGTTACTATTGCCAGGCGATGTAAACCCATTCCTGTTGAGGTGGTTGTGCGCGGCTATTTAACCGGCCATGCATGGCGTGAATATAAATCAGGAAAACGAACACTTTGCGGTGCCGAACTTCCCGCCGGTATGCAGGAAAACCAGGCATTCCCCGAACCTATTCTTACTCCTGCCACAAAAGCTGAAGAAGGACATGATGAGGATATATCTCCTTCGGAAATTATTGAATCGGGCTTAGTGGAACGGAAATTATGGAAAACAATCGAGTCCAAAGCTTTTGAGCTTTTTGAGCGTGGTACTCAAATAGCAGCAAAACAGGGATTGATTCTTGTTGATACTAAATATGAGTTTGGACTCTGGAATGATGAGCTAACACTGATTGATGAAGTGCACACATCCGACTCATCTCGGTATTTTTACATTGAGGGATATGATCGGCGTTTAAAGAACAACGAGCCACAAAAGCAACTCTCAAAAGAGTTTCTCCGCGAATGGCTGATGGAAAAGGGATTCAGTGGCCTTGAGGGCCAGGAGCCCCCCTCTCTCCCGGATTCGTTTCGGCTGAGCGTATACAATCGATATAAAGAATTGTATGAAGTACTGACCGCCAAAAAATTCAATCCCGTGGATACAAGAAATTTCGATAAACAATTACCCGAAATTTTACACCAATACGTATAAAACAAGTGTGCATTACCAAAAGCGTCGTAAACGCCATTTGTATAATTGCCTTGTATGAATGAATATTAAAGTTTAGGACCGTGTTGGTGCATTATCAAAAATACTCTTCCACTCTTCCTATCATAAGTTTTATCTTATCGATAGATTCTTTTATTTTCAATGACAATGACAAAAAAAAATCCCTCTCGGTCAAAAGAAGGATCTTGTTGTGTTCTCAAATAATCTCTTTACTAATATATCTCTGTCTGTGAACTGCTTTTGAATTTACTAACTAAGCAAATTCAATTACTGTGCTCAGTGTTTATACTTACAATTCCTGTGCCAATTTATTCCCGCTATTAGAATTTGATAGGTAAAAGTTCCTAATTGCTATAGAGACAAGGTATATTCAGTAAATAATTACACATATAGATAATGAATAAAGAAATAATGGCTCTTGAAGGGAAAAAAACTCTGTCGTAGATCAGAAATTTCCCCTATCGTGATGATTTATCTTTACCCTAAAACTTTATAGTAAGGGCATTTTTTATGCAATTGATGCTCGTTTGCATAAAAGTAGAAATAAAAGAAAAGCAGAAACAATTCTATCAGAGACGAGACGGAAAAGAGTTACATTGGAGCAACGCGGCCATGTTGCGGCTGAATAATTATTTCTTCGACAATGGACCGGTGTGACAGTTCAGTCATCTGTACGATGAGTGACGCTACATCTGTAGGGTTAATTAATCTGGCAGGACTCATAGTTGATTCTTCCCAGGAGGGTGAATGTGTCTGACCCAGGTTAATTGCTGTAACGCCAATATCTGAATTCATTAATTCGCTTCTAAGCGAACGTGTATAACCTAAAAGCGCGTGTTTTGAGGATGAATAAGCGCCACTTTCGGGTAGTCCCTGAAGAGCGCCAACGGAACATACATTTATTATCAAAGCCCGGTCTAAATTTCGGAGGGTTTCCAGGAAGCGGTTAATCACATTTACAGCCGTAAACAGATTTAGATTAATCTGTTGCAGAAATTCATCTTTGGTGGTTTCTGTCACTTTTTTATAAAGATAACTGCCTGCATTATTTATGATAATTCCCGGTTCCGGAAAACCGTTTCTGATCTTGATCTTCTCCAGCTGATGAGGCTCAGTTGCATCGCAAGCCAGAATATCAACCTTCTTTGCCCCTGCCTGCAGGCAAAGCTCTCTGGTTTCGTTAAGCATTTCTTCATTGCGGGAAAGTAAAAGAAGAGGTCGATTTGTGGTTGAGGCAAAAGTGATTGCAATACTGCGCCCGATTCCCCGGCTTGCCCCGGTAATTAATACTGAAGAACGTTTAAAAGTCATTTCACCGTGATTATTCCCAAGCCCCGAAGGATATCGTGGGTGTACATGGCAATGTTGAAATAGCGCAGTGAAGAGTACAGTTGCATGCTGATCGAGCCATTAGGACTGGAACGCTGCACACAGGGTAATTTCGCCAAATTTAATATTACCCTGTGTGTGGCTATAAATTTTTTACATAAGCCTAATAATATCAATGATAAAGTCATCTTTTAGATAGTTATGCGTGAATACGAATCAAGGGACATCTATAAATTTATGAGTCTGCAGACTTATTCCCCATTTTGGGTTTGCCTTAACATACTCTACAATCAATTTGATAGATGAGGGCGTTTCCCATTCAGGCTGCAATAGTAAACGAGTTGACGGAGGACACTTTTTGGAATTCAATTCTGCCCACTCAATATCTTTGTTTTTCAGCACTACAACCTTAAGCTCATCAATGTAGGGAAAGTTTTCATCGAGTGGTTTTTTAAATCGCTTGGGAGACAGTGTTACCCAATCGAGCTGCCCCGATAATGGTGATGATCCGCTTGTTTCAATATGGACATTCAAGCCCTCTTGTTTTAGTCGTACCGTCAGCGGTTCAAGGTTATGCAGCAATGGCTCTCCGCCTGTAATCACTGCAAACTCAGCACCGCTTTCTACTG
>CAYOLE010000237.1:2510-5309 GCA_964404705.1 uncultured Rhodohalobacter sp. | reverse complement strand
CCGGCCTCTACCCACTGTACAGCCTTTCTCATCAGTTCATTGGCTGACTTCAAATGCATCTTTTCTTTGATGCGGGCCCGGTAGGTGTCAACAGTTTTTACCGATACATGGAGACGCTGAGCGATATCCTTCGTGGATTCGCCTTTCCCGGTGAGTTCAAATACTTCGAGTTCGCGGTCGCTGAGTATTTCAAGTGGGTTGTCGCCCGTTTTTTGCCCGGATGCAATTTTCATAATCAACTGCGAACCAATTTTGTCGCTAAGATAGATACCGCCATTCATAATCTGGCGAACAGCGCTTACCAGCACTTCTCCCGCTTCCAATTTCATCAGGTAACCTTTTGCACCGGCACGGATTGCACGTTCAGCATAGAGTTCTTCATCATGGCGGGAGACGATCAATATTTTAAGAGCCGGCATCTGAGCCAGCAGATTTTTAACCAGCTCAATTCCGTTCATCCCGGGTAGTGAAATATCAATCACACATCCATCGGGTTTTAAGGATGGAATTTCACCCAGAGCTTCCTCTGCAGATTCACTCTGGCCGCACACCTCAAATTCAACACTGTTATCAAGGGTCATAGCCATTCCTTTTCTCATCAGCGGATGATCATCAACAATATAAATTTTCTTTTTCGCCGGCATTTCTGATACCTGTTTATAAATTAAGATTGTTTGATTATGGGCACAGTACAGGTTATGGTCGCACCCTTATCCGGAACATCGCTGATCTCAAGATTTCCTCCAATCAAACGCGCCCTGAACTGCATTATGCGAACACCCAGACCTCCTTCAGAATCCCAGTTTTCAGGAAAACCTGAGCCATTATCCATAACACGTAATCTAAGATACTGATCGGTTGATGCAAGATGTATTGATACTTTTTCGGCACCTCCATGTTTAACGGCGTTACTGACTCCCTCTTGCGCAATTCTGTATAGATGAATCGCCTGGGTGGCATCATCAAAATCGAGCTCTCCCAAAACCTCGAGGGTGCATTCTATTCCAAACAGTTTTTCGGCGTTGCTTTTCAGCCGCTCAAGGGCCGCTTCAAGGCCACGTTCATCAAATTCTACAGGAACCAATCCTCGTGCAAGTGACCGTGCCTGTTCATCGGCCTGTTTTATCAGGCTCAAAATTTCTTCTGCTTCGGTTGTTAAGGAGTGATTTTCGTTTCCAAGCTGTTGAACAAGATTTTTAGTGATCAGACCAATACCGGTGAGCATCTGCCCAAGCCCATCATGCAGGTCCTGCCCAATCCGCTGGCGCTCATGCTCGCTTATTCGCAGTATTTCCTGTTCCAGCCGCCGTTGCTCAGATATATCCCGCACAATACCAGTGAAAATATGCTGATCAGGAAGTTTTACTTCACTGACTGCCAGGTACATCGGGAAGGTAGATCCATCCTTACGCCTGCCGGTAACTTCGCGTCCGATTCCGATAATCTTTCGCTCGCCAGTTTCCAGATAACGGTCCAGATAATCATCATGCTCCGATTGATAAGGCTCCGGCATCAGGATCTTTACGTTTTTTCCAATAACATCCATTGCGGGATACCCAAACAATTTCTCCGCCGTTTTATTGAATGATTTGATACTACCGCGCGGATCTATAGTGATAATTGCATCAACTGTTGTTTCAAGAATACTTCTGGCCCGGGCTTCGCTTTCTTTGAGCTGTTGTAGAGTTACTTGCTGCTGAACTTTTTCCCGGGCCATTTTCTCAGCAAATGCCAGGCGGATATGCAACCTCTTTTCATCATATATAGATTCGATGATACATTGATCGGCACCGGCTTCAAGAACGTCATCAAGTCTTCCGGGTTCGTTGTGATCTACAACAGTAACCAGTGCAAGCTGTTTGCCGTCCATATCAAGGCGAATTTTTCTGCAAATCTCGAGTGTTTCATCTGATATGGAAGAGACAATCACAAGAGAAAAATTACTGATTTTAATATCTTTATTTACCTGAATAGATGGATTTTCGACCGTTACTTTATGTTTTCTTTTTAGCAGAGTTTCGTAAAGCCTTCGCCTTATTTCGTCATCCTCCCCAATTAGCAGTGTCTGGATCATAATAATTAACTGAAATATGCAGTACTGATGTGGCTTAATGTATAGGGATCATTGGAAAAAAAACAGCAATCATTTCTAAAGATGGTATTTCATATTGATCAATACTAACGAATTGATTTCTAAACCCTTACTTTACACATAATTTCGATATAAGATTAATCAATAGAACTTTTAGTGACACGCAATAATCGCGAACCAGCCAATCATTTAAATACATCATTAATTGATTCATTCAAGAATGAAACTGTTGTAATTAAATATGGCGGCAACGCTATGACGGACAGCCGGGCGCAGCTTCAGGTTTTGCAACAAATAGCAGCTATGAAAAAATGGGGAATAAACCCTGTTGTGGTTCATGGTGGGGGGCCCGTAATCAAGTCGTTGTTTGAGGTTTCAGGAATCAACTCTGAATTTATAGACGGTCACCGAATAACCCTAAAAGATTCAATGGAAGTTGTGGAACAGGCATTATCCGGTAAAGTAAACGGGTTGCTGGTAAATCAATTAAACCGCATGAATGTAAACGCAGTAGGTTTGTCGGGCAAGGATGGTAAAATGGTGCAGGCACGCAAACGCAAGCATACCATACATACTGAAGAAGGACCGGAAGATGTGGATCTTGGATTTGTGGGTGATGTGGATCGGGTTGATACAACCTTGCTAAAGCTGCTTCTGAACAATGGTTATTTGCCGGTTCTGTCTCCGGTATCAGGCGGAGAAGATGG
>CAYOLE010000237.1:0-2410 GCA_964404705.1 uncultured Rhodohalobacter sp. | reverse complement strand
CGATCAGATAATATGACAAAAGGAAGCACAAAGAGAAATGTTGAGCGCCGTAAAAAATCAAAATTTAAAGTTGGTGTGATTGGTGCAACCGGTTATACGGGAATAGAACTTATCAGGCTTTTAATTTTACATCCCGATGTAAAACTGGAAGTGATCACATCAGAATCGAAGGCAGGTAAGAAAATATCCGAGGTTCATCCATCACTGGAGGGCATTGCCAATATTGAACTTGAGAAAATCGATTCTATTTCGGATCACAAACCCGACCTGGTATTTCTTGCACTTCCACATCGTGTATCGATGGATTTTGTAAAAGAGCACGGACTCGAAAAATTCAGAATTGTAGATCTGTCGGGAGATTTCAGACTTGATTCAGCTAAACTATATGAAAAATGGTATCAAAAGGAACATGTTTGTCCCGATTATTTGAAGCGATCCATTTACGGAATGCCTGAGATGCACAGGGATCATATCAGAAATGCTGATCTCGTGGCCAATCCGGGATGCTATCCAACATCAACTATTCTTGCCCTGCTGCCACTGGTTCGCCAAAAAATGATTGATACGGAAACTGTCATTGTGGATTCCAAATCGGGAGTGACAGGTGCAGGGGCTTCACCCAAAACGTTTACTCACTTTCCGAACCAGTTTGGAAACTTTTTTGCCTATGGTTTGAAAAGCCACCGGCACACCCCGGAAATTGAAACCATTCTCGAAACTGTGTCAGACACTCCGTTGAAAATTCAGTTTACACCTCATTTATTACCAATAGACCGGGGAATTTTAACAACAACCTATTCTACACCCGTGAAAGCGATCAATGATGAACTGGTTCGGGAAACATATCTCAATTATTATGGAAAAGAGCATTTCGTGCGCGTTGTTGATCAGCCGCCATCGGTTAAAAATGTAAGGGGATCCAATTTTTGTGATGTGTATGCCACCTATGATGAACGCACTAATCGTGTAATTACGATCTCCGCAATCGATAATCTTGTGAAGGGAGCCGCGGGGCAGGCGATACAAAACATGAACCTGATGTTTGGCCTGCTCGAGAATACGGGTTTAAAATATCCTCCTCTGAATCCTTAAACTATTTTTTAAAAGAAATCACAATCATGTTCAATTTAATATCAAGTCAATACAATGCTTCAAAATATAACTGATGTACGCGGCATTAAAGCGTGGGGAGCCCACATGGGTATCAAATCGAAACGGCGGGACCTGGCGCTGATATTCTCCGAAAAGCCGGCTGCCGCCGCCGCAGTATTTACCCAAAATCTGGTGTGTGCCGAACCGATTAAATTAAGCCGCAAGCATATCAAGGATGGAATTATACAGGCTATTGTGATTAATTCAGGTAATGCAAATGCCTGTACCGGTAAAAAGGGATGGGAGGGAGCTGTGGCAATGGCAGAAACCACGGCTCAGGAACTTGGAATTCCTGTAGAGTCTGTTTTGGTGGCATCCACCGGATTAATCGGTGAACCGTTTCCCACAGAAAAGGTGCTGAAAGGAATAAAAGAGAGTGCAGCCAAACTGTCTGACCGGCAGCTGGCCGGATCACTTGCTGCAAATGCCATTTTAACAACGGATACCTTTGCCAAAGAGGGGTTTGATTCGTTTGTAATTGATGGCATTACTATTAATATGGCCGGAATGGCGAAAGGATCAGGAATGATCCACCCGGATATGGCAACCATGCTTGGGTTTATCGTATGCGATATCGCCATTAAACCGCAATTGCTTGATGAAGCTTTGCGCGATGCGGTTAACAAAACGTTCAATATGATAACGGTGGATGGTGATACGTCCACTAACGACATGGTGTCCATTATTTGCAACGGAATGGCAGAGAATGAAGAGATAGCTGAAAAAAACGAAAATTATCGAATTTTTCTGGATCATCTGACAAAGCTGTGCAAGCATCTTGCTATGATGATTGTGTCTGATGGTGAAGGCTCAACAAAACTTGTGGAATACCGGGTGGAGGGAGCAAAGACAGAGGAAGGAGCCAGGAAAATAGTGCGCACCATTTCTGATTCGAACCTCGTGAAAACAGCAATTTTTGGTACAGACCCTAACTGGGGGCGCATTTTTGCCGCGGCCGGGCGTGCAGGAGTACCGTTCGATCCCGACAAAGTGGATCTGTTTTTTGGATCTGGCAAGTCTGTTCAAATCCTGGATAAAGGTCAGCCCACGGATCACAGCCGTGAAGAGGTAAAAAAAGAGATGAAAACGTCTACAATTACTATAACATTAGATCTGAATGACGGAGATGCAGAAGCAGTAGGCTGGGGATCGGATCTTTCGTATGAATATGTTCGAATTAATGCAGAGTACACCACATAAACACTGATGAGGTGGTGCCCCCCGACTGTCGATTGCTTTTTTCGACTGTCGGGTGTTC
>CAYOLE010000236.1:0-5440 GCA_964404705.1 uncultured Rhodohalobacter sp. | reverse complement strand
GCTGGTCCGTTTCAACGAATTTGTGAAAATGTTACCTGAGACTGCTGTCTTTCATGATGGAAACAAGGTCAGCGCAACACCATCAGAAGACGGGCCGGGTCCGGAGTTGATGATAACTGCCAATGAGATATTATCAGACCGGGAATATATTCTTGAAGTGGAGCAGATTTCAGATTATCAGGGAAATGTATCAACTACACAGAAGCTGCCTGTATCAAAACCCCTTGAACCCGGTGATCTGGTGTTTAACGAAATTATGTTCGATCCTTTGCAGGATGATAATGATGGTTTGCCCAATCAAACAGAGTATATAGAATTTATCAACAGGCGTAATTACGCTGTATCACTCGAAGGAGTATATTTACACGATCAGCCGGATGAGATGGATGCGGTGAACAAAATGTTACCTGTAACCAGCCGTTCGTCGTGGATTCCCGCTGGCGGTTATACTCTGTTACAGGCTGAGAATAATCATCAGGAATTTGAGAATAGCGGTAATGCACGGTTTTTCGGCCTGTCCGATGATCTGGCGTCCCATGTATTGCGATTTGACAGGTCGACGCTAAGTCTGCCAGTAACCGGGCGGGAGATCAACCTGGCTGACAGCCTTGGGCGTATTATAGACCGGATGGATTACAGCCCCGATTGGCATAATCCCAACCTGATCGATACAAAAGGAATCTCCCTGGAACGGATCAATTCGGCCGGGGAAACAAACGATCCTGATAACTGGGGATCAAATGCTATGGCCTTAGGCGGAACACCGGGCAGCGAAAATTCACTGTTTCAGACACCCGCTAAAGTTTCAGAATTAAACAGCATTTCACTGGAACCCAACCCGTTTTCTCCGGATGATGATGGCCATGAAGATCATCTGTTAATTAACTATAGTTTTGATGATCCGGATTTTATGCTTCGGGTGAGAATTTTTGATCGGTATGGCAGGCTGGTTCGAAACCTGGCCGATTCACATCCGGCGGGATTTGAAGGCGCCGTAAACTGGGATGGGAGAATGGATAATGGTGTCACCGGCAGAATTGGAATCTACATTGTGCATATCGAAGCGTTTAATAGTATGACCGGCAAGCGGCTTCAATTCAAAGAAACAGCAGTTTTGGCACGGCAGTTTTAGATGGGCATGATGATAAACCCGTCAGCTTCTGCACGATTTGAGAGTAGCATGCAGTCTTTTTATCAGTTTGGTAATGAAGAGTTCATGTTCCGGTTTCATCATTACGCTGCGAAGAATTGTAACGGTGTCTGTATCTGCTTCATAATCCGGAAAAGATGCAGAAAATGCTTGAGCGTTCATATTGAATAGACTCAGATGAAAACCTTCCTGGGGAGCTGCTTTTACCCCCGCCGAAAAAAGTTTTTTGCTAAGAGCTGTAATTTCACTCAGTTTTTTATCACCTGGAACAGGGAAGTAGCCCAGGATATCCAGTTCAGGATTATTAACACATTCAAACTTGTCAGATCTGCTCAGAGCTTTATATAGCAAATTTGCGGCACTCTTGGTTGATTTCAGATATACTCCAAGCCCATCCTCTGTTAGAGGAAAAAGCTGCAGCGTGGCCCAGAGGGCTGCGGCTGATGCACCGGCGCGCGAGCATTCAAGACTGATTTCACCAAGGTGCAGATCATCTGATGTAAAATAAGTGTAGGGGGAATCATGCCTGAAAAATTTTCCAACCGACGGATCTTTATATAAAACACTTCCGCACCCATAAGGTTGAAGGCCGTGTTTATGGGGATCGACGACAATACTATCCGCTTCAGATAATACTTTCCAGTGTTCTTTGGAATCCAGCTGTTCCTCAATAATTTTAAAAAAACCACCGTAGGCGGCATCTGCATGAACACGAACCCCCGCTTCTTTCATTTCTGGCAATAGCCGGGCCAGTGGTTCCACTTCACCAAGTCCTGTGGTCCCCATGGTAACAACCAGGGTTCCAATATTATCAATGTTTTCACTCAAAAGATCCCAGTTTACAGAACCATCGGGTTTTTCCGGTATTTCGTAGAATGGCGTGTTCAAAACCCTGCACATGCGCTTATGGGTATAGTGTGCATGCGTTGAAGCTGCGATCATTTTGCCAGGGTTCATTTCGCGGGCAATGAACAGTGCCTCAAGATTGGCAATTGTTCCGCCTGACGTCAGATGGCCCAGATATTCCTCACCATAACCCACCATCTCAGCCAGCTGTGCAACAGCTTCTTTTTCCATCTCTGAGGTAGGAGGCCCGCCATCCAATGCATGATTATTGGGATTAATCGTCATCGACAGGGCATATGAAATCCATGCCAGGGGGTGAGGCGGTTTCAGCATTTGCCCGGCATATTGCGGGTGATGAAATGGATAATTGCCCTCCAAACGTTCTTGAAGTTTCTCCACAATGCTGTTGATTTGTGGAGTTTCCGTATAACCAACCAGCTCCTCTTGCCCAAAATGCGTACGCCAGTCATCGAGTTTGCGAAGTGATGCTTGTAAAATGGGTAAATAAGCTTCGTATCTGTTCAAAGCATTCGGTTATAAGAGAATAAATGATAGTCCAATGGACAGTGATTGATGAATCTGTAACTCACTTGAAAAATCATCATCATAAGCAAGATCAAGGCGAATAGATGCATTCAGCAGGTCGTTAATTCGTCCCACAACCTCATTAGAAAAATTGATATCTGTACTGGTGAGATGGCTGCCCACATTTGTAAAAGTTTCGAGTGTTGAACTTAGCACCAGATTGGTGGAAATAGAATGTTCATAGCTGGCTCCCAGGTTCACACCTGCTTCATTTCTAACAGTTTCTCCTTCTGCCAGTCCGTAGAGAGTTACCAGTTCAGGTTCGCGAACAATAGTCTGCCGCAAACCAATACCGGCCTGAAAAGAAAATTGTTCACCCGGACTGTACGCAAGTCCTGCATTTTGGGAAAAATAGGCGGGTGCCATAAAGCTGGAAATCAATACATCTTCTCCATCAGGACCTGCCCCATAATCATATCCCCTGGCAAATTGAGTTCTGAAATTGAGGTCCGTGTAGAGCGAAAAATCACTGTCTTCCTCACCCAGATCGTATTGAAATCGATTTCTGATTGAAAGCCTGTCATCAGTTTTTCGGGTGCCTTCATCTTCAAACCTGGTTTGACCATACCGGGTATTAATTAAAAAGCCGTAGGAATATCTGTTCTCTCTGTAATAGGCTCTGTATGTAGAGTTTCCCGTTGCGGCGATATTATTTACTCCGCCTTGCGACCAATTAGAGTAAGAAGCCTGAGATCCGTTCAGACCTGTGACCCATCCATAGTCCCATCCTACAAGAGTATCGCTCACGACGATTGATTCCTGGGCATTTGCATGAAGCGATGTAAAAAGCAGTGCAGCAATCAGAAGTGTGGATTTTTTAATCATTTGATGTATTCTCTTTTGTTAACAGAACCTGATAAGGCTTTTTGTTTTTAAGTTGAAAATCAACATGTTCATTCACTTTGGTAGGAACAGTTAAGCCCACAATTCCCGCTTCTACCGGAAGTTTACGATGTCCTCTGTCGATAACAGCAGCGACATAAACTTTACTATAATGGTATAAACCGGGTATGTTTTGAAGGGCTTTGAACATAGTTTTTCCGCTAAAGATTACATCATCGGTAATAATCAGAACATCGTTTACTCTTTCAATTTTTTCTGATTCAACTGAACCGTCGACATAGAGCAGAGTTGAATGTACGTGTACGGGGGAGTCTGATGTGATATGGGATTCAATAATTTCGGCAACGGCAGAACCCCTTTCATTCAGACCGATCATATCGATATTATGGCCGCCCGATTTTTCAATTACCTGGTACGCCATTCTTTTTAAAATGCGATTGAGGCGGCTTTGATCCAATAATATCATGAGTTATCTGTAAATTAATCAAATAAATAGTTGCTTAATTTATCCAATTTAATCATCGTTATAAAACAGAAAAGAGGTTAAAACGTTATAATTCGGCAATCATAAACAGAAGAAGAGCATATGGAAAAATCAATGAGTAAGTCAGTAACGGTATTTGGACTATTTGCCTCGGGTTTGGCTGCCGCGTATGTGGCGTCTTTGATATCAGGCAAAGTATATTCCCGGTTATCTTTATGTGCCACTTCACTGGGTAGTTTATCAATTCCAAAAATTTTGCCCGCCATACCCGATTTTGAGAAAGAACAAATCTCAATAGATGTGGAAAAACATTTAGGTTATAATGAGTGAACCCGGATATCCATTTGATGAATCCCTGTTGCAGTGGGTTTGGGAGCACTTGCAGTTTGATACTCAGGCATTACAGACAGAATGCGGGCGCGCAATTCATATAGTTGATCCCGGTAAACAGAATCACGGAGCCGGCCCTGATTTTTTTGGTTCTGTGATACGAATTGAAGGGGCAGAATTACATGGAGATGTAGAACTTCATATACATCCAGAAGGCTGGATTCAGCACAAGCATTCTGCATCCAGCGAATTTAACCGCGTTGTTTTACATGTAGCATACGATTTGGGCAGAGGTTTCAGCAAGCCTGCAATAATTCGCCCCGACGGTACTGTACCTCCGTTGCTTATATTAAAACCTTATCTTCAAAACCCTCTGCGAACATTGCTTGAGCGAAGCAAAAAGCCGGTATTGCCCTGTGCCGGAAATATGAGTTTCATTAACCAGGATGCTTTTAAGAAACAGGTTGAAAAGGCTCATCTCCAATACTTTGAGTATAAAACTGATTTTCTGCTGGGCAGTTATAAGTCGAATTTACCTGTTTCAAAAGCATGGCTTCATATGCTTACGTTTGGAATTTTCCACACTCTTGGAATACCGGTAAATCGCGGGCCAATGGTAGAGCTGCACGATATTATCTGCGAAGATTTAACAGTGCCCGATCACCCCGCTGAATTTTTAAAGATTATTGGTGATTTGGCATTCGAGGATCCTTCTTCTTCAGAACTGAACTGGAAGCATACCGGCATGCGGCCGGCAAGCAGGCCTGAGGTAAGAGTGAGGCAGGCAGCCTCGCTTTTTTACGTTATTCATCAACGTTCCTTTAAAGAGTTTTTATCACCCGATATACAAGCATGGCAGAAGATTATTCAATCCATACCTTCCGCAAATCGTCCGGGCCACCAGATGCTTAAAATACTGGAACAAACAATTTATTTGCCGGCTCTATATCTCCTGGGTGATTTTTTACATTCTCAACCGCTTAAACAAAATTCATATGCTGCCTGGCGCAATATTCGCGGTGGGGTGCCGGGAGAGGTAATCGCACCTTTTAAAGAGTCAGGTTTTGAAATGAATAAACAGACCCGTAAACCGGGCCTGGCACATCAACTTAAGCGGTATTGCAGGAAGGGCAATTGCCATCGGTGTGAGGTGTTTAAAAAAGCAATTAGTTCTTGACTGAAAAATATTCCCTTTCTATCTT
>CAYOLE010000235.1:0-5455 GCA_964404705.1 uncultured Rhodohalobacter sp. | reverse complement strand
CGCCCGGGGTAAAAGTGATTGGTGTAACCTCATCAGGCTGAAAGCCTGAGATAGAGCCATCGACGAGCTTCAAGTTTTTACATACAAAAAAGGGCATTGACTGATGGAGAAATTCAATGTGCTGGAATTTAATCCGGATTAGTATTGAGGTTTTAGTTGAATTCATATCTAAATGATCCAACTGTAAAAGTATCCGCCTGTTGCAGGCTTTCAGCCTGCCTGGGTTACGATCCTTTGTTACCCCGGGCGCTGCCCGGGGCTGTGTTAGGTCTGGCTTTTCCCTTGGGATCCCTCTGGGGCACCCTGATATATTGTAGAAAGCACTGTTACCCTGACTAAGGCTTATGCAGGTATCGTCACGTTCTGGTATAAAAAAGACAGAAGCCTCAGAACAAGCTAATAATTAAACAAGATTTTCATACATAGGATGAGTTTTTAGGATGTCCCAATGTCGAACTCAGGAAACAATCAGAACAGCCAAGGAGAGAATTTATCTTTTTTCTCATCTATTCAGGCAACCAATTTTCCAAAAATGCTGTAGTGGATAATAGGAAAGAGTTATCATATGTCGATGTGAGCATGATGACAACCCGCTGCTGTTAAATATCCAATTCTGAAATCCTCCAATTATGAACCGTTACCTGCTACTTTTCCTTCTGATTATCTTGTTTCCACTCGAACAGAGTTTTGCACAAATTGATTATGAAGAACAAATTCAACCGATCTTCACAAGTAGTTGTGTGTCTTGCCACGGGGGTACAAATGGTGTAACTCTCAGTTCATATGATGCAACAATGAATAGCGTGGGGAGTCAGTACAACACGAATGTAGTTATTCCGGAAGAGCCGGATGAAAGTCCGATTGTTGATAAAATCTCGTCAGACAACCCTCAGTATGGCGTGCGGATGCCCGAGGGCGGGCCTTATCTTTCCGATGATGAAATAGATGATATCCGTCAGTGGATTGAAGAAGGTGCCCATGAATCGGTAGAAACATCCACGGATCCGTTTGCTGAACGCCCTGCAGAAATCCGCCTGATTGGCAATTACCCCAATCCATTCAATCCTTCTACAATCATTCAAGTGGAGTTGCCGGTTTCATCTGCATATCAGCTGACGATCTATTCAGCATTGGGAAGTGAAGTGTACCGGCAAAACGGAAACTTACTGTCGGGGCAGGCTGAGATTAGGGTAAACCTGAACCGTCAGCCATCTGGTGTTTATTTTTACCGCATCGAATTTCCTTCAAGCAGATCCGGAGAGGAAATATTGACCGGCCGGATGACGCTTCTGAAATAGGCGGACGTTTGGATTGGATTAATTGTTCAGCTTTTCCTTATCCACCAGCTCCTCAAGCGCTTCGCGGCTGATACCGAGCTTCACCTCCATTTCCTCGAGCGTGATGTTCTTGGTTTCCGGCATGATCTTCCATACAAACAGTAGCTGCAGAACCATCATGAATGCGAAGAAAGAGAAAATCTGTGCACCGCTAAATGAACTCAGAACAAAGGGTGTCAGCAGCGTGATAATTGCCGCAAAAACCCAGTGAGTACCCGATCCCAGCGACATTCCGTATTCCCGGATGGCGTTCGGAAATATTTCCGAAATAAACACCCAGATTACAGCTCCCTGCCCAACAGCGTGAGACGCAATAAATGCACAGACAAAAATGACAACCACAACCCCTTCAGCACCTGAATAAAATGCCCAGGCTACGGCGGAAAGAGAAGCGATATAACCAAACGATCCGATATACATCAGCGACTTTCGTCCGGCCCTGTCGATAAGATACATCCCAAGCAGAGTAAAGAGCAGGTTAACGACTCCAAGCGAGACTGATGCGCCAAGTACATCACCGGCTTCAATCCCAGCCTGTGTAAAAATTCGGGGAGCGTAATAAAGCACAAAGTTAATACCCGACAACTGGTTAAAGAAAGCCAGCAGGAAGGCCAGCATTATCGGAAACCGGAACCGCTTGGAAAAGAATGTATCCGCGTCCGCACTTTTTGAAACCGAATTCTTTATCTGCGTAATCATCTTGTCGATATTCTCGCGCGGGTTCAGCTGTTGGAGCAGTTCCTTTGCAAAACTGACCTGATTTTTCTTCAGCACCAGCCAGCGGGGACTTTCGGGAACTCCCATTACCAATAGCAGATAAATTGCAGCGGGGACAGCCTCAACACCGAGCATCCAGCGCCAGGCGCTTTCTGCAAACGACAGCCCGATCCAATAGTTCGACAGGTAGGCGATCAGGATCCCAAAAACGATGTTGAACTGGTAAAGAGCAACAAGTTTTCCCCGATTATATGCGGGGGTAATTTCAGAAATATAAACAGGCACCGCAACTGAAGAAGCACCCACACCAAGTCCGCCAATAAAACGGGCAATTGAAAATATATAAGGGCTTGTGGCAAACGCGGATCCCAAAGCCGACAGCAGATACAAAACTCCAATCCAAAAAAGTACTTTTTTCCGGCCAAAATGATCACTTGGAATACCGCCAAAAAGAGCACCGATAACCGTTCCCCAAAGCGCCATCGACATGATGAACGTTCCGTGAAAAAGGTCCGACATTTCCCAAAGCTCCTGGATCGGCTGGTCAGCACCGGATATGACAATGGTATCAAACCCAAACAGAAATCCTGCGAGAGCAGCGACAATACTGGAAAGCAGTATAGACTTTGTTTTAAACATAAGGATACTGTCCTTTTTTAATGGTTTTCAGATGATTTAAAGAAGACTTCAGTTTCAGTTTGCAATCCGTGCTATTTTTTATACTGCCCTGATTATCGGGCCAACGCATACTGTGTTTTGATAATCAAAATTTAGTTCGGGACCAGAGAAAACTTTGCGGTATTCATCCTCACCTTATGAGTGACATAATTCGTGAAACAAAAGCGCTTTCCGTTAAAGTTGAAGGTTATCTTATAATTCGGTCCACTACTGTTCAAAACGATCAAGGAAAATGAAAGAAGTTTACAACCCCGAATGACCACTGCTCCTAATCTCGCAGAGTCTCGCTGAGTTCACCGCAGATTTACGCAGAATATCTGTGCTCATTTTTTGAACGCGAAGGGAAACTCTTCGAGAAAAAAGAATCGGATCGATTTTCCTTCTGCAAAAAAATCAATGAACAAAAACAAAGATATTCAATATTCTAAAACATTTGGACTGCTATGAATCCGCTCCTAATTTATCAAATAATTTTATTTATACAAGTCAGCACTCAATAAACTCCTTTCAGGCTGCGATACCATATTTTCACCGGAGCGAAAACGATCCTTGTTCCAACAAAGAATAAAATTCGTCTTCCTCAATAGGTATTACTATTGGCTGGCGTGTACCCTTAGTAGAACAGCCATTCGACACCAAACCACAAGGATATGAACAATTATAATCAACGCACATTTCGGGAGCCGACGTTAACTTTTTTCACCTTTGGGGTGCTTCTTCTGCTTTCTCTGCCCATGCTGCTAACCTCCTGCACGGATAAGCAGGTGCAGACGATTACATGGACCGAGTATGAACCTGTATATATGACCCATGATGAATTTATGAATTCAGTAGCTCTGGAGGAATCCCGCGATCTTCAGGAACCAGGGAAAATCTATTTTTATGACGGCCACCTGTTTGTTAACGAGGTGAATGAGGGCGTGCATATCATCGACAATCGCGATCCATCTTCTCCGCAAAACGTGGGTTTTATCAACATTCCGGCCAACAAAGATATCGCCGTGAATGGAGATCTGCTTTATGCCGACTCACAAAAAGATCTGCTGATATTCGATATCAGCAATCTTGGCTCACCGGAACTTATCGAACGTATTGAAGACGTTTTTAACACCTCGGCAGAAAGGGCGCCGGGTTTCACTACGCAATCAATCGATCACTCCCAGGGACTGGTGGTGGACTGGAAAGAAGTGACACGAGAGGAAATATGCGAGGATAACTGCAATTCACATCCTGCTCGCTGGAGAGGCGATGTGTTCACCACCACGGCTATGGACGCTTCACGTGCCGGATTTGCTGAATCCGGTGGGGGTGACGGTGGTATTGGCGGATCCATGGCCCGGTTTGCCATCACCGGCGATCACCTCTACGCGGTGGATCATAGTGATTTGGTAACGTTTAATATTGCAAATGGCTCCACAGCTAAAGTGGACCAGCAGAATGTAGGCTGGGCAATTGAAACAATCTTCCCCTACCGCGAAAATCTATTTATCGGATCAGAAACTGCAATGTACATTTACGAACTTTCCAATCCCGCAAAACCTCAGCAATTGTCGGTCTACTGGCATGCCACAGCCTGCGATCCCGTTGTTGTTGAAGGAGACTACGCTTTTGTAACGCTGCGGAAAACAGAAAACTGTCCGATGGGTGTGAATCAGCTGGATGTTGTGGATGTGGCTGATCTTACGAATCCGCAGAAAGTGAAAGCCTACGAAATGATCAACCCGCACGGACTGGGTATTGACGACGGAAATCTGTTTATCAGTGAGGGAGATCATGGACTCAAAATCATGGATGCCAGCGACCCACATAACATCAAGCTGCTGCGACATATCACCGACATCAAAACCTATGATGTGATCCCTTTCAACGATGTGCTGATGGTGACCGGACGCGAAGGTATCGTGCAGTACGATTACAGCGACATCGACGACCTGAAACAACTGAGCACTATTCCTGTGTTCAAAGACACGCCGTGAGTCAACACTCCTATCTCATGAACAAATTTCTTTCTACGATCCTGCTGTTTTGCCTGATTCCGGTGACGCTGACTGCACAGGATCAGGCAGATATGATGCCGGCCTCAGAAGATTCACTTTTGAGCATTCCCGGATTTGCGGCAAGTAAGGAAACTGAATCCGCAGATCGTGGCAGGCCGACAAGATATCTCATCAGGGCGGGAATGGATTTTTTATCCGGAAGCGGAGAATCTTCAGATTCTAACTCTAATTCAGCCCGTTTCTATATGACGCATAGTCATCGGTTCACACCTGTCTTTTCGATGGGAGTTGGCATAGGCTACACTGTTTATAATGATCCATTTTCGATGGTTCCGTTTTTCATTGATCTAAATTACCGGTTCACGGACGAGAACACCACGCCTTTCATTAACCTGAAGGCAGGCTACAATTTTGCAATTAAACCCGATGACGACTTGCAGATCGATAGTTATACCGGCGGATTGCTATTTAACCCGGCGGCAGGAGTTGAATTTAACACTAATCGCGGTTTGGGTATCTATATCAGTGCAGGGTATAATGTCGACAAATCTTCGTATCAATACGAAACCTGGGGAAACCGAACCGTGAATAATTACCTTTCCTTCCGGCGGCTTTCCCTCGGCGCCGGCTTTGTATTTTAAAGACATAACCCAATACAAAGATCTTCAAGCGTCTGGTTACAGGGCACAAACTTAAACCTGTGAGTGCCGGCGTAAGACCTGGTAG
>CAYOLE010000234.1:0-5458 GCA_964404705.1 uncultured Rhodohalobacter sp. | reverse complement strand
ATGAAATGGCGGGTTTGAGTCATCGGATGAGTCAATTCAAAGTCATCAGAAATTTCTCAAAATCTCATTTTTTCGAAAAAACTCATCCGATGACTATTCCCCTGCAACCAAACGTTTACAGTTGACATCACACGAATATACGAGCAGTGACGATTAGCAAACGCAGGTGACCCGCTCCTTTGCGGAATGTGTTCTGAGTGAAACAGCTCTACGGTGTACAGGCATCGCTTAAATTCTGACGCCAAAATAGTGAGCAACTCAGGGGAGCACCAGAGGTGCGAAATGTCCGTAGCCCATGGCCAGTGCGCAGCGATGGCCATGGGTTAAATGGGAAGTGTTTATTGAAAAGCGCCGTAGGTGCGGCATACCCATAGAACCGTCTAATTCCAAGAAAGAGCGAATGCCGCACTTATGGCGCTCTTTAGCGCGGCAATCTTATCTACCAGCACACGGATGCGTTCACTCTTATGAATTTTTCCTTCTAACAGGGTCTGAAAGCTTTCACCTATTATCTGCTCCAAAATACCGTTTCATCTCATTTCTCAAAAATGAGGGGTAAATTTGCATCAGATTTTCATCAAACGTAATGCCTGTCTCATAGCTTCGTGCCCTGAAATCATTTCCCTGATAGCGATACTGAACCGGGAACCGTGACGCCGGACGAACCCGTACCGGACCCATATCACGATATCTGCGCGGAGAAAGCGGAAGTGATATAAAAAAACCAAAATTGTTTCCCAGTCTCGTATTGATACCAAAAAAACCAATTTCAACTTCACTAAAATGCCGGTGAACTTCCACGCGCGTGCCATGGTCGCCGTACAGAAAGCGGCCGTACTGCATGCGCATGTTCAGATCATACATTCTCCACCGGTAGTCGGCCGATAGCGTGTAGAACGAGAATGGCTGTTCTTCAACCCTTGGGAAATTCACGTTACCGGTCAGGGGAGTAAACTCCGTGTAACCGGCATCCACGGTCAGTGAAAACACCTCTTCGTGGAGAAAAGCTTTCAGGGCCGAATGAACACCTGTCCTGTTGCGTCCGAAAATACCTGCCGATACCGCACCGTAAAGACCGTCATCCAGCAAAAACTGACGAGTCAGTGTAACCAGTGACGGGCGAACATGCGTGTTATCATCAAAATTATTGTAAAGCGGAATGGCCGCGCGCACATTGGCCGTAAACCCTCTGCCCAGCGGCAGTAGAAGTTCCGGCTGCAGGTCGAAGGCAAACCGGTACGGTTCATTATAATTTCCAAGCTGGTAACGCATCCCCAGCCCCACAGGAAAAACCGGCCTGAGTCGTGTGCTTTCTTCTCTTGTTCTCAAACCCGCTGACCGAATATGCGAGCGGGTGTTCAGGGTTAGAGTGGCGGACGCAATCCAGGCCTCATACGTTGTGTCATCCCGCAGAAAATCACGCAGATCACTCAGGGGTGTGACCATGGCCAGCACCGGCAGCTCATTCTGCCGCACGATGACCGTAAGAGAATCAGCGGCGAACTGTGACTGGCCCGCATAATTCAGGACTGTTACCAGCGCATGAGCTTCTGATCTGTACATCCGGTTTTCATAGGCTACGTACAAATGATTACCCTTCTGAATGACCGATACATTTTCAAAACCGTGTGTTGCAAGCTGTTCTGCCAAAGGCTGGGAGCAGACATTATCAGTAATAAACAATACTGATAAAGCAGCGATCACACACCACCTGAACAGCTGAAAATTTAATTCAGACACGATTATTCGACAGAAACTTAAAGTGTTATGAATCATAAGATAACCCTGTAGCTAATGCCGCCCGCGGGACGTTTCAGTTCCATCAGTCCGGCCATAATCTGAAACCGGTTCAGCAGCAACAATTTTGCTCCGGCGTTCCATCGAAAAGAATCGTGTTCTGCCATGATCTGAAACCAGGGTATTTGCTGATAAGAGATGGATACTCCACCAAACAGACCATCTAAAACCTGCGTTTCTTCATTTCGTATATCGAAAGCGTATCCCATGTGGAGACCCGCGGAAAAGACGCCGGCAGCCAGGTTCTTTGAAGACACCAAATAATTGGCTCCGAAATGTTTATTGGCGGCAACCTCCATTGTCATTCCCGGATCATGAACTCCAAGCAGAAGAGCAGGGCGTGTATTTGTTTCCCGCAAAATCAGAAGGCGTCCCGCAACCATCCGGTCCATAAAAGGGCCGCTTGTGGTGGAACTGCGATCCACCCCCAGCATATAGGTGTAGCGAAACATTAGTTCCACCCGCGGCAGGAAGGTAACTGTAACAAACCCTGCCCTGTTATCATGAATGCCCCGGCCGTACAATGAATATTCAGCCGGTTTATGATGCAATCCAGCCATGAATGTTCGGTCTGGCATCATTTCAGCGGTAGGAATATGAAAAAGACCTGTGGTTCCTGTCAGTGATTGTGCATCCGATGGTTCAGCATATACCAGTGCAATCAAACACAGCAGGTATACGGAAATCAGGCTGAAAGTTTTCATCATTAGATAGGTATCGGCAAAATGTGCATGCAAATAATAAAAATAGGAATTCAAAACCAAGGATAGTGATATGGTCGTTCGGCACTGCTCCCATCATTGTGCAGTTTTCACTAACAGCCCGCAATGCCTTGTTCCTAAGCAGCTGCAAAATCAATCTGACAGGTTATAGTACTCAATGATAGCAACATAAAATTCTTCTATATCTTTGAGGTTAAATTGAAGGATTGATTTGAGCACTTCAACATCGATTGTATCGTACTCATGAACTGCGATATTACGAAATCCAACCATTTTACGCAGCCGGTTCCTATGTTCCGCAGGTATTACCCCATGTTTTGACAGCAGGTCAAAATTTTCACGCAACTCCTGGGGAATCCCAAGGCCTTCATCTGCTACTATATGTGCAGCCAGATCTATACATCCCTGAATTGAACGCTGAAGATTGAGGATCACAATTTCTTGCGTATCTAGATCATCGAGGGAATCCGCATTTAACTGTGTTACATCTCTGATTCTCTTTAGACATCTCTGTATAGAACTTGTTTTCCCTAAAACCACATCCCGGTCAACCATAAATACGCCCACGCAGTACTTTATTTTCATTAATGGAACGTACTCTTTTTAAATCATCGTACTCTTTAATAGTTCGAACAAAAAAGTTGATGAACGCTTTGTGATCTCGATCAAAGACCTTTCTGCCCTTTTTTAGTACCTGCATGCGAATAACAGGTGATGAATTGTTGAGGATGACAATATCTAACTTTGCTTTAAGAAGTGATGTTAAATTATCCTCTACCTCTAATTTACGCTCAGTTTTTGGGATTTGACCAGCATTGAACAATAAGGCTATATCGATATCACTTTCATGGCGGGCAGATCCTGACACCTGAGATCCAAACAAATAGGCCACATCAATATCTGATTGTTCAGCCAGGTAATGGGTAAGTTTTTTTTCTACTTCTGATAAATCCATAATCATTCATATTATAAAAATCATCAATACAATATCAAGATATACTAATGTGGTGATTTATAAAATAATCTATTCACTTAGTACTACTTACATTGACTTTAATGACTGAGGACCTCCACCAATTCCTTCTGTCAAGCTATCAATCTCTTGAAACGGAATCATTTTTTGGCATGCGTTCGGTAGAACTTTTCCTGGGGATCACTACGTGGAAAAGTATCGGGTTGTACAATCAAAGCCATCATCACACTTTGGAACGTGCGAAGGTGCAAAAAACGTGGCATTCAGTTCCTGAAATCTACCCTCTGTAATCTTTCAACTGTAATCTATTAACTCCCGCCTGAATTATGGATGGTGCAGTCGGTGAGTGTTTTGCGGAACTGAATCGGGTTTACATTCACCGACGATGTTTCAATAACAGTCTGTGATGGCAACTCTCTGACTGTAAATGTCATCACCCTGTTTCTTACCTCCACGGTAATTTCTTTATCTGGAATTCCATTAAAATTTTTCTGCAGTGTATATTCCTGCCCGGAAAGCTTCGACGCCAGGTTAGAATGTTCCTTTGCCAGACCTCCCGCTTCGCCCGATTCCACAGTATAATCAACAGACACATTTTCCCCGCATTCGCCTTCCTCGATTACTTCAAAATCGGTCCAGCTTACCGATTGCCGTACCTGAACATTCACCACCACCGCGCTGTTCTGAAGTCCCGGTGCACTGGCTCTCATTTGCCTACCACGACCTGACTTGGCCTGTATTTCAGAATCGGTTCCCGATGATTCAACCACTTCCAGTGGGATATTTCCCGGCTGCAATGTATACGTTAACTCAGGGCTGTTATCAGAAGAATTTTTCACAGGAATCTCAATCGTCACAGGCTGGTTCAGATCGGTAATTTCCGGATCAAACCGGAGATAACTCTGCACGGTACCCTCGTATTTCTCGTCTAAGCCTGAAGGTACTATTCGATCAGCAGAAACCTGTATCCATCCTGATTCATCCGCAAGTTCTTCCGGCAGGGCATCGGGCGAAAACGACAGCTCAATCATAGCTCCGAATATGTCCCGCTCACCGGAAGGTGCCGTTCTGATCACTCCGCCATCCCGGTTATTTATCTTCACCGGCTGTGAGCGCTCCTGTAAAACGATATTGATTTCGTCGTAATGACTCACCGCATCACCCCCCGGCAGCTCCACCTCCGCAGCGGATTCGGCCGGCACATATCCATCTTTTTCAACGCTGATACTGTAGTTGCCATCAGCAATGTCTTTGAAAACAAATGACGACTCTCCCATATCCGTCCGGTCCAGAGTGGTGGGGCCGTCAATCGAAAGGGTATATCCGGTTAAAGGTTCTCCGGATACATTCGTTACATTGATTTGAATCTGCTGTTCTGTTGTAATTTCCGGATCAGGCATGTCTAACGGAGACATTCCGTCGCTGCAGGCAAAAAATAATAGTGGCAGAAGTATCAGTATCAGAACAACCGGATAGATCTGTATTCGCTTGTAGTTCTCTTTTTTTGATGAGTCCATAGTATCAGATATTTGTACGTTAGAATTAAACCCACATGCAATATATTTCCTGTCACCATAGCCCATATGGCACAGGTAAGGATAAAGGGATCTCTAATGTCTCTGTATATTTCCTTAATGGCTTTATCATTTGTAAACACAACAAAGAGCAGTGAAATCTTGATCAATCTTTTATCCTGTAAGTAAGCGATCGATATACGGCCTGAAGGGCAAATAAGAATTTTAACCAACATCCCCGCCAAACAGTAATACTCTTAAAAAAAGCCGGATATTCGATCAAACAAAAAAGGTAATCCCCGAAACCTAATATTTTCGACTTATTACCAATCCCGTAGTTATATACGTATCTATAAAATTATAATCAAATTTAAAGAATCTAATAAAATACTATTGGAAAAATCCTGACTCCCGCATGAGGTCTCCAAAATAGAACGGCAGTAGCACCAGAG
>CAYOLE010000233.1:0-5522 GCA_964404705.1 uncultured Rhodohalobacter sp. | reverse complement strand
CAGGTAACGTATCAATATGCTTTTTGATGGAGAAGTTTATTCCCAGTATATAAAAAACCGGATAAGCGAGCAGGGGAGCAATTCGCTCAATAATAAAATTCGTGAGTTTGCCCAGGGAGATAATAAGCAATAATAAAACAATAGGAGTCACCAGAATCAACAATACAAAAAAGACGATCATCGACAGTATGGTTCTGAAATATTGCTCCGGTGTGGGTTTCATTGCATTGTATCCGGTTATCGAAATGCATCTTCAAAATGGGTTATTTCCGGCGCCTCATTGTTTTGTTGTACGATGGCTATCACATCAAACCGGATAAGTGCCGTTTCCATTTTTCGTTCATACACCCAGGCTTCGGCAGCTTTTTTAATAAGCTTCTCTTTTTGGGGAGTTACATACTCTTCCGGTCTGCCGAAGTAAATATTTGATCTGGATTTAACCTCAACAAAAATAATCTGGGTATGATCGTAAGCAACAATATCAACTTCTGCCTTTTCAAAAAAATAATTCCGATCGAGAATCAGCCAGCCTTTTGATTCAAGATAGGCGGCGGCGATCTCTTCACCCTCATCTCCGATTTGCTTGCCGGTTTGTACCATACTATTCGTTTGTAACGGATGCTCCACTTCCTCCTTTCAGCGACTGGTGCGCTTCTGCCAGTTTAACCAGCTTCTTCAGAAAATTAAGATTCTTCTTGTTGATATAGGGCAGCATAGCTTTCGTAAATCTGTCGAACATTTCAAGGAACTCAACAAAATTTTCAATTCGTTCTTTGAAGCCCACTTCCTCTTCTGTTAGCTCTTCACCATTATCAAATAATTCCAGACACTCCACAAGACTTTGCTGAATGGGAGAAATCTCGCGCTGCTGGCGCTCATCAATCAGCACTGCCACTATATTCCAGACATCTTTTTCAGCGGTATAGTAATCTTTTCGCTTTCCCTTAAACTGAACTTTATTTATCAGCTGCCACTGCATTAGGCTTCTCAGATTCATATTGGCATTTCCGCGACTGATGTGAAGCCGGTCCATTATGGTGTCAGTATCAAGCGGATCACGTTCGGCATAGAGTAAGGCATGGATCTGGGCCATCGTTTTATTGATGCCCCAGGCAGAGGCCATTTCACCCCATAAAAGTACAAACTGTTTTGATGCTTCTCTAAACCGTTCGGATCGTTCTTGCGCCATGAAAGATTGTTAAGCAGTTGCTTTTGAATCGCTGCCGGAATCGGCTTTTTTTTCGGCGGTGGGTTTTACTTCCTCAGGATTTTTTTCTGATTTTGCGTCCCCATTTTTTTTACCGTTGTTTTTGTAATCGGTAACATAAAATCCGGTTCCTTTATATACAACTCCGGTGCCTCCGCTGATAATTCTTTTTACCGGCTGTCCGGTGGTGGGGCAGATTGTCAGAGCGTTATCTGACATGGATTGAAAATATTCAAATATTGAACCATCTTTTCGTCGGTATTCGTACGTAGGCATAGCATACTTCTTTTTAGTTTATCGAAAATTTATAGTGAACATAACAATAGCATAAAATGTGCCAAACAGGTAATCATAATCAAAATGTCGGTCAGGTAAGAGAATTAAATCCGTTATTCAGCCGCTCTATGCCTTCTTTCAGCTGATCCATTGATGCAGCGTAACTGATCCGAAGCCCTCCGGGCTCACCGAATGCATCACCTGGAACGGCAGCCACCCCATGTTTTTCGAGAAGATACAGACAGAGATCTGTAGATGATTTTAGTATTTCTCCTTCGGGTGTTTTTTTACCCAGAAAAGATCTCACATCCGGGAACAGGTAAAAAGCTCCCGAGGGTGTAAAACAATCAACACCTTCAATATCGTTTAATGCGCGAACCATGAAATCGCGGCGCTCTTTGAAAGCATTTCGCATTTTTGACACGGGTTTCATTGTGCCGGTGTAAGCGGCTATGCCTGCTTTCTGACTGATAGAGGATGGGGCAGACGTTTCCTGACTTTGAATTTTCGCAAGCGCATTTATCACCGGCTTGGGTCCGGCAGCGTAACCCAGGCGCCATCCGGTCATCGCAAATCCTTTTGAAAATCCGTTGATGATGATGGTGCGGTCCTTCAGTTCCGGCGCTGCGTTCAGAATGCTGACATGCTCTCCGCTGAACACTATGTATTCATAAATTTCATCCGAAAAGATCAGGATGTCGGGATGATCTATTAGTACATCAGCTATCTCCTTCAGCTCCTTTAAGGAATAGCAGGCCCCGGTTGGATTGCTTGGCGAGCAAAGAATCAGTGCTTTCGTCTTCGGTGTGATATTGTTTCTGAGCTGTTCTGCCGTCATTTTATAATGCTCAGTATACGAGGTGCGAATGGGTACAGGTATACCCTGCGCCAGTTTCACCATTTCAGGATATGAAACCCAGTACGGCGCTGGTATCAATACTTCGTCGTCCGGGTTGATGGTAGCCAAAAGCGAAAATCCGATCGATTGTTTAGCCCCGTTTGAAAGCACGATCTGATCGGGGGTATATTCCAGGTTGTTGTCTCTTTTCAGTTTCTGAACGATCGCTTCACGAAGCTCCGGCATACCTGTATTCATGGTATACCCATGAAATCCGTCTGTAATGGCTTCAATGGCTGCGTTGCAAATGTGAGATGGAGTTTTGAAATCGGGCTCACCTGCACTCAGTGAAATTACCGAAACTCCCTCACGGGCAAGTTGTTTGGCCCGTCCTGAAATTTTCAGGGTTTGTGATTCTGATAGTTGTTCTGCCCGGTTTGAAATCATCATAAAATATTTTGCTGTAAAGAATAATGTATGCGTATGATACCAAAAAATCTGCTAAAGAGAGCGGCTAAGACTTCTTAACTCTATCTAAAATAGCGGCGTGAATATTGGGAGGAACAAAGCTGCTGATATCACCTCCCCAGGTTGCTACTTCTTTAACAATAGATGACGAAGTGATGGCATGTTTTTCATCAGGCATCAGAAAAATCGTATCAAGTTTGGGTGATAATCTGCGATTCGTAAGTGCCATCTGAAATTCATATTCAAAATCCGAAATTTGGCGGACGCCCCTCAGAAGCACTGTGGCATTTTTTTTATTTGCAAAATCGATCAGCAGGCCTGTAAATTGCTCCACCTCCACATTATCCGCCCATGTTTTTTCCTTTACGGCTTCTTTTATCTGCTGCACTCTTTCTTCGCCTGAAAACATTGTTTCTTTCTTGCTGTTCACCGCAATAGTTACTATTACGATATCAAAAATTCTGGCGGCCCGCTCCACTACATCGATATGTCCATTTGTAAACGGATCGAAAGATCCTGGATAGATCGCAATTTTTTTATCGTTTTTCATAATGAGAAGGGATTAAAAATCCGCATTGGAATGCATAAAGATGGAAGCGATAGTACGGCCATATGGCTTAACAGAAACAATTTTATCATGCGATGAAAAATCGTGGCGTTTATCATGCTCTAAAATAAATAATCCATCATCTGCGAGTACATTTCGTTTCATAATCAGGTTTATTATCTCTTCCATAAAAAAATAATCGTAGGGGGGATCGGCAAAAATAAAATCAAATGTCTGATCCGGATTCTCAAGATACTCTTCTGCAGCAATTATGCGGGTAGAGATTTGATCTTTTATCCCTAACGATTCAGCCAGTTTCTCAATATGGTGTATGTGTTCGGCTTCACGGTCGATAAAGCTGACATGAGCTGAACCCCGTGAAATTGCTTCAAATCCAAGATTGCCGCTGCCGGCAAACAGGTCCAATACGCGTGTGGAATCAAAATAGCGGCGTGCGGCTATTGTGGAAAAGATGCCTTCTTTTGTGCGATCGGAGGTGGGCCGCAGCAAATCTGTAGTAGGTGCAGGGATTTTTCGTCCTTTAAGCGATCCTGTTATAATTCTCATGATTCATCCCGGTTAATTCAATCTCGTAATTAAGACTTAGTAATATAGCAGGAAACGCACGTTCAAGCCGGAATCCATAGGTTTTCTCAGGGGCTGTAATATGCATTTTATCCAGGGTATTCATAATCATATGATCTCCTGTTTCGTCCCAGAATGGCGTAAGAATCTCTCGGAATTCCGGAGCATTGTAACCAAAAAAGTATATTTGTTCATGAATTCCGCGCATCCAAGGCTGTCTGCTGCTGTATAGTTTCCAGAGATAAGGCAGATCGTCTGCATGATCGAACCGGATAAGAGTAGTGCCTCTGAGTTTACCCAGCAAAAATGAAGCTATGGATATAAAAGACCTTCCGCAATGTACAGTTAAAAAGGACCCATTAATATTCGTGTGATTCTGCCATTCGCTTCCCAGTTCAAAATCGGATACATATTCTGTATGTTTAATGTCGCCCAGAAGCTGACGGAATCCCTGTAAAGTGTCAGATTTTCGAATTAGCAGCAACCGTTGGTCAACATTGCTTAAATTGTACCAGGTTGCCTCAAGCTTGTCGCGGTCGATGTAAGGTATAAGGGTTCGAATATGTGATTCCCGTTCTCCTGTATCATCATATACAGATCGCGCCAGAATTGTCCGGCATTCTTTGGTGGCTGGCGAGAGTATTCGGACAGATTGGCAATTAAAGCGATTCTTTATGTTTTGAATTGAACTCCTTATGCCCGTAAATGATTTTCCCTCGCCTTTTACCACTGCCTGTTGCACATTAAAATTGAAATCAAACGCACCAATATGCTGAACAGCAGATGTGTTGCCCGGACTGTTTACCGAATAAAAGAGCTGATTTTCGGAATAACAGATCCCAAGACAAACATCTTCATCGGTCATAGTTAATTCCAGTTTGGTGCGTTTAGCCTTGTGGTACGCTCGAGGTCTCCAATTTTGTCGTCAGTACCGGGATTTTCAAGCAGATACAGCCGGGGACGCACGGTATCGTTAAGAGTGTATTCGAACCGATTGTGAGGTGGCCGCGGGCTGTATACTACAGAGTCGGGGCTGTAGGACGACGGAGGCATGAATTCAAAAAGCTCTTGTCCATCGGAAACCATAAGAGAATCTTCTTTCAGGAAAGCCACAAGGCTGTCCAATCCGCCCTCGGTTGGAGGGAAGTTGCCACGACGATTCCGGTATTGAACCAGAGCGTCCCGTGTAACTTCCATTCTATGTCGCTCTCGTTCAACCATCTCGCGTTCCTCCAAAACCTCCTGATATGGATCTACAAGTGATCTGTAGAGAAAATAGCTCATTCCAATGATGATGACTCCGAGAAGTATTGTTAACAGCTGGTTACGCTTATCTATATCCATGAGATGGTTTATTACGTTTACGCAGTTTATGAAAATAAAGAAGAAAATAAATGCAGGTTGCCTTACATGCAACTTTCTGAAAGATAACAGGCAAAAAATAAATAAAAAGATAAAAGTTATTCATATTCAGCTGTCAGAATGGGAACTCATGTAAAGCAATCGCTCTTGTAGAGCTGATCTGAGACCTCTGCGTTGAAATTGCGGAAAATTTTCGGCTGGAAGTTTGTTCTCTTCGAGCACATGAATTTTAAAGTGCT
>CAYOLE010000232.1:0-5544 GCA_964404705.1 uncultured Rhodohalobacter sp. | reverse complement strand
ATGTTTGTAACGAAAGGAGTTGTAGATAGATGTTTGTTAACAAACAGACCAGATGTGGTGGCAGGGTCATTTCGCGGGTCAGCGACGCCGCGCTGCATCATGCGGTGAGTGACACTGCACTGCTTGCCATTTTTTCAAAACGAAAATGAAAAAAAGACAGTTCACACATTTTAACGCTTGTCATTTTTTCAAATAGAATGGTTTCGAAATTATATGGCACGAGAATTGTAATGCTTACTTATGAAAGATTTTACTTTCAAGTGCATATTGATTTGCTATTTAAACAACCAATTAATAAAAAAATGTAATGGAGGTAACTGACATGAGAACTCGAAATCTTCCAACAATGTTTGCGGATCGTAATTCAGAACAAGACAGTTTAAGCAGCTGGATGGACCGTGTATTTGATGAAGTTATCAACCGAAATTCAGGTGCTTTTGTACCCACATTGAATGTCTCTGAAACTGATAAATCATTTGAAATTTCTGTGGCTCTTCCCGGTATGAAGCGGGATGAGGTAGATATTCATTATGAAAATGATATCCTTACCATCAGCGGTGAACGTAAGTGGAAACACGAAGAAGAGGAAAACGGACGCCGCTATCACAGAGTAGAATCAGGATATGGATCTTTTAGCCGGTCACTGCCGTTGCCAAATTTTGTTGATGCAGAAAACATATCTGCTACATTCGAAAACGGAGAGTTGATAATAACGGCTCCAAAATTAAAAGAGAAAGCCGGCAAAAAAATCAAAGTTAAATAAGCAGTGCCGGTTTAGTTTTGCTTGAGCTAAAAGCCGTGGTTTTTGCCACGGCTTTTTTGTTCTGATCCTCATTATAATTTATTCAGAGTAGATCAGGTATATTTTTTAAAATGGCATTCGTATAATCACGCTCTGTAGACCACTGAATTTATATTCATACCCGCTCCAACAGACGCAAGTACAATTTCATCGCCGGGATGGATGGACTGATCATTCATTTGGTTACGCCGAATCAGATCCAGCAGGGTGGGAACAGTGGCAACACTGGAATTGCCAAGTTTTGAGATGGTCATTGGCATGATTCCTTCGGGAATTCTATTACTGCCATAAAGCTTAAACAGACGGGTAAGGATTGCTTCATCCATTTTTTCGTTGGCCTGGTGAATCAACACTTTTTTGATATCGCTTAGATCAAGACCCGCTTTGTCGATACTTTCCTTAACAAGACCGGGCACATAAGTAATGGCATACTGGTAAAGCTTTCGTCCGTCCATCTTCATATAAAGTGTGTCGTCATGATCAGGGTTGTACGATTTATCCATTGCCAGATAGAATGCCTGGGATTCCGTATCGGTGCGGGAGGCGTGAGAAAGAATGCCGGCAGAACCGCCCGGCTCACCCGCCTGCAGGATTGTGGCGCCGGCACCATCGGCATAAATCATGCTGTCGCGGTCGTGCGGGTCGCACACGCGAGATAGTGTTTCCGTCCCCACAATAAGTGCGGATGCGGCATCACCGCTGCGGATATAATAATTGGCCTGTATCACTCCCTGAAGCCAGCCCGGGCATCCAAATGGAAGATCGTAGGCCACACATTTTGGATTATAAATACCAAGTTTATTTTTAACCCGCGAGGCGAGAGCAGGAACCATATCTGTCCGGCGGTTGTCAGCGCGTATATCGCCAAAATTATGAGCTATGATAATATAATCGAGCTGTTCGCGATCCATTCCGGAATTTTCCAGTGCCTGTTCAGCGGCAAGCACAGCCAGGTCGGAGGCAACCATGTTGTCATCAGCATAGCGGCGCTCGCCAATGCCGGTAATCTCCTGGAACTTTTCAATAATTTCTTCGTTGCTTTTTTCGAACAATTCGCCGTTTCGTTCCAGGAATGAGTAGGTTAAAAAATCATCGTTGGTTACAATGTTCTCCGGAATATACGACCCTGTTCCTGTGATAACTGATCGGATGCTGTTGTCCATGCCTGTTTTTTATAAATAATGATACTTAAATCTAATTGAGATATACAAAAATAACGAAACATTTTCATATAGAGACTGAAATAGTACACACCGGATATCGTGAAATTGAAATCTCAAAAAAGTTTCTTATTTATTTCCTATTCCTGCTGCGATGTAGTATGTTTATTTCTGATTTATTAACTCTATAACTTCACATTCTATGAAAATTTTATTAGTAACAGTCTTATTATCCGTAGGCTTGGCAACTGCCACACAGGCATCTGAAGCGGATACATCCTCAGATAAACATCTTGTTCACACTGTCTTTTTCTGGTTTCATGATGATGTGAGTGAAGCAGAACACGACAATTTTTATGAAGAACTAAAAAAGCTGAAAGAAATTGACCAGATAATACATGGGTGGATTGGTGTTCCGGCAGCAACTGAAGAACGTGGCGTGATAGACAATACCTATGATTATTCAATCACATTTGTTTTCGAAGATGAAGATGCAGAGCACGAGTATCAGGTTCATCCTGATCATCAGGCATTTATAGAAACAAATTCTCATCTTTGGGAAAATGTTAGAGTTTACGATGCAGTAACTCCCCAGGAATCGGATAGATGATTATCTCTTCGGCAACTTAATAAACAGAATGAGGTTGTTCTGGAAAAAGCATTCTTAGCCGATTAACTCAACAACAGCGATACATCGCTACATTCTATATTCTATTGTCTATTGTCTATTGTCTATTGTCTATTGTCTATTGTCTATGTTAAACTCAATAAATTTCTCCAGCAGTGGAGTAATTCTGAGTTGATCGGGATGGTTGATAGGTTCATCAGGGTCGGGTTCGCTCACTTTGCGGGTTTCAACGAGACAAAAGCGTTCAAGAGAGGCAAAAAGGTCTTCACTCAGTAAATCTTTACTGATATCAATGCCGTCCATGTTCATTAGATCCAGCTCAATTTTCACGGAGAACAGCAGAATTTCCGGCAGCAGATCTTCAATCGGCGTCCAGTTCTGCGCATGTACGGTCAGCTGATAAATGATGAAAGGGATACTATACTGTAATTGGGGGATCTCCAGACTGGTACCGAGGTACGCCATATCCATTTCTTTAAAATAAGCGGATACGAGCGTGCGGTAGAGTTTTCCTGAATTTTCTTCTTTAAGCAAATCTTGTCTGGATTCGTTAAGCAGGTACCTGTTATCATCCGTCTGATGAGTTAGACCCGCTATATCAACCAAAAGTCGTATGCCGTGCAGGGTTAGCTCATCCGTCTCATCGATATACTCCTTGTATTTGCGAATATTATCAATATGGCCTTCGGGCCACCTTGTCTGTTTTAACAGCAGGTTGACAGCTTTTCGTTTTAAAAACTGGTTGCGTGTAAGCTCAAACTCACCGGCTTTTTGCAGTGTAAGCAAAAACTGACGGGCGTTATAAAAGAAGTTGCAATGTTGCAGAACAGAATATGGAAGGTCATCTCTGAGGTAAACCGGGGAATCCGGCTTTTCCCAGTTGCAGTTAAGCATCTCCTCAATCATGAGTGATGAAGGGCCGCCGGTTCGGGATCCATCCGGGTCGTATGGATTTAGATAGAATTCAAAATTATCAAACGGATCGTCGTCTACATCGTCGGAAAAATCATACATCATATCTTCGTAGTAATCCATATCTCCTGAAAAAGCGGAATATCCTGTGAGAAACGCCTGTTTTTCACTATCACTGAGCTTCGAATTATCCCATGCACTATCCTCAAAGTTGATGATTGCGCCTCCATAGCTGCAAGATTCGCATTTCCATCGCACCTGAGTGGGTTGTTCAGTACGTGTAACTTCTATATTCCCTTCGCAGCGCTCCCCATCTGACTGAACCTGCCGGCAGAAAAAATCTGATTCTGTTGAAGCGCCGGCCGGTAATGCAGTTGCAAGCTGAATAAAGTCACAGTACATCTCATAAAGTTCAAACAGTTCATCATCCATCATGATGAAATCTTCTGCGCTTGTTGTGGGAAACTCAGAAAAATCGACGACGGGCATGTTCTCTTTTTTTTCCATGACTGAAGGGCATTTTATGACCGGTTAATTATAATGTAATAGTTAGAAGCCACAGGAGAAAGGAAAGAATTCAGAGTATTGACGAGTCCGTTAAATTTTTTACAAGTGTATTATAAATGATATTGGCTACTTACTATTGTTCGCTATACTTGCAATACCACTCGAGGGAGAGATACAAACCCACATTGTATTTAAAAAAGCAATGATTTATAATGATAGGTAGCCATTCGGTAGCTGCCATTTCTGAAAAAAAACAATTGAGCAAGCAGGTTCATGACTGGTTTGTAAAGTTGTATAACATTTTCAAATGCTATTGCTATGAGAATTGAAGGTCATCGTATTTGGATCACCCTGTTCATAGCTATTTTTATAGTTAGTGGCTACCTGTACTATTCGGTCAGGGAAAATCAGCAGCAGTTAACAGAGCAAAGTATCAGAAGCCTGACTCTAACCAAAAACAATCTTTCTGATAGCTGGAGTAATCTTATCCGCCGTCCTGAATTATCCATTCCAGATACTTTCCCCGATAAAAACGAACCCGAAACAGGCAAGATTTTGAGGGAGTTGCTGGATATGATGCGCCCGGGTGATTTTTTTGACATTTTGATGGTGAGCGATACTGCCGGCAATGTGTTGATTTCAAATCCGGACATTCCGATGCAGTCGATCCCTTCGGACACATTTTCGGGGTCTGATCAGCTTGGAATTACTAAAACCGGGTTAAATATATCAGCGGAGGATTACCAGGTATACCGTGTGCCGGTAACACTGGTGAGAGACCAGGATGAAGTCTCCGACCAGATAATTGCCAATCTGTATCTTTATGGAGCTATCAGCCAGGACAGGTATAATCAGGCCGGGTGGCAGATCAGCTTTACTGTTTTGTACCTGCTGGGTTCGCTGGTGGTCTTTATTATCGTATCGTATCCCATTTTGAGGGTAGTTGGCATGGGACGGGGCGATACGCTGTTGCGAACGCATATTTATCAGATCGGTCTGTCGATTATTCTGCTCTCCATCTTTATCGGTTTTTCAGTCTCCTATTTTTCCAGCCGCTCAGAGATTATGAGCGACCAGTACAACACGGTTTCAACTTTGTACAGCCAGATAGAAAGCCTGCATCAGGAATCTCTCAGCCAATATACTCAGTTCCTGGAATCCTCCATGTCGGGCGAACCGCCTCCCGCCGCCCAACAGCCAGCATTTAATGAGATCTTCACAATCGACAGCACAGGCACCATCACAGAAATTGAGTTTGGTGATCCTGCAGAAGCTGTTCATATCGATAGTTTGCCGAACATTGAAGACCGCTATTATTTCCAAAGAGCCAGGGAGGGAGAATACTTTCTTGGTTCTCATTTTTCTTATATCGATGGCAGGCAGGAGGGGGTACTGAGTATAAAAGAATCAACTGCGGTAGAGGAAGATGATTCCGGTGTAGTTCAGGCTATCACATTTAGTTTCGACAGATTAAACGGGGCAGACAGAGATTCGCTCAATCCACAGAATTTGAAATACCTTATTATTAATGAAAG
>CAYOLE010000231.1:0-5569 GCA_964404705.1 uncultured Rhodohalobacter sp. | reverse complement strand
TCGCGAGGGCGGACGCACAGTGGGCGCAGGCGTGGTAACCAAAATTAAAGACTAAGCCAACAGCAATAGCTTAAAGCAGGGGTGAGCCTTTAAAAAGCCTCACCTCTTGCTGTCTACGGGTGTAGCTCAGTTGGCAGAGCACTGGTCTCCAAAACCAGGTGTCGGGAGTTCGAGTCTCTCCACCCGTGCAAAACTAAAAGAAAATCTTTGATGGTTAGGCCGGCAGGAAACAGGTTGTACTGACCGGTAATTGTTTAAGTTGAATAGAGCATGCAGAAAATAAAAGAGTTCCTGGATGGTGTTAGGACAGAGATGAAAAAAGTCGCCTGGCCAGATCAAAATGAGTTAATCGATAACACCATAATTGTAGTTGTTTTTACAATCATAATTACAACTTTTATTTTTGGTGTAGATCAGGTATACAGCACAATTTTAGAAGCTGTATATAGTTTTGGAGGTAATATTTAAATGAGTTCTGACAACGATTTTCAATGGTATGTTGTAAGAGTCTTTACAGGACATGAGAAAAAGGTGAAGGAATATCTCCTTAGAGAGATTTCAGAGCAGGATATGGAAGATAAAATTGATGAAATTCTTATCCCAACTGAAACTATTGTGGAAATCAGATCTGGAAAAAAGAAGACAAAAGAAAAAAATTTCTTTCCCGGTTACATGCTTCTTAGTACAAAATATGATGAAGAGGTTAATAATCTTGTACAGGGAGCGCCCTCATGCATAGGATTTTTAAAGTCAGGAAAAAACGATGTTACACCGCAGCCACTAAAACAGTCAGAAGTGGAACGTATCCTCGGTAGGGTTCTTGACAATAAGGAACTTGTTGAAAGCGGAGGAGTCGTAGACATTCCTTATAAAGAGGGTGATATTGTGAAAGTGATCGATGGTCCTTTCAAGGAATTTGATGGCACCGTTCAGGAGGTGCTCCCCGATAAAATGAAACTTCGGGTATTAGTAAGTATTTTCGGGCGTAAAACCCCGGTTGAGGTAAACCTGAATCAGGTTGAATCAACCACTTAAGATCTTTAATAACGTGAGCTATTACGCAGCAAACAAAAGAATGAATCACTAATTGATTCTATATGGCAAAAAAAATCGATAAAGTGCTAAAACTTCAAATTGTTGGTGGACAGGCAAACCCTGCTCCTCCGGTAGGTCCAGCTTTAGGCCAGGCCGGAATCAATATTATGGAGTTTTGTAAAGCATTTAACGCAAAAACCCAAGACAAAGCTGGTACAATTATACCGGTAGAAATCACAGTATTTACGGATAAGTCGTTTACGTTTAAGACGAAAACGCCACCCGCAGCAGTACTGTTGAAAGAAGCCGCGAAAATTAAATCCGGCTCAGGTGAACCCAACAGAAATAAAGTTGGAAGAGTAACCTGGACGCAGTGCAAGGATATCGCCGAGCAAAAGATGGAAGACTTAAATGCTTTCAATACAGATCAGGCTGCCGAAATGATAGCCGGAACTGCGCGAAGTATGGGTTTACGTGTAATCCGAGATAAATAAGAGGATTTAAAAAAAATGGCAAAGCGAGGCAAAAAATATCGTCAGGCTGCAGAGCTGATTGACACTGAGATGGAATATACCATTGAAGAAGCATGTGATCTTGTTAAGAAAACAAGAACTGCGAAATTCAACGAGTCTGTAGATCTTGATTTGCGACTTGGTGTGGATCCACGTCATGCTGATCAGATGGTTCGCGGCACTGTTTCTCTTCCGCACGGTACTGGTAAAACAGTTAGAGTGCTGGCACTTGTAAATGAAGCCAAAGAAGCAGAAGCAGAAGAAGCCGGAGCCGATTATGTGGGTCTTGACGAATACATCGAAAAAATTGAAGACGGATGGGCAGATATCGACGTGATTATTGCCACTCCCGACGTAATGGGTAAAATCGGAAAGCTTGGACGTCACCTTGGGCCACGCGGTCTGATGCCGAATCCTAAAAGCGGAACGGTTACCATGAATATAGCTGATGCTGTAAATGAGTTTAAATCCGGTAAGATTGATTTCCGGGTAGACAAAGCAGGCATTCTGCACACCTCTATTGGAAAAGTAGAATTTGATGCCAATGAACTGCGTGAAAATGCAGTATCATTTCTTCAGACTATAGTGAAAATGAGACCGGCATCTGCTAAAGGTCATTACATCAGAAGTGCATTTATGAGTACTACGATGGGACCCAGCATACAACTCAGCCGCTCATCCATTACATCAATTTAGAAACTAAAAGGATACAACATGCCTACATTATTAGATAAGAAGGCAATTGTGGAAGAAATTACCAAAGAACTTAAAAGTTCTGATGGCCTTTATATCACCAACTACAAAGGAATGTCAGTTGGGGATATGGCTAATTTGCGGACTGAGTTTCGTAAAGGTAATGTTCGTTATAAAGTGTATAAAAACACGATGATAAAACGGGCAATGGAAGCAATTGGCGGATATGATGAACTCTATCCATTATTGAATGAACAAAATGGATTTGCATTTGTAGAGGAAGAGTTCGCAGCACCTGCAAAAGCGTTAAAACAATATATCAAGGAAAATAATAAGCCGGAATTTAAGGCTGCCTTGATAGATGGTGATTTTTATGGAGAAAAACAGCTTGATAACCTGGCTGCCATGAAGTCGAAGAATGAAGTAATCGGAGACATTGTCGGTCTTTTACTATCACCTGTATCAAATATTGTAAGCGGATTGCAGACTCAAGGCGAAACCATTGCCGGAGCTGTAAAAACAATCGCTGAAAAAGGCGATGAATAACCCAACAAAATTCAACTTAATTATTAATCGACGAACGGAGTAATCTAACAATGGCTGACGTTAAAGAAATCGCAGAACAACTTGTTAACCTAACAGTTAAAGAAGCCAACGAACTGGCTAAAGTGCTCGAAGAAGAGTATGATATCAAACCAGCTGCCGCTGCTGTTGCAGTTGCAGGCCCTGCCGGAGGTGGCGAAGAAGCCGCTGAAGAGCAAACTGAATTTGATGTAATACTCAAATCTGCAGGCGCGAAAAAAATCGCTGTTATTAAAGAAGTTCGTGGCATCACCGGTCTTGGCTTGAAAGAAGCTAAAGAAATGGTAGATGGCGCACCAAACACAATCAAAGAAGCTGTTTCTAAAGCAGAAGCAGAAGAGCTGAAGAGCAAACTTGAAGATGCCGGCGCTGAAGTAGAACTAAAGTAAACCGGTTTCTAAGCAATTTGTCAGAGCCAACACCGTTATTTATGGTTGTTGGCTTTTGGCGTCTACAACATCTGTACAATTTACGTCTAAACGTGCAACTACAGTCGTTTCACATCTTACTTTTAACCTAAAGGAGAGGCTTCCTTTTGAGTACTACTATGGAGAAAATCCCATTTACCGACCGACTTTCATTTGGCCGCATTAAACACGTAATAGACTATCCTGATTTTTTAGATATCCAGCTGGAGTCATTTAATCATTTTGCTCAGCTTGATATTGCACCATCGGATAGATTAAATCAAGGCCTTCAAAGAATTTTTAACGAGAATTTTCCGATAAGTGACAGTCGGGAAACGCATATTCTCGAATTTGTATATTATTCGGTTGATACACCCAAATATAACATGAAAGAGTGCCAGGAACGCGGCTTAACATATGCGATTCCATTAAAGGCAAAATTACGCCTCTCTTCGCTTGACGATTCCGACGAAGCGGCAGAAACAATAGAACAGGAAGTGTTCCTTGGTGATCTGCCCTGGATGACTAACCGTGGTACATTTATTATTAACGGTGCGGAGCGCGTAATTGTGAGTCAGCTTCATCGTTCACCCGGTGTATTTTTTGGTCAGTCTGTTCACCCGAATGGCACACAACTCTATTCAGCACGTGTAATTCCGTTTAAAGGATCATGGATAGAATTCACTAATGATATCCGTGATGTGCTGTGGGCCTATATCGATAGAAAGAAAAAGATTCCTGCAACAACCCTGCTGAGAGCTCTGGGATATTCATCTGATACGGATATCCTTAACCTGTTTGGATTATCTGAGGAGGTAGAAGTTGGCACGAAAAAAGCATTTAAAGAAAACGCAGTGGGTCAGCGTCTGGCAGTAGATTTAGCTGTTGATGTAACTGAAGAGGTAGTTGACGATGAAACTGGAGAGGTTACAGAAGCCACCAGCAGAAAAATTCTACTCGAAAGAGATCATGAGATTGAAGAAGAAGATCATGAAATCTTCAAAGAAGCGGGTGTTAAAAAGACTCTGATTCAGAAGCTCGGTTCGGAAGAGTCAGACCGTTCTGTCGTTATGAATACACTTCGAAAAGATTCGTCACACGATGATGTGTCTGCACTGTCAGAAATTTATCAGCAGATCAGAACTGGTGAAATGCCCGATCCTGAAACTGCACGGCAGGTTCTGGAGCGTTTATTCTTTAGTGATAAAAAATATGACCTCGGTGAAGTTGGGCGATATCGGCTTAATAAACGATTGAAGGTGGATGTTGACCCTGATATTCAATATCTGACCAACGAAGATGTGGTTGCTATCGTTAAAGAAGTGATCCGTCTGAAAGAACTTAAATCACAGGTAGACGATATTGATCACCTTAGTAATCGTCGCGTACGAACGGTAGGGGAACAGCTTGGGCAGCAATTTGCAGTGGGCCTGGCACGTATGGCAAGAACCATCCGTGAGCGGATGAACTCCAGAGATGCTGAACAACTGACACCACAGGATTTGGTTAATGCCCGAACGATCTCGAGCGTTATCAACAGCTTTTTCGGTACGAATCAGTTGTCTCAATTTATGGATCAAACGAATCCAATTGCAGAAATTACTCACAAACGTCGCATGTCTGCGCTTGGACCTGGTGGCCTTACACGGGAACGAGCCGGTTTCGAAGTTCGTGATGTTCATTACACTCATTATGGTCGGCTCTGCCCAATTGAAACACCTGAAGGCCCGAACATTGGGTTGATTACTTCACTTTGTATTCATGCAAAAGTGAATGATTTTGGCTTTATCGAAACTCCTTATCGAAAAGTGAAGGAAGGTACGGTTACAACTGATGTTGAGTATCTTGCTGCTGAACAGGAAGATGAAACCGTTATTGCCCAGGCAAATGCTCCACTTAACGATCAAGGTAATTTTGAGAATGATGCCATTTTCTCAAGATTCAGAGAAAGCCATGTGGGCCTTGCCAAACCGGACGAAATTGAATACATGGACGTTTCTGCAAACCAGATTACATCACTTGCGGCAGCTCTGATTCCATTTATTGAACACGATGATGCAAACCGTGCATTGATGGGATCTAACATGCAGCGCCAGGCAGTACCTCTGCTTCGGCCTGATTCTCCAATTGTGGGTACGGGCCTTGAACAGCGTGCAGCGAAAGATTCACGCGCAATTATCAGTGCTGAAGAAGACGGTGAAGTTGTCTATGTTAGTGGTGACGAGATCCGGATTAAGTATAACCGATCTGAAATTGAAGAAAACTGCCATTTTGATGGAGGCATTAAATCGTACAAGCTGAAAAAGTTTGAGCGAAGTAATCAGGATACAACTGTAAACC
>CAYOLE010000230.1:0-5614 GCA_964404705.1 uncultured Rhodohalobacter sp. | reverse complement strand
TTCGGCAAGTGTGGATACCTCTGTAACTTCCACATCGATTTCATAGGTACGGGTATTCACAGGACTGTTATCCAGATCGTCTGCTATTGCGATAGCACGGACGGTTGTAGTTTCTTCAATCTGTATAGGGGATGTGTACTCTTCCGATTCTTCATCCGGATCATCACCGTTTGTGGTGTAATAGATGGTCGCATCCTCGGTTGCGGATGACATTGAAACGGATACCTGGTTTGTATAAGTACCGGCAGCAGGTGTCATCACAACAGGGGATGTCTGTGTAGAGCTTTCCACAAAGTACGATCCTGATTCACGGGCGCTGGTTTCAACTCCTTCAGGTGTTGTTGCAGTTGCGATAATTTCAAAATCAACAATAGTGAAATCGTCCTGCTCATCGAACGTAAAGGTGTAGGTGTCTCCGCCTGCGGAGGTCATGTCTTCGGTTACAAGAGTTCCTTCATCCTCTGTGTAGGAATATGCCATATACTGGATTTCTACACTTTCAAGATTGTAATCATCTTCGGGAAGCAATACGTCAATGCTTGCCGTAACCTGATCATCGTTGAATACCGGTCCTGTGGTATCTAATGCAAATTCATTAAGAATGGGAGCAAAACCCTGGACTACAAAATCATTTGGCCAGCCATCCGGAGTAAGTCTGTCTGCTGGGTCATCTCCATCATTTTGCCAAACAACACCATCATCCCATGGGGCAATCTTTAATGTTGATTGGGCAGTTGATTCATCAAAACTACCAGGATCGAACGTATTTACTACCACAAATCCTGAAACATCCACAATGGATCCAGGTGGTGGAGCAACAAATGGTCCGTCCAGATCTTCATCAAGCCTTCTGTAATTGTACCCGAGACCTTCATCATCACCAGGATCATACGCATAATTAGTTCTGTCGTTTCGGAATCGCAGGGATGTATCGTTTGAAGTCAAAATGGTGTTGCCATCTGAGAGAATAAACCATGGACGACCACCATCGTCAACCAGCCGGTCAATAACTTCCAGGCCTTCAAATTTTAGATAACGATTAATGTTCGCCGTATAATTATCGGCTCTCCATCTGTGAACACCTTCCTGGTCCGTTTGCTCATTGAGTTCTGTCAGATCCATAACTGTTGGCTCAAGAAGAGGTTCGAGATCTTCGTACTCTTCTTCACTTATACTTCCCAGCAGTTCAACATCTGTAGCATCGAACTGGGAAATGTTGTTAAAGAATGTCAGTTCTCCAATTACACTAATGACATCACCACGGGATAACCCTTCCAGAGTTTCACGCTGAGAGCCTTCCACAACGATTTGAATCGACATACCCTCTTCGCCTTCATCGATTGCGTTTACGTCTGTTACAAAAACGTGAATTCGTCCCGGTACCCCTGCATCGGTTATGGAAGCGAGCCCCGAATTCTTCGGATACGATACTATCACCGCATCAAAAGTAACTTCTTCTCCAACAAGCGGATGATCCGGAAGATCAGCCTGGCTTTGAAGTTCAAAATCGTATTCGTGTAAATCGCGAACCATGACTTCCTGTTGGGCATGCACCAAATCGATAGCCGCAAACGAAAGTATGATTAGCGCGATACAAAAATTGTATAGGTTTTTCATATGTTTTTTTGTTTAGGATTAGTTGTGATTTTTGCTTTTTCTTTATTTGATAATAGCAAAGCGTCCCCTTTGTACTTCGCCGGATTCTTTATCCTGAACAGTATAAAGATAAAGACCTGTGGCAAGATTTTGGTTTGCTTCACTCAGAAGATCCCAGGCGTGTTCGCCGCCAGACATCACCCTGTTACTGCTGCTCAACTCACGGAACCAGCGGATATCACCCTGGTAGGTATCAGAGTCATGATCCATTGTTGCCACGATTTCTCCCGCCAGAGTATATACCCTGATTTGAGCTCTGCCCGGTAGATTGTAGAAGTGCAGTTTCCGGCTTAGTGCCGTTCCGCCATCCCAGGCTGCATTCACCCTGTATGGATTTGGATAAACACCCACTTTATTGTCGGGAGAATTACTTGAAAAATCTTCGTTGACAGCTGTTCCCGGAAATACTCTGACCGCATTGGCATTGATGCTGGTTTCCAGTAGTGGAGTACGTTCATCTCCGCTATCAAATGCAGTAACTGAAATCAAATATTGCCATCCGCTTAACATCCCCGGCAGATCGAATCGATAATTATATTCCACGGGATCGTCCGGAAATGTGGCAGGGTCATCAAGACGTACTTCCTCAAATCCTGTATTAAAACCCCGGCCGTCGGCCGGCACATCCCACTCGCGAAGCATTTGTGCACTCGTTGAAATCGTACCCCGTAAATCATCGCCAATCTGTGTTCTGTACAGCCGGTAGCCCGCAAAATCTTCTTCGCCTGTAACAGGATCTACAGAGCTCTCCGCCCGGTCATCCCAGTATACTCTTGTGATTCCATCGTCGATCTCAACTCTCATATTTGGCGTTTCCGGAGGCTCGGGCACCAGGAATCGATCTCGGGTTCCATCTTCATTTTCCTGCCCGTCGAATAACCGGTATGCCCAGTCTATATTTTCAACAAGATTCGCCCTCGATTCCGGATTATCCAAATTATCAGCATTGCCTACATCTCCAGGTAAGATATCCTGATACTGGTCTGGCATAACAGCCGCTGTAAATGCAACATAGAAAGTGATAGTCTCACCCGGATCTACTTCCGGAACGGGCCCAAGTGTGTTTAACTGAATAAAGTTTCCCTGGGCAGATGCACCATCTTCTCTCAGTCTTTCGCGGTACTGCTCCAGCGGCCAGGGTGTTCTCATCCGGGTATATCGATCCTGATCATTATTTGGACGTGTAAAATCACCTGTTCCGGCACCAAACAACCAGTAATCAGGGCTGACCTGAGGTACCGGCAAACCGGCTTCCTGTACTTCCTCTGCGCGGCGAGGGTGAAATTCTACTCCCCTGTACTCTGATCCCAAAATTACTGTAGCCGAATGTGTGTTGATGCGCGGCTGATCGAAGGATCCGCGATCAAACATATAAAGGGCATACTGATCATCTAACCATCCCGTTCCTCCCTTATTAAAAAATTCAGATCCGGTTTCCGTCGTGGTATTAATATTTCGCACAACCATATCGGAATAAATCGAAAAGTAAAAATCATTCCATGCAGAGGTACCGTTATTAGTTATTTCGTATTTAACGATGGAGATAGCCTCCGTAAACCCAAAATTCCAGTTGTAGCTTTCAAAAGATATATCCGCAAAAAGTGGATTTTCATGACCCTGTATCGGCTGCCCGCTTACGGTAGTGTTTCTGTCTGTAAACTGGGTAATAAGATCCTGATGGCTCACAGCCACCGGAGAAAAGTCGGGCGAGTCAGAAAGGCTCGAACGCTGGTTGAAGACCGTCCCGTCATTGGTGAATTCAAACCCTGCGGCTCCGGTTGAATAACCTGCAGGATTTGTCACCGCTGAAGTAGATACCCGGGTCTGTCCGTCGACGATGGCTCCAAGCCAAATTCCTGCTTCAAATAAATGTTCGGTTCCCGAATCTCTTGGGTACTCCATACTGGGAAGACCAACAGGCTGATTTCTTACATTAGGTCTGCCAATCGTACCCACATTAGTGTATGAGATGCCAAGATTACTTACGTCTACAGCAACCCGTTCGAAAATAAACTGAGCTTTGGAATCCGTAGCAGAGCTTAAAAAGATGGTGATGAGAAATACAAAAGAAAGTCCGTATCGGATATATGCCATATACTGCTAAATCTTATTTTTTCAGAGGTTCAATCTTACGAAAAAATACAGAGAAATTCCTCATGAACCATCCGATTTAATATTCTCATAATATGTTTTGGAGCTGACTCATAAATAGAATTTCCAATGGGTATAACCATGTAAGAAGCGTCTGAAGCAAAGCTCTTTTTCCATGAGGATGCGTTCGTAGCAAGCTTCACGTTTATATCATTGTGAGTGCATCAAAGTCCTGCAGACGCTTGCATTTTTTAGCCGTTCGTTCACATTCAACTCGTCTTAATCAGCGATTTGTAGATGTGAATCAGTGTTTCCTGGCGGGCTCCAAAGTAGTACAAGCCAAAAATTACCAGGAAAATAAGTTGAAGTTTAAACACTCCATTTATCTCATATTTACGTGCAGATGTTTTTACTGACTGACCGAGCAGGACAAACGATGAAGCTTTTTTTAATTTCCTGACCATCTCCTGATCTTCCATTACTGACAGATTCTCATCATAGCCTCCGACTTTATGAAACAGTTCCCGCTTCACAAACAGAGACTGATCGCCATATCGCAGAAAAGTGGATTTGAAACGGGTACACCACCCGTAAAATCGAAGAACGGGGTGATTGCCAGAAAACCTGAGCCGGAAACATCCTGCTCCGGCTCCATCTGAAAGAGCCTTTTTTATCATTCGATCATAACCCGGTGGAGGAACTGTATCCGCATGCAGAAAAAAGTAGATCTCGCCGGTAGCCGCTTCAGCACCCTTATTTATCTGAACAGCCCGTCCATTTTCTGAACAAGAAATAAATGTTGCCCCTGCATTTTCCACATTTTCTTTTGTCTTATCTGTACTTCCGCCGTCAGAAATAATAATCTCCGAAATCTCTTCTTCAGCACGCACATGCAATTCCCGGATCAGAATACCAATCGAATTTTCCTCGTTTAATGTGGGTATTATGATACTGATTTGCATTCAACAGTTAATTATGGTTGACCCTGTACATTTATAGCAGGTGTGGTTATTTACCTGTGAAATTCAGTGCCGTCAATCCAGCGTCTCAATCGTCAGGCCACTTTGCTTCAAATCTTCAATTGTATCGATATCATTCAGTTCTTCGAGTAAATCTACAGAAAAGTTATTTTGGCCGAGAATTTTGATCGAATCCTCAAAAACGGTTGGTTTACTCCATTCAATATCCTCAAATAAAGGCGGTAAAAAACGGCTGAGTCCGAGCAGATAATATCCGCCATCGCGAGCAGGGCCAATAACACAATCGGTGGAATTAAGCACCGTGAATGCTTTTCGGATATGCCCCGCGGTAAGATCAGCGCAATCGCTGCCGATTATTACTACGCGCGAATAGCCATCATTAAATCCTTTACCAATCGCCTGTGCCATACGCCGGCCGAGACTTTCACCTTTTTGAAGATGTTTATCAAAGCTTTCATTTTCCCACAAATCGGTTTTGTCTATGAATGAAGAATACCAGATCTGAGTATCCGCATCCATCCTGCCTGCTGCAGCATGAGTGTGCCGAAGCAGAGTTTTATAGATATGCAAGGCATTTTGTGACCCAACACTTTCGGCGAGACGGGTTTTTACTTTTCCCGCAATGGGGTTTTTTACAAAAATTATAAGGAGATCTTCAGTCATGCTTTTTCGTTAGACGTGGATTAAATATTACTGGATATCAATCTTTTTTTTCATGAAGGATAGAATTTTTGCAGATCGATATCGATCCGCTTCTTTTTTCTCGGTAAAGTTGTGCAAATGAATCCGTTGAGTATCACTTCGTGTTCAAAAAATGAGCGCAGATATTCTGCGTAAATCTGCGGTGAACTCCGCGAGACTCTGCGGGATTAGGAACAGTGGTCATT
>CAYOLE010000229.1:0-5615 GCA_964404705.1 uncultured Rhodohalobacter sp. | reverse complement strand
ATTCTCGCCTGAGCGTGGGCTTCCTCAACGGTTGCACCTTGCGTCCTGGCGCCTGCAAACGTCTGAAAGTAGGCTGGGATAAAAGTTCTCACATTAATCAGTGATGCAACTGTATTTGCGGCATATGTATCACCCGAGTTCTCCTGAGTGGTATAAGTTCTCAGGTAGTAATTTGGATTCTGTAGTTCCAGTTTGGCAGTCCAAATTGAGAAATCATCCAGAATAAAACGGTCGTTTGCAGTATAAACGGTGCTTCCGCTTCCCCAGTTGACCTGCCCCAGCAGTTCGTAATTGTCAGAAAGCCTGTAGTGAAGTGCCGCACCCAATTTCAAGCTTTCTGTGGTGTTATCGATAAATGATGACTCTGGAAATCCATCAGGTGTAAATGCCCCGGCTTCGCCATCGGGCAGAAGCGTACGAATTGCAGCGATCTGCTGGCCATCAGGACCGCCCCCAGCAATTACACCATCCGCAATATTCCCGATTGTTAGTAAGGGTTGACCGTATACATTTAAGCCATCATACACACGATTATCACCTCGTTCTGTGGCTCCGCGTTCAATAGCACCAAATGTAGCCGGGCCTGTGTCCCTTCTGTCATCAGCAATAAAATCGTGTGCTCTCAGATATGAGCCGGTCATTTTAAAAGCAAGACGATCTGATAGCGCATTCGCATAGCGAACTGAGTAATCCTGGTAGAGGGATACGTTATCATCACGCGAATCTATGTGATTTACTCCGGATTTTATCATCGCAGAAAATCCCTGATATTCAAACGGGCTTTTGCTGGTCATCAACAAAATTCCATTAATAGCATTCGGGCCATATAGCGCAGAAGCAACCCCAGGTATCAGCTCTGCACTCTCAAGGTCTAAATCCGAGATGCCCACAACATTCCCAACCGGAAAATTTAGTCCCGGCGCCTGGTTATCAATCCCATCAATCAATTGAACAAATCTCAGATTACCATTAGAGGCAAAACCACGCATATTAACTGACTTAAACGTGATACTTTGCGAGCTAAAGTCTACTCCTTTTAGATTTGCAATTTCATCATAGAAAGACGGAGCTGCTGCCTGTTGAATACCGATAGCATCAATTTTTTCTATACTGATTGGAGCATCCAGAATACTTTCTTCCACTCTTGATGCAGATACAACGATATCAGAACCCAAAATGGTTTGTTCCTCAATTTCAATCCTCAGATCTGTCAGATTTTGTTCTGAAATCTCAATTCTTTTTGATATATACCCGATCATTGAAATAACAAGGGTGATGGGTGGTTCTTCATTGACCCTAAGCGAAAAGTTGCCCTGCGCATCGGTAGAGGTTCCGGTTACCCGACCCTGGACTGAAATATTCACCCCCGTGAGTGTATTGCCGGTAGAAGCATCATACACAGTTCCGGAAACTGTGATTTGTGCCTCGTCTGAAATTTTAGCCTCCAGACTTTCGGCATTAAAGGAGAATAACATCACCAAAGCCATCATTAACACGGAATAAATAACCGTAAATTTTGAATACATATAACTGCTGATTTAATAACACTTTTATCTATCACCACCGCCAGATATCAAAGAAGCAGGAAGAAATTAATCAAAGAAAACTCTGTTTTCTGATTAAAGCAAGCGCTTACAATACAATCTTAGGATGATGAGTATCTAAATCAAATAATTTCAAATCATTAGGTGATAATTAAAATATTGTTTGGGATAAGGAGCCTGCTATATTTAATTTAAAATTTAGCATAGATTTATCTATTGACCTTTTAAAGTTCACTCTAAAATACTGCTTATGAAATTCTTAGTTTTCGTAACAATCAGTTTTGGATCGCTGCTGCATTGTCAAATGCTGGAAGCACAGCAATCGTTTACAAACAATGATGAAAGTCATTTATCTATCTCTGCTATTGGAGAAACCATGGCAGTGGCAGATATTGCATATATGTCAATAAACATTAGTATAAATGATGAGGATGCCGATCGTGCATTTGAGCTTCACAGGGAAAGAGAATCGTTTCTGGCCGGGCTGCTAATGGATCTTGATTTTGAGGATGATAAGATCAATTATCAGCCGATAACCATCCGCCCGAACCGCCAGCGTGATGGGGAGATCCATTCAATAACTACACAACAGATTCGGCTCGAACTCGACGATATTGATATGCTGGGTGAGCTGCAAAAAATACTTATTCAAAACGGATTCGATAATTTTTCCGGAAATCTTTCTTCCACTAAACTGGAAGAAGCAGGAAATGAAGCATTGCGGCAGGCTGTGTCGAATGCCAGAAAAGATGCTGAAATTCTTGCGCAGGCAGCAAATAAAACGCTCGGGCGTGTAATATCTATAGATCACACATCAGACAGAAGTTTTCGCCCCGCTGCTTTAGCTGAAACATTCGATGTACGAGCCATGAGTGATTCAGGTCCCTCCATGTTTGAGTTTTCACAAACTGTACCTGTACAAAAAAACGTCTCTATAAGATTTGAACTTTTGAATGAATAATTGTCTGAGTTTACGGTTGATAAAACCATCAATTTCGTTTGAGCTATTGAAACTGGTTGATCAAAATCCGGATTCCAGATAAGCTTTTATTTCCCTTTAACTACCTCATCAACTGACTGGTTGGTAAGCTTCCCTCTGTATTTCAGAGAAATATTATTGATAATATTCGCTCAATATTTCTTATTTGTATAGTGTTTTAATGGGTTTGCAGTTGACTATTTAGATGACAGATTTTAGCACAGCTTATAAAAAAGCGCTTTTCATGCAAATTACTTTCTTTCAAAATAATTCTTGCATCAAACCCATAATCTATGCTATACTTTAACAATGAAAAATAACAGAAAAAATATGGCCCTAATTTGTATGTGTATGTGTTGTTGCACGTAATGCAGGGGGTGTAGTTATTTTTCGAAAGAACTTTAAGCCCTCTGGGAAACCGGCAGGGCTTTTTTGTTGTTCACTATACTGATATTCGTTCTTTAATTTTTTGAACTCTTATCCAGAAAGGTGGAGGGACAGGCCCTGTGAAACCTTAGCAACCGGTTCCGGTTCGGCTATCATGTCGTGTTGGAATGTTAGGTGCTAAATCCTGCCACTCCCGGCTGATGTCGGGGGAGGAAAGATGAGACGATCAGGCACTTATTTATAAGCAGTAACTATAAAGCCTCTTCTGAAATCTACCTCCCCAACCACCGGGTCAGGATTTTTGGAAGAGGCTTTTTTTGTTCTTTTTTGGAGGATGAAACATAGGACTCTCCCTGTTAGGGGAGATAAAATCTCCCGGCTATTCCAGGGAAATTCAGATGGGTGTTCACGGGCGTTGATCTAAATTGATTATTGTCCTGAGATCAACAACCTCACGTTTCATCCCCCTCAAGAGCAACCGCTAATCGCGTTTGCTCATCCCCCCTTCAAAGGTGGTCTGCTCCATTGAAGAGGAAAAAGTTAATCTAAATTTTAGAAGTAACACATTGCGAAAAACTTTTAACAGCTGGTACGACAGGAAAATGCGTGCTACTCCCGAGTTATCAGAGGAAACTGACCGCATTGAGAACTGGCTGGATGATATTAATACCATTGCCATCGTGGGAATTTCAAGAAACAGATACAAAGACAGTCATTTTGTTGGAAGATACCTTCAGAATGCGGGATACAACATTATTCCGGTCAATCCAGGCGCAGATGAAATCCTGGGAAAGAAAGCCTACCCGGACCTGAAGTCTGTTCCGGAAGATATAGACGCTGTGGACATATTTGTAAAGCCGAAATATGTATCCGAAGTAGTTGATCAGGCCCTGGACGTGGATCCGAAAGTAATTTGGCTTCAATTAGGAGCCGGTGAACATCCCGCTGAAATCGAAAAAGCAAAAAAAGCAGGAGTCATGATGGTTCAAAACAGATGTATGAAAGTTGATCATCAGTTTTTAATCCGTGACCGGGATACGGCAAAATAGGATTTTCCCTTCGCCTGTCCCGATTGTTTTAATTCGGGAAGGAAAGATGTGAATCATCGTAGAGTTGATTCAATGAGGGGCTTTAAAGAGCGTTGATTTGATTTGAAGTAATTTCCAGGCTGATCAACCCCCGAACACACCCGTCGTGGCAAGATGGGAACTTTTATAACATTTGATTGAATATCAAACCAACATAATCACAAACACTAAATCAAACACCATGAGCACAAACGGACAAGACAAAAACTATAAATTTGAAACCCTCCAACTTCACGCGGGACAGGAACCGGACCCCACCACGGGATCGAGAGCGGTGCCAATCTATCAAACCACCTCCTACCAGTTTGATGATACTGAACATGCAGCCACTCTTTTTGCACTTAAAGAGTTTGGTAATATCTATACCCGGATTATGAATCCAACCACGGATGTATTTGAAAAAAGAATGGCTGCTCTTGAAGGAGGAGCGGCGGCAGTTGCTACAGGTTCGGGTCAGGCTGCACAGTTTTTGTCTGTCATAACTCTTGCTCAGGCTGGTGATAATATCGTATCTACACCCAACTTGTATGGTGGTACGTACAATCAGTTTAAGGTAACACTGCCGCGATTGGGTATCGACGTGAAATTTGTTGAGGAAGAAACAGCAGAAGCATTTGAAGCTTTGATTGATGATAACACAAAAGCACTATACCTCGAAAGTATCGGCAATCCCCGTGGTAACGTGCCAGATTTTGAGGGGATATCAAAAGTGGCCAAAAAACATGGAATAGCCCTTGTTGTTGATAATACATTTGGTGCTGCAGGTGCCATTGCCCGCCCGATTGATCACGGAGCTAATGTAGTTGTAGAATCTGCCACAAAATGGATTGGCGGTCATGGAAACAGTATCGGCGGCGTGATTGTGGATGCGGGCAACTTCGACTGGGGAAACGGCCGCTATCCGTTATTTACCGATCCCTCTCCCTCCTATCACGGACTGAATTTCTGGGAAGTATTTGGTACTGACGGACCTTTTGGAAATATTGCATTTGCAATACGAGCCCGTGTTGAAGGTCTGCGTGATGTCGGCCCTGCCCTTTCACCATTCAACAGTTTCCTGCTTCTCCAGGGACTTGAAACACTATCACTCCGTGCAGAACGACATACAGAAAATGCACAGAAACTGGCAGAATGGCTTGATAAGAGTGAATATACATCCTGGGTAAATTACACCGGCCTGCCAGATCATCCTCATCATGAAAATGGCAAGAAATACCTCCAGAACGGAAAATTCGGAGCCGTACTTACCTTTGGTGTTAAAGGAGGTTATGACGCTGCCCTAAAATTTATCGAGGGTGTGGAACTGGCGAGCCACCTTGCCAATGTGGGTGATGCCAAAACCCTTGTGATCCATCCGGCATCCACAACCCACCAGCAGCTGACTGAAAAAGAACAGGCATCCGGAGGTGTGAAGGAAGACCTGGTTCGGGTTTCTGTGGGCATCGAACATATCGATGATATTATTGCAGATTTTGAATCGGCCTTTAATAAGATAGGAGTCACGGCATGAGAAGATCTCCCCTGCCAGTGTTTTTCTGGTCCCGATTGTCTTTGATTCGGGGAGGGGAGATTTGAATCATCGTTGAGATGATTCATTGAGGGGTGTTCATGAGTGTG
>CAYOLE010000228.1:0-5665 GCA_964404705.1 uncultured Rhodohalobacter sp. | reverse complement strand
AGCAGCATATCACCTCATCAGGAAACTCTGCTTTAGAACTACTGCAAAAAACTCCCGGGGTGATTGTAGACAGGCAAAACAGCAGCATTGGTATGAGTGCCAAGGGCGAAGTTCTTTTGATGATTAATGATAAAATACAGCGTACACCCGTCCAGGTACTAATGGCCCGGCTCCAAGGAATGCGAGCCGAAAACGTAGAACGTATTGAAGTCATCCACCAGCCCCCGGCCAGGTATGACGCCAGTGGCGCTGCCGGGATTATTCACATCGTTTTAAAACAGAATAACCAGCAAGGTACCAATGGAACAGCGGCTCTTACAGGCGGTTATGGACAAAGAGAAAAAGCGGCTGTCAACCTCAATCTTAATTCCCGAAAAGGAAACTTCAATTGGTATGGAGATTATACGTATAACCGGAACCGGTCGAATAAATATGAGATAAATCATTTTAGAGAATACAGTTACCAGGAGAATTCCTATGCTTATCAAAACTTTGTAACGCTTCGTAATTACCGTGAAGAGGGGCATACAGCTAACCTGGGCCTTGATGTAGATTTTGATAACACAGTTATCGGTCTTTTACTGGGTGGTTCCATGTCTGATCAAGTGTGGGGATCGGGTGCCGACAGTAACTCATTCAATTTTATAAATGACGAACAGACCAGCAATTCAGATTTCGTTTTTGGTTCATTAACCGATATGTCTTCTTTTACAGCCAATGTCAACCTGTTCCAGGAGTTGGGTTCAGAAAGCCATTTGAATGTCGACCTGGATTATGCCAAAATTCGTTATGGAAATTACGGAGATCTCCTGAATAACAGTGATCCGGTCGAAACTTTTGGATACGACCGCTCCACACCCATGGAGTTTTGGATCACGAGCCTCGATTACGAAAACCAACTGGGTTCGGGATGGTCCATGGAAGCAGGTTTAAAAGGTACGTTTAACAACACTCTTAACAGTACTTCCGTACAAAGTCTTTCTGATGAATATTGGTCAGAATCCGACCTTTTCTCCAGTGAGGAGACCATCGATGAGCAAATTCTGGCCGGGTATCTTTCCTTTAGTGCCGAATTATCAGAAAAACTCAGTGCAGAAGCGGGAGTACGATATGAACATTATAACTATCGGCTGAAACGAATGGAACAGGAAGATATTAAACATAAATTCAGCGATCCTTTCCCAATCATCAGACTGAACTATGAATTCAATCCAGCGAACACTGTTCAATTAGGATATAACCGATCTATTACACGGCCTGCTTTTTTTCACCTTACCTCCTACCTTTTCTTGTTTGATCCCAGTTTGCTGGTTTACTCTAATCCTCAGCTCAGGCCTACTTTTACCAACAACTTTACGATCTCATGGCAGCATTACTCAGCTATTTTGTCTCTGTCATATCTTGACAGAACAAACCAAATCTATTTTTACAATACGGTTGATAAAGAAAACCACCTCCAAACCAGTATACCTACAAATCTTGATAATGAAGATATTATCCAAGCCTCTCTCAGTTTTCCGCTCTTTCCGGCGAACGGTTGGGAAATGAATTTGAATCTTAATGCATTTTACCACGATCTGAGGGATGAATCTAACCGCCCCGCTGTATTTGAAAACGATATTTTCACATACTCTGCACAACTCAACAGTACCTTCCAATTGGGGAATGACTGGTCAATGGGAATAGTCGGTATGTATATGAGCCAGTTCCTGGATGGTGATCAAATAAAGAAAGATCCACCCTATCTTAATATGAGTATTCGGAAAGAATTCTCTAGCAGTTCATTAAGTATCTCTCTTCAGGATGTTACCAATACCATGGGGAAAAGAGATTGGGAATACCATCAGCCGGCTGTGGGGATCAGGACCTTTGGTGATAATGATTTCTCAGAAAGGCAAATCCGGATCACCTACACTCTGACGTTTGGTAATCAAAATCTTTCCGGGAAGAGGGAGCGAAATACTGGAACGGAGGAAGAAATCCAAAGCCGAATGTAGTAATCAACCGTTCCTTTTAATCCTGAAACCTCCCATGGATTCAAATGCGAAAACCCACAGGCTTTTAACAAAAAAGTTCTTCAATTTCTTGCCATAAGCTCTTAGATCATTTTAATGATTTCAAAATGAGTGATCCGAATAACTTTTTCCAAATCAACCAGAACAATAAGCCAATGAAACCATGAAATTGACACCTCTATACCGACCGAGCATTCAATTTTAACCTATAATGGAGTTATAGACATGAACTTAAAAGCATTAATAACAACGTCATTTCCCACTGTTCTATTGATCATAACGGTCAATTTGAACCAGATTGTTGCTCACCAAGCAGATTGCACTTCTGATGTTTACACAGCAGAAATTAATGAAACGTCGCTTCACTATATTGAATGCGGAGAAGGGGTTCCGGTGGTATTGGTGCACGGAAGCCTCGGAGATTACAGATCCTGGATCGGTCAAATGCAACCTTTATCACAGAATTACAAAGTGATTTCATACAGCCGGCGCTACCACTTTCCAAATCCGTGGCCCAATGATGCTTCAGACTTTACGGTAAACACTCATGCAGAAGATCTTGCAGCTTTCATACAGTCTTTGGATCTCGGTAAAGTCCATTTGATTGGTCATTCCTATGGAGCGTTTACGTCGCTGCTGGTTGCTCGGGATCATCCGGAACTCGTTCGCAGTGTGACGCTGGGTGAACCACCTGTAATGTCGTTACTGGCCTCAACATCTCATGGGGAATCCGTATTGCAGAACTTTAGGAAAAATGCCATAGCCCCCTCTCATACTGCCTTTCAGAATGGCGAAATAGAAAAAGGTGTTCGGCTCTTTATCAACGGGGTTCTGGGAGAAGGTGCATACGGAAATCTTCCGACTGTTGCTCATATCTCTATGCTGGAAAATGCCCGGGAAATGATGGGGGAAATGAATGGTATAAACACTGAAGGGGTGGATTTCTTTCCGGTTTTTACTTGCAATGAAGCTGAACAAATGACGATACCGGCCCTGTTAGTGGAAGGAGAAAGAAGTCCCGAAATGTTTGGTTTGATTCATGATCACCTGGAGCAGTGCTTCCCGGACGTTGATCGAGCTTTCATTCCAGCCGCTTCTCACGATTTAAAAATACAGGAACCTGTGTTAAGCGACATTGTTCTTTCATTTCTTAACACAAGCTCATAGATCATTTTAATGATTTCAAAATGAGTGATCCGGATAATTTTTCCATATCAACAAAAACTTTAAACCCAGGTGATTATGAAAACACTATTAACATCAGGTCTTTTTTTAGCCACCCTATGGCTAATAGGGTGTACCCAATCTGCTGAAACAGAAAATAAAGTCGATGCAGTTACGGCTACAATGGGAAGCGAGGAGCAAACCGACATGCCTGCTTATGATCCAGCCATGGATCTTGCCCTAACAGGAGGAGATTCCATCGAGATGCTAGGTGATTCATTGGGTATTAAGATGTACATTGGTTCGATAGCACCGGGCGATTCGGTTGCATGGCATTATCATCCCGATCATACCGTATACGTTCTGGAAGGAGGAACTCTGGCTGTTTATTTCGAAGGAGCAGAAAAACAAATTATGGAATTGCCTGACGGAATAGGGTTTATCAGTCCCCCGTTGTCTGATGCGGCAGTAAACATTGGCAATACCACCATTAAATTACTGACGCATGACATATACAGGCCGAGGTGACAGTTGACACGCCCGATTGTTTATCAGCGGAAAATCTGAACAAAAATAAGACCTGAAAATTCGTTTAGGATCAATCATAATATTAAACCAAGATTGACATGACTCCAAAAAAGTTGATCCGTTTATTCTCGATTCTCTTCATCCTGTTTTTCTATAGCTTGGATGTTCAATCACAATCTGTGATAACAGGTATTGTTATCGAAGAAAACGGGTCAACGTTGCCCGGGGCAAATGTACTTTTACTTCAGCCATCCGATTCTGCTTTAGTGAAAGGGACCGTAACTGACAATGCTGGATACTATGAGCTGAATAACATTGATCCGGGCCGGTATTTACTATCGGTTTCCGTGATTGGATTTCAGCGACATGTTTCTGCTCCATTTGAAACCGACCAGAATCCAATTCAGTTAGAGGCGATCACCCTTCAGACTTCACTTGAGGAGATGGACGAAGTGGATGTAACGGCCCGCCGGCCGCTTTTTGAGCAAGAAATTGACCGGCTGGTGGTAAATGTGCAGCGAAGTATAACATCCTCCGGTAGTTCTGTACTGCAGGTACTGGAAAAATCTCCCGGAATACAGGTGAACCGCCAGAGTAATACTCTTTCCATGAGTGGCAAAAGCGGTGTGCGGGTGATGATTAACGACAAATTCGTTCAGCTTCCCATAGACGCTGTAGTTCAGATGCTGGACGGTATGAGTGCCGCCAATATCGATCAGATTGAGCTGATTACCACTCCACCGGCGAGGTATGAAGCAGAGGGAGATGCAGGAATTATCCATATCAAAATGCAGCAGTTTACAGAGCTGGGTACCACCGGTATGATGGGGGGAAACCTGGGATATAATCAGGCGGAAACGCTTGGCGGAAATGTTAACATCAGCCGCCGGGGAAGTAAACTGGCCCTTTACCTTGATTACTCCATCCACTACGATCGAACAGAGCTAAACTGGATCAATGAGCGTTTTTTACTTACAGATGGTTTCAGAGAAGAGGTAAGCAGTGATAACATACGAAAGCCGTCAACCGGCGTTCAAAATGCACGGGCAGGGATGGAATATCAGATCGGCAGTAAAACGACAGCCGGACTCCTGCTTACCGGTTATCAGAGACTGTGGAATACACGCGATCTGTCTGAGAATTTCTCTCAATACAGCCCGACATCAAGCCTGAGTAGCGAAATGTCGGTTCGGGAAACCAACCAATGGAGAAGAGGACTGGTAAACCTTAGCCTCGATCACACATTTAACGAAAACCGGTCCCTCAATTTTGATTTAGATTACATCTATTTCAAAAATGATAATCCATCCCTATTTGAAAACATCTTCATCGAAGGTGATAACACACTGCTGAACAGGGAACGTATTGATGTTTCCAAGAAGACACCGATCCACACCCGGGTTTCAAAACTGGATTACCAGCAGACACTTTCCGATAAACTTACCCTGGAAACAGGCGTTAAAGGATCGTTATCTGAATTTTCAAATAAAGTCGGTGTTTCGGACCTGATAGAGAATACCTGGATTGAAAATGATACCTTTAGTCAAAATGCCGATCTATCAGAAAAAAATGCGGCTGTCTACCTATCTGGTAACTGGGTGCCATCCGAAAACCTGAGAATAAATGCAGGGTTGCGTTTTGAATATACCGACCGGTTTTTAAGCACCCCTGAATCTCCGGGGCTTGTGGATGTACAGAATGGTTATCTTTTCCCAAGCTTGTTTATTCAGAAGAACATGCAAAATGAGAAAAATATAGGCTTCTCCTACGCCCGGCGAATTACGCGTCCCACATTTAATGACCTGGCTCCTTTTGTATTTTTTGTAGATCCTAACACATTCCTGTCTGGCAATTCAAACCTCGAACCGGCCATCAGTGATGCTCTGAAACTGGATTATAATCAAAAACAGTGGCTCGTTTCACTTCAATACAGCTATACCAAAAATGAAATTGCGTCC
>CAYOLE010000227.1:2523-5701 GCA_964404705.1 uncultured Rhodohalobacter sp. | reverse complement strand
AGTGAAAGGGTATTGCCGCTTTGATTGTTTTTTCATACGAAGGACTTGGGGCGGTCAGAAGAGGAACTTTCACCCCGCATCGTTTAACGAATTCGGAAGCTTCATCGAGCTAGTGTCGTAATCACAAAATTCATTTTGTACAAATTATAATCTCAGCAGCAGGTCATCCCCCTACCCCCTTATTCAGACCGGTGACATTTTAGCCGTTGCTGAAATTTCATATAATCATTTACACGACTCTCATTCTATCGACTCCAGCCATTCCAACAGTACAGTGCTCCATCCTTCAACTGTACCTCTTCCGGTTCCAAATGCAAATCCGTGTCCGCCGGTTGGGTACACATGCAATGACACGGGTACACTGTGCCGGTGCAGTGCATCAAAATAAAGAATACTGTTTTCGACAGGCACAGTTTCGTCATCCTGGCTGTGAACGAGGAATGTAGGCGGGGTATCCGCCGTCACGTTCAATTCCGATGAAAAACGGTCAACCAGCTCCTGCGGCGCTTCTTCACCTAACAGATTTTTGCGCGAACCCGAATGTGCTGATACATCCCTGAATGAGATCACCGGGTAGCCCAGAACAGAAAAATCCGGGCGGGCAGAAAGTGTATCAACCGCATCTGTGTCTCGTTCTATTTGATAATCATATTGAGTACTTAGGGTAGATGCAAGGTGTCCACCGGCTGAAAAGCCCATAATGCCGATCTGTCCGGGATCCAGGCCCCAGTCCTCAGCATGGTACCGCGTGAGCCGAATGGCCCGCTGGGCATCCAGAAGAGGCACTTCCTTAGCATCGGTCAGCGACTCAGATAGCGGCAGGCGGTATTTAACAACAATACCTGCAATACCATGTTCCTGCAGCCATTCTGCAAATTCAGTTCCCTCCCATTCGTAAGCCAATATGGAGTAGCCCCCACCCGGAAAAATGACCACTGCTTTTCCTGTCGCATTATTCTCGTCAGGCAGATACACCTCCACGGTTGGCGTTTGAACATTGCCGATTCGAAGAATCCCTTCTCTGATTCTTTCTTCCTCAAGATCCATGTCAACCTGCAGAGGTGGAGCATCCTCCCACAGAGGCAAAACAACCGGTTGTGAAAAGATGACAATCGGGGCTGCCGTAAATAGCAGTAATAGCAGTAGTGATTTCATGAGCGTCAGTAATTTTAGATTCAATTCATACACTATAACTAATTGAATCATAAATTTCCGGTTTGAATGAGGGTGTACCCAGAAATCTAATTTGTAGCTCGAAATACAGCTCCGGATTTGTGAATAGCATTAGTCTGAATAAAAAGCAGATCATGAAAATCGTTTATTAATTTCTCAACAGAAAACAGCCTTTACTGAACAGTATGTTTTAGATCAGATTTGGACTTAAATCATTAAAAATGAATTCTGAGCACTTCCGGATTAATCAATAACAAATTATTCGAGTAAAAAGAAAATTGTAAAATTCGGTAGTAAAGTTAGGTAGTGAAAAATAAATATTAAGTACACATTTTTGATTATGGAGGTTGTTTAAAACAAGTATAATAACCAAACCAATCACACAGCATAAAAGGAGGGTCCTATGCCAACAATGACAGGTTCAATCTTCGCCCAGAACGTTGGGTGGAGAAAAATCGGCAGTAGTGGGGCAATAGTTGATACGGTCAACATCCACCCCAACAATCGCAACATTACCGCAGACGCTGCGCTGGTGTCCGTATATGAGGGAGTGGGTAAGGGCTTCTGGGCAGAGTGCGGTTTCTCAGAGGTGTTCACCATTGAGCAGGGAATCGAGACATTTGATCCGCCGCTGCCAAGGCTCATGAGGAAGAATGTCACCATGCTCACTTTCAAGACCGCCGCAGTTCATTGCTTTATACACTCTCGCTGGGTTATCAACTTCTGGGAATAGGAGGAAAATATGACTGAATCAGACACTCGGGAACTATCTCTTGAGACGATCCGACGTTTCGTAGCTTACGACACCAACAGTGGGGAGGTAGTAGCTGTACATGAGATTATGAGCGAGGAGGAGCCTTACGAAGACTCCGAAGCCAGAATAGACCCTGAGAGCGTGCGCCGGATGATCCTTCGAGATTTCGAGCGGTTGAGCATAGAAGTTCTCGAGGTACCTCAGAAATACGAGCTGAAGCCGGGGGCCTCGTACTGGGTCGATCTTGTTTCTGGTGAGCTGATGGAAGCCTCTAAACCGCCTGAGCGGCTTCGGGATTTCATCAGACGGGAGGCGTCGAGCTGAGGCTGGGAATCTGTCGGACTTTCTGTCTGCAAATTGTCAAATGTAGTCAACTTGCATTGATGAAACTTTAGTTCCTATCTCAGCTATTTTTCGCTTAGTTAGTCGAGACACCTCTTACTTCTTCCCCTTCTGTTGACCAATGGCAGCTGTTTCGCAATCTAGTGTAATTACCACTAAAGTCAAAAACAACCCAAATGAAACTTCTTTTCCAGTAGTGATTTTCCTCCAAATGTCCCCGACTTTTTCAAGGTCACCCGATTGAAGATAGGTTAGTGCCGTTTCGTCAAGGTGGTTGTGATGGGTAAACCAAAACAGACCATAAAAAAGCTTGTTCTGATTGATTTCAATATTCGAAAATGCTTTCTCAAGAGTATTATTTGACCGGTCAGGATTTCCGGTAAATTTTAAATCTGTATCGAATTCAATTCTTTTTCCAACCTTTTGAAAAGCATTAATTTTAGCTTTTTGTTTGGCAATTGTTCTTTGATTGGCACCAGCTAAAATTCCAACTATGTAGTAAGGGTTTTGTCTAATAAGTTCCAATAGAAAGCAGTTTCATGAATTTCTAGTTTTTTCAGATCTCATTCTGAATGGTAATTCTTAATGAACGAAATATTTAGTTGCCTTATGCAGCTACGCTCTGCAAATATGGCACGAAATTTTCATGAAGGAGAGTTTTCACAAAGATCAGATCCATCAAGATTTGCATATTTCTTTCCTTGATATGACTCCATCAGTTCAGTCTTGCGGCACCAGCACCGCCCTTGCAGCGTGTTGGAATTATATGGACTTTTCCCTACTAAGAGATTACTATGTGGTAACTTCAAGATTAATAACACCCATTAACGTAATCCGAGACACATCTGCTGGGTACATAAAAAGCGCATCAACAGGTGACGCAGTCCCGAGCCGTCAGGATAGTTTTCA
>CAYOLE010000227.1:0-2423 GCA_964404705.1 uncultured Rhodohalobacter sp. | reverse complement strand
TCATCTGATTGTCCTACCATTCCTCCCGGTCAGGTTTTGGGCAGCCGAAGAGTGATTACCGGGTACGTATCTGATGCTGAAGGAGCGAGACTGGAAGAAGGAAATCATATTACATTGGTACTGGCCGTGGCTCCAAATCAGCCGATTGGCTCACCTATTCAATATTCACAGGCGGAAGGCTGTAGTGGCAATAACTGGATCGATTATGAAATGACGATTCGGGATGAGGTAAAAGGTATGATCTGGAACGAAGAAGTAAACCGAATTATGCCGATCATTGATCGATTTGATCTTTCCGGGACGTTTTCGGATGAAAATGGTATCACAATGTCATATGCAGCTTATAGTCCTGAAAATGGTGATGAAGAATCTCCTCTGATCATTTGGTTACATGGCGGTGGCGAAGGAGGTGTTGATCCGTCTATCCCGCTCGTAGCTAACAAGGCGGCTAATTATGCCTCCGACGAAATACAAGCCATTTTTGAAGGAGCTCATGTTCTTGTCCCCCAGAGTCCAACTCGTTGGATGGATAGTGGTGAGGGTTCTACAAGCGGTCAAACAGACGATATTTACTACGAAGCGGTAAAGGCTCTTATTGATGATTATATTTCCAGAAACCTTGGTGTAGATCAGGATCGCATCTATGTAGGCGGGGCTTCGAATGGCGCCTATTTAGCCCTTAAGCTTGTTATTGAATATCCCGACTTCTTTGCTGCTGCCTTCCCAAGCGCTTTGGCTTATCAGGGAGAATTCTTCTCAGATGCGCAAGCTGAACGGATTAAAAACATACCGATCTGGTTTATCCATGCAAAAGAAGATGGAACTACTGTACCGGATCAAACTGTGCTGCCGGTTTACAATAAGCTGAAGGAAGCAGGGGCGCCAAATGTCCACTTCAGTTTTTATGATCACGTTGTTGATATTACAGGATTTTTTGGTGGAGATGGCTATCATTACCCGGATCACTGGAGCTGGATTTACTCACATGCCAATGTAGCCAGGCGGGATTTCGATGGCAATCTCGTAAAACTGGATGGACGACCTGTCACGATCATGGAGTGGTTGGCAGGCCAATCTAAATAAGGCTTATTAGCGTAATATCACGACCAGTCAAACTCAATTTTTTGGCCTTTCTCGGCAGACTCATAAATGGCCATTAATATCTTGGTATCCCGCAATCCCATCTCTCCGGATACACGGCTTTCCTTGTCATTTATGACACAATCAGCGAAGGCGTCCATCTGCAGCTTTTGTTGTCCTACATTGGGGAGATCCATTGCACCGTTATGGGTCTCCGCCGCAAGTCCACCGTACCCGTAAGAAGGTTCTATATTGCAGAATCCGCCGGACGTTTTAGCATGGTGATAGTTATATGACTGGGCATAGCTGCTCTCACCCGTTTGTTTTACGCCCCCCGGAAATTCGAGAGTCCAGGTGATCGTCTCTTCTACCTCATCAAACAGTTCGGGTTTGGTTTTCTCAGGGGTTTCTGCAGTCACAGAAAGTGGAAGTTCGCCCATAGTATACAATGCAGCCTGAACAGCATAGATGCCGACATCCATTAATGGACCACCCCCGGCTAGTTCCTTATCAATTCGCCAGCGGTTGGGATCGGTAAGCGTAAAAGCAAATCCACTGTTCATTTCAGTCACGGGACCGTAAATCTCTTCCTGCCCAATACGCATCACTTCCTCATGATGCGGTGCAAAATGAAGTCTGTACCCTATAGAAAGTTTGACCCCGGCTGCTTTACAAGCGTCCACCATAGCCTGGGCATCTGCCACCGAGGTGGCCATTGGTTTTTCACAAATAACATGTTTACCAGCCTCTGCTGCACGAATTGTATATTCAGCGTGCATGGAATTGGGAAGAACTACATAAATAATGTCGATATCATCATTATCAGCAATTTGATCGTAGGTTTCGTAATTATAGATGTTGGAGTCGGGAATATTATATTCACTACCGTATTCCTCCTCTTTGGAAGGCGTACCGGTAACCAGTCCTGACAGCTTGCAGAATTTTGTATTTTGCAACGCCGGTGCCAGTTGTCCCATCGCGTAACTGCCAAGACCTACCAGGGCGATGCCCAGCTTTTCACTTTCGGGGAGTTCCTCTCTTTCCTCCCACTGCTGGTAATAATAAAGGTGATTGTCGTTGCCACTCCCACTATAAGCACCTGCAAGGCCGGGCAAGATAAATGCCCCTCCCACCCCTAATGAGAAATGTTTTAAAAACTCTTTCCTGGAATATCCCCTGTTACTCATCTCATCATCTTTACTCATGCGATGACTCCTGTATTTAATTAAGAATTTCGTTTATGTAGTAAATGCTTATGATTGGATTCAACCAATATAATCCACAGGCCCTTGGAGTTCCACCTTATTTTATACAATTACGCCATTCCGCGAAACGGTGCTTTA
>CAYOLE010000226.1:0-5779 GCA_964404705.1 uncultured Rhodohalobacter sp. | reverse complement strand
AAAGAAGCGTGAGATATGACAGGTCAGGGGATGAACATTATCATTATGCATCCGCTATGATAAAGTCTCTCAGGGGATCTGATACCGATGCCTCTCTATATTGGATGACTGCCATGCTTGAGGCAGGAGAAGATCCAAATTTTATATTTCGTCGGTTTCTCATATTTGCGTCAGAAGATATTGGGATGGCCGATCCCTATGCGATCACAGTAGTGAATGCGGCTCACGAATCCTTTTTGAAAACCGGAATGCCGGAAGGCTTTTATTTTTTATCACATTGTGCCATATTTTTATCTTTAGCACCTAAAAGTAACAGTACAAAGGCTGTGTTCAATGTGCATAATAAAATCAAGAATGAAGGTACCGGCGAAGTGCCTGCGCATCTCCGAGATAAAACCGCGAACAAATTGAGTGCTTCATACCTGGATGTTGCCAATGCATCAGAAGATTATAAATATCCTCATAATTTTAAGGGAAATTGGGTGCATCAACAATATCTTCCTGATAATTTAATCGACTCTGTATTTTATAAACCCGGTACAGAGGGGCGGGAGTTTAAGTTGTGGCAACGTATTCAAAAACTTAAAAAAGGAGAGGATTAAAAAATCCTCTCCCGGAAGTATCCGTTCCGGGAGAGAGTTGGAGCTATCTCGTCGTCTACCACAACACGAGAATTGATCTTTGGTTAAAATATTAAGCTAAATTACTATTTTTACAAAATAAAATATGGTAAAAAAGCTTAAAAGACTTACTAACGATAAGGGCTAAAAAAGCGCTTTTATTATCTGACCCAATTGTAATCTGAAATGAATTTTAAAAATCAGAGTCGGATATGAAGAGAAATTGTGCGCGTTCCAACTGCTATTTCGGGCCTTTACTTCCGGTTTCACATTTACAGCAAATACTTACCTACAGAAAAGCCTTTGGATGGCTTATAATTAGTAATTAATTTTGCAGAAATAAATTTCGACCGAAAATCCGGACGAAATTATGCAAGCTTCAGGGCCTGCAAGAAGACCAGCTCGAAGATAATCCGTAATTAGTTGATAAACTGATGGATTAAGCTTTTTCAGTTTATCTTTAGCATATAGCCAACCCCATGGAGCGTCACGAGATGATGCGGATCATCAGGGTGCTCTTCAATTTTAGCACGCAATTTAGATATATGAACATCTACTGTGCGGGTGTTGGTACTATATTCATATCGCCATACCTGCTCTAATAATTCATCGCGGGATACCGGTTGATTTGCGCGTTCAACCAGGTAATGAATCATTTCAACCTCGCGGGTTGATAACGGATGGGTGACACCACCGGGTTTAATTACCTCCGACTCTTTAAGATCAATTTTTACATTTCCAAGCTTTAGTACTTCGAGTGGTCCTGATTTAGAGTAGGAGCTTGCCCGCCTTAGACGTGCCTGAATTCGAGCAAGGAGTTCTTTTACACCAAATGGTTTTGTGATATAGTCATCAGCACCAATGTTTAACCCGGCCACCTTATCTACTTCCTGGTCTCTTGCCGTGAGCATGATGATCGGAAAGGTGTATTTTGATGCTCTTATCTGCTTACATATTTCATAACCGCTTACACCGGGAAGCATAAGGTCGAGAAGCATTAAATCCGGTTTAAATTGCTTTGTTTTTTCAATAGCTTTTTCGCCATCTGAGACAACCTCAACCTGATAGCCTTCACTTTCCAGGGTATCTTGTAATGTAAAGACCAGGCTTGGTTCATCTTCAACAATCAATATTTTTTTACTGGATATATGTGTCAACGTTCTCCTTATTTAAACTATCTTTATTATTGTCAGACATGTCTTTATCAGTTTCAAAATCTGATGTCATCAGTGTGGGGAATTTAACTGTAAAGGTAGATCCTTTGCCATATTGACTTTTCACATCGATATTGCCGCCATTCATTTCAACCATATTTTTTACGATAGACAAACCAAGACCATGGCCTTTTGTCTTTGCGGTCAGGGTGTCTTCAACCCTGTAAAATTTATCAAAAATATATCGTAATGAACTTTTTGGAATGCCCGTACCTTTATCTGCAACTGACAACTCAACAAAATTCCCCGTTTTGGTTACAGAGATTTTGATCACTTTTCGATCTAAGCTATACTTCATTGCGTTCTCAACAAGATTGTTCAATATAGTTTCAATATGATCAGCATCAACCATTACTAACGGAAGATTATCGTCATGTCTGAATGATATATCAAACCCCTGATTTTCGATGTAGTCTTTATTTGCTTCAAAAAATTCGCCTGCAAGTTCATGAAGAAAATGCGGCGCCTGCTCTGTGGACACCTGCCCCGAATCAACTTTGGCTGCGTCAAGAAGCTTTTCTATCATTTTTTTGAGTCGTATGGATTCGTTATAAATATGATTTCCATAATTTTTTAAACGCTTTCCTTCAGTAACTCTGCCATCTGAAATATTTTCTCCGGCAGCCTGCATCACAGCAAGAGGCGTTTTGAGTTCATGAGTTATGTTGGCTAAGAAGCCTGCCTGACGCTGAGCAAGTTCCCGTTCTCGTTGTGCGTTGATGAAAATGAAAAAAAGTGCCCCCAGAAGTGCGATAACAGCCACACCCATTACGATAAGATTGCGATTTAATGAAGCATCAGAAGCGGCAATGGTTGGTGATTCTAAAATAGTAGCATGTATGCTCCAGTCATCCAGAGAGTCTGAAAATCTTTGTCTCAAATCAATTGGATACAAATCACGGTCATAGGAATAATCTTCATCACTGCTCAGCAGAATTTCATCCTGAACCCAGTCACGCAGCCAGACTACTATTCCGGATTTATCAGCATCACCAAAATTCTTCTTCAATTCTGAGGCGAGATATTCATTTATAAGATAATCCCGGTCGATCATCAAATTCAGATGGCCAAATATTGAATTATCAGTCAAATCAACGAGTGCAATGGTTAAAGACCGGTGAGAATCGAACGTAGATTTAGTGTTGAATCTATAATCATCGACAATAACTCGCGCTCTTGATTTAGAGATTTCGAATCCATCACAAACCAGTTGCGGAATATCTGTTGTAAGTACGAATTGTTTTGATTGAGGATCATATCTGTAAACCGATCCATTTTCATCAACACACCCGGCCTGATCTTTATGAATAAAATGGATGTCACTATAGAGCGGTTCCTGACTTGCATTATCCAGAATCTCAATAAACTTGTTAGGCAGCGGTTCATTCGCATTCCAAACGGTTTCAACGTGGCTCATATCAAGTTTTCTTAAATCCCAAACCGGGCTGAAGAAACGATAACTTACCTGATTGGTAAATTCTTCAATTTGTAGCTTTTTAACATCTGTGGCAGACTCTATTGATGAAATTCGCAGCTGGTATAGTGAGTACACATTTAACACTGTTAGGGCAACGACTGCAATTGTGGCGATCCCAAAAAAGACGATCCGTAACGTATTCGCCTTTTTTAATTTTTTATAGAACTCCATATATGTAAAGTCTGGTTCTGAACTGTGCTAACTATTTTAAAATACCGCAATCATTTTGTCATGAGTCAGCAAATTCATGACGGTAACGGGAAATGCACTTAAATTTTAAGATTATACTCTCAGTAAAACAAATAATCTAAAAAAACAACGTCAGTTAAAAGTGTATATGTTATTAATTATAGATTTTTACAACAATGGGAAAACGATGAATATGTAATAATCGTGTTTAGGGAAACAACTGAATCAGGGAGTTACCGCGTAAGACTATATACGTTTTAACCCCACGAAACAATTAAACGAGACTATATAATACTGTTATAATCGAATGATCTTCTCGTTAATTTTCGAGTTCCCATATATTATTCGATCGGTCGACATCCGGAAAATAAACGTCGGGATCTAAGACTACTTCTACTACAGGTGATTCGGTTTCGACAGAATATTCTAACTCTCTGTTGCCTTCCAGCCAATGATCAACGGGAATTTTTTCATCCATAACTGTTCCATCTTCAAGAGAGATCTGCAACAACACCGGCATGGGTATATTCCCAATATCTTCGATTATTATCAAAGTATCTCCATCCTCTGAATACACTTCGGTAACAGACTGATCGAGAACCCAGGTTTCATAATACCAGCTTCTCCAGAACCAGGACAGATCCATATTCGTTACATCTTCAAACGTATTGAAAAAATCCCAGGGATAAGGGTGTTTATACTCCCATCTTTGCAAGAATGTGCGGTGAGCTTCGAGGAACAAATCTTCTCCTACAACACCTTTTAATGCCGTCAATACAGAAGCCGGTTTTGGATAAGAGGCTATTCCATATGCAGGGCCGGGGTAGTGAAAATCACTCCAGCGCATAATTTCGCCCTCAAAATCGGTTCCGGCAATTTGCAAATACTGCTCGAATAATACACTTCTGCTGAATTGCTCTTCCCCGAACCTGTCGACATTTGCTTGCTGAGTATGAAAATCAGTATGGCCTTCGTCCATCCAGGTATAGCGGCGTTCATTGGTGCTAATAATCATGGGTATCCACATATGAGCAAATTCATGTGCAGTTACTTCATAAAGCGGAATGGCACCTGCGTTATTATAATCCCCCATAAGTGTTATCATAGGAAATTCCATTCCGCCACCTATAATATCAGCACCTTCAACGGATGTCATATGTGGCCAGGGATAAGGTATGGTGGTATAATCAGAGAGAAAAGTAATGCTATGCTGAGAGTAATCCGTGACTTCGCTCCATAATGGAGCTGTGTCCCGGTAAAAGGTGTTTATGCGGGTATAATTGTGATTCCCATCACCATTTAAATCTCCTGTTGATGCGCGGGCTCCTTCCCATTTTGATTCCAGAGTCGCGCTGAAGGCAACATCGCGTACTCGATCCGATCTGAATTTCCATGTTAACATTCCATTTTCGCCGGATGCTGTTGCAGACTCCAGTTCGTCAAAATCGGCAATTACAATTACATCATCGCTGTTACCTGCGTTATTATAGCGATCCAGCGTCTCAGTACTTAGTGTTTCTTCCGGATTAATAAGTTCTCCGGTACCCATTACAATCCATTCCCGCGGTGCGGTAACAGCAAGGTCATATTCAGAAAATATATGGTAGAACTCTGCATTACCCAGAAAAGAATCGTCCATCCAGCCATAAACATCATCATAGGCAGCTACCTGCGGATACCAATAAGCAATCATGTAGAGGTTATCGCGACTGCGTCCCATGCGGCCTGATGCTCCCTGTCGGGGGATTTCAAAATTCCATTCGAATCGAAGTTCTGCTGATCCATCGGAGGCGATAGAGCCTTCGGGATATAAATAAAGACGGGTGCCATCCAAAATGTAACCTGCAGCTCCCTGGGTCCAGCGGGCCTGCAGAGTAGTTTCCTGCATTTCAACTCCATTTACCTCTAATTTGGTAAGTTCTATACCCCCTGTGATCTCTGTTATGTCGAGTTTTGGCGTTCCCTCTTTGTGAACGTTTTGAGCAAGTTCAACCACAAGGGTATTTAACGGTTCGGGAGAATTATTGAAATAGATAACATCCGCCTCACCGTATATCATATGACTATCTGGATCGAGTAGTGCATGTAATGAATAAGAAGCTTCATTTTGCCAGTATTCATCGCCCGGTTCACCAGTTTCTGAGCGGGTGCCAAAATCTAAAGCCCTTGTAAATGCATTTGGAACATCAATTGGATAGGGTATGGGTCGATCAATATCTGCCACAGTCGGTTGAGTTTGCTGTGGTTCTTCTGCAACTTGTTGAGGGGAGGTACAAGCC